>DGYI01000023.1 GCA_002396645.1 Firmicutes bacterium UBA5010
TCGACTTTGTCATCAGTCTGAGTGAACATAGTTCACTTTTTTTATATTTTTTGCATAAAAACATATTTTTACAATATATTTTATTAGGGGGAATAGCGTGAAATTTTTTCACGCTGGAAAAATATAGTGCCGCTTCAAAGTCTCCAATGTACAGGAACATCCTATACATTTATAGTTGGGGCTATGGCATAACGGAGGGATAATATGAAGCTTAGTTATTTACTGAAATATTCAGTAGTTTTAATTGTTCTTATTTTAATATTACTTTTATTTTTATCAATTTTTACATACTTTTTTAGTTACAATAAAATTTTAGATTATTCGTATAGTTTTATTGCGCCAATATGTATTTTTATAGTGTCATTTTTATATGCCAGAAAAACTAAGGAAAGAGGTCTTTTGCGGGGTCTTGAGGTTTGGGCTGTATATTTTTTGATCTTGAGCATAATGAAATATACATTATTGCAAGGAGATGATATCAATATTTTAAAACATTTGATTTTCATTCCAATTGCAATTATAGGAGGAATATTGGGAGTTAATACAAGTAAATAGCAAAAAAAATTCTTTGAAATTTATAAAATGCGTGATATAATCTATAGGTCAAAGAAAGTTGTCTTAGGAGGATATTATGAAACACATAAAAACACTAAACAAGACTACGCTTACAGATAATATGAATCATAAAGGCTGTGGCGAATGTCAGACATCTTGCCAGTCAGCATGTAAGACATCTTGTACTGTAGGTAATCAAAAGTGCGAGAATAAGTAAACCTAAGGTTTTCTTGTTTACAAATGAAATTTGTAGTGGTTATCTGCCACTACTTTTTTATTCTTATATAGTAAAATTTGCATAGATTTAAGTTTGAAACTATGAATTGTAAATAATTTTGGAGGAAACAGATTAATGGTACATGTATTTAAAATTGATGATGTATATTCATGTGTGGATACAAACAGCGGAAGTATACATATTATTGATGAAGTTACATATAAATTATTGGAAAATGACAGCTTTAAAGACGAAGCTTGTTTAAATAAATTATATGCAGAGTTTGGAAAGCAAAATGTAGATGAGGCTTTAAGCGAGATAAATGAGCTGATAGAAAATAAAATGCTTTATACAGACAATATAGAGGTCAGTAAAAACATGAAAACGGCAGTAAAGGCTATGTGTCTGAATATAGCTCATGATTGCAATTTAAAATGCGAATATTGCTTTGCCTCACAAGGAAACTTTAAAGGTGCTAAAAATATGATGAGCCTTGAAGTCGGAAAAAAAGCATTTGATTATCTGGTAAAAAATTCAGGAAACAGAGTAAATCTTGAGGTTGATTTTTTTGGCGGTGAACCGCTTATGAATTTTGAAGTTGTAAAAGAGCTTGTGTCATACGGCAGAAGTATTGAAAAAGAAAATAATAAGAATTTCAGATTTACTATAACTACAAACGGAGTGCTTTTAGATGATGAAAAAATAGATTTCATTAACGAAAATATGGACAATGTTGTTTTGAGTATTGACGGAAGAAAAGAAATTAATGATAAAATGCGTAAAACTGTGAATGACAAGGGCAGTTATGATGTCATACTGCAAAATTTTAGAAATTTAGTCAGCAAAAGAAAAGGAAAGGGATATTTCGTAAGAGGAACTTTTACTTCCAATAATCTCGACTTTTCTGAAGATGTAAAACATCTTCACAGTTTAGGTTTTGACAGTATTTCGGTAGAACCTGTTGTGGCAAGTCCCAAAGAATCCTATGCTTTAACGGATGAGCATGTCGATGTTTTGAAAAGCGAATATGAGAAATTAGCAAGATATTATATAGAAGCTAATAAAAATAAGGACAATGGCTTTGACTTTTTCCACTTTAATATAGATATAGACAACGGTCCGTGTATATATAAGCGTTCTATAGGCTGCGGAGCAGGAGTTGAATATCTGGCAGTTACGCCGGAAGGTGATTTTTATCCATGCCATCAATTTGTAGGTGATGAAAGATTTATAATAGGAAATGTTGATGAAGGCGTAGTCAGAACCGATATAGTTAATGATTTTAAATCCGTAACAGTAAATAATAAAGAAAAATGTAAGGAATGCTGGGCTAAATACTACTGCAGCGGCGGATGCCATGCAAATGCTTTTAACTTCAATGACAATATTGAGGAGCCATATTTTGTAGGCTGTGAACTTGAGAAGAAAAGGGTAGAATGTTCAATATTTATTAAATCACAGATGATTTAGTATGATACCGGTATATATTGAGATTAATATTAAAAGTTTTTATTGAAATTAATAATTTTGATAAAAACTTTTTTTATATAGTATTATGTTAAAACAGGCACCTTGAAAAATATTAAAACCTTATAAAATATAAATATTGAAATGTATCTTTGTAATATAGTATAATAGGGTTGAAGAAACAACATAAAATTTTATAAATATTAGAGAGGAGATAAATATGCAATTTGGATTTATTTTTGCATTGATTATTTCATTGTTAATTGCTATATTTGCAATACAAAACGGAAGCGTTGTAACAATTGATTTATTTTTTGGAAGCTTTCAAGTATCACAGGCTATTGTAATCTTAGTCTCTGTAGTAGTCGGCGCTGTAACTGCTGCTATACTTGGCAGTATCAGACAGATTAAAAATTTCACAGTTACTAAGGAGCTCAAGAATAAAACTAAGCAATTTGAGATGGAAAATGCGGACATGCATAAATCCCTGGCAAGCTATGAGAATGATATTCAGATACTTACCGATGAAAGAAACGCTCTAAAGCAAGAGCTTGTAGAGTTAAAAGAAAAATATTATAAGAAAATTGAAGAAATAGAAAATAGTGTTGCTGATGAAGTTGGAGTGAACAATAATAATGATGCATATTTAGAAGAAAATAATGAAAAAGGTCAAGCTGAGAGTTAATAGTTTTGCTGATGAAAAGATTAAGCTTATCAGCAGCACATTCGGTTTAACTGAGATATCTGCCAGAATACTATTAAACAGAGGCTTGGACACAGTAGAAGATATTAATAATTTTTTAAATCCGGAGTTAAAATATTTGGAAAATACGGATAATTTTAAAGATGTGGATAAGGGATGCAAGAGAATCCTTGAAGCTTTAGAAAAAAAAGAAAAAATATTGATATACGGAGATTATGATGTTGACGGAACGACATCAATCAGTCAATTTGTACTATTTCTTAATAAAGTCGGCGCAAAGGTAGATTATTATGTTCCGGAAAGAGAAAATGAGGGTTATGGTATAAGCGAGGATTTTCTTGGCAGTATAGTAAGCAGAAATATAGATTTGCTTATAACTGTAGACTGCGGCATATCGGAGGTTGAAGCTATTGATAGGGTTAATTCTTTAGGTGTTGATACGATATTGATAGATCATCACCAGTGCGGTGAAATCATACCAAGAGCTTACGCGGTCATAAATCCTAAGCAGAAGGATTGTCCTTCCAAAAATAAAAATCTTTGTGCGTCGGGACTAAGCTATAAGTTTTTATTGCATCTGAACAGATATTTGAAAATCAATGACATAGAGGATATTTTGCTTGAGCTTGCCTGCCTGGGTACTATAGCAGACATAGTCGATTTGATAGAAGATAACAGAATTATTACCTTTAACGGTTTAAAAAATATTAATAATTCAAAGCTCATAGGAGTTAAAAAACTTATTGAAAAAGCCGGAATCATAGACAGAGCCATCGAAGCCTTTCATATAGGATATATTTTGGCTCCCAGAATTAATGCAGCCGGAAGAATGGACAGCGCAAGAAAGGCAATTGAGCTTTTGCTGACAGATAATGAACAGGATGCCAAGCGTTTAGCTGATGAATTAGAAGGATTTAATACATTCAGAAAGCAAACTGAGCAGGCAATATTTAATGAAGCTGTTGAAAAAATTGAAAGAGACTTTTTATATAAAAAACATGTTATAGTAGTGAGCGGAGATGATTGGCATGAAGGAGTTTTGGGCATAGTAGCTTCAAGGATTACTGAAAAGTATGACAGACCGTCTATTGTGATTTCGGTTAAGGATGATATAGGAAAGGCTTCTGCCAGAAGTCTTGAGCACCTAAATATTTATGAAGCTTTAAAAAGTGCAAGTCATTTGCTGATTAAATTCGGAGGGCATAAGCTGGCAGCAGGTCTTACACTAAAAAAATCCTATATAAATGAATTAGCTGTTGAATTAAACAAATATGTCGATAAAATCACAGATAAAAAAGACATTCAAAAAATTATAGATGTTGATTCTTATATTAAAATTAGTGATATAAATGAAGATTTATATAAGGAAATATGCAGATTTGAGCCTTTCGGTCATGGTAATCCGAAGCCGGTATTTGCAGTTGTTGATTTTAGCATTTTTGATCTTAAAAGAGTCGGAAGGGAAAAAAAGCATATAAGCTTTTCGATAAAAAGCAAAAATGATTCAATAAAGGTAATCGGATTTGATAAAATCAGATTTTTAGAGAAAATACTTCTCAATCCTGAAACCCTGGTTGTAAATATCTCTGAAAATGAATTTAAGGGCAGTGTCGATTTGCAATTGATTCTGCAAAATGTTGAGCATTATATTTTTGAAAAACAAGATATTGATTATAATAAGTCAAAAATAGTATATTCAGTAATAAACAAAAGCAAGTCTAAAATTATTAAGGCTGATATATTTGATTTTGCGGAAACTATAAGCAGGCTTTATAATATTGATGTCACAGTAGGTGATATAATTTGTATTTTAAGTAGTGAAAATAAGGTAGAATATATACTGAAAAATGATATACTTTATATTAAGAAGTAGTGGAGGAGTAAAATGAGCTTAAAGGATAAAATAAGAGTAATAGATGATTTTCCGACTAAGGGAATCAGCTTTAAAGATATAACGACTATGCTTAAAGATAAAGAGAGCTTTAAAGAGTGTATAGATGAGCTTGTAGAAAAATTTAAGGACTGCAATATTGATATTGTCGTAGGTCCCGAATCGAGAGGATTTATATTTGCTACTCCTATAGCATATATATTGGGGGCAGGATTTGTACCTGTAAGAAAGCCGGGGAAATTACCTGCAGAAACGCTTAGATTCACTTATAACTTAGAATATGGAACGGATTCCCTGGAGATTCATAAGGATTCGATTGAGAAAGGGCAAAATGTTCTTATTGTCGATGATTTATTGGCAACGGGAGGAACTATGAGCGCAACTGCCAAGCTTGTTGAAGAATTAGGCGGAAATGTAGTAGGCTTAGGATTTTTAATTGAACTTGAGGATTTAAAAGGAAGAGAAAAACTTTCAGAATATAGGGTTGAATCATTGATAAAATACTAAAGGTTGGGATTATCCAACCTTTAAACATAAGAAGCGTGAACGTGTAAACGTAGCTCACGCTATTTAGCACCCACAAGGTGACATGATACGAGGTTTATTTATGATAGAGAATATTATTAACAGAATTGAATCATATAATCCTTCAGCTGATATGAGTGTTGTCGTTAAGGCATATACCTATGCTGAAATGGCTCATTCAACAGCTCCGACAAGATTATCAGGTGAAAGATATTTTATTCATCCGTATAATGTAGCTATAATACTTTGCGACATGCACATGGACGTTCAAACCATTGCAGCAGGCTTATTACATGATGTTGTTGAGGATACGGGCAAAACCTATGATGATATTAAAAGAGAATTCGGCGTAGAAATAGCTGATATGGTTGACGGAGTCACAAAGCTTAGCAAGGTAAAGTATAGAACTAAAGAGGAGCGTCAGGCGGAGAGCTTAAGAAAGATGATTATTGCGATGTCTAAGGATATAAGGATAGTCATTATTAAGCTTGCCGACAGATTGCATAATATAAGAACTCTCGAATATATGAGAGAAGATAAGCAAAAGCAAAAAGCTATGGAAACATTGGAGATATATGCTCCTATAGCAAACAGACTCGGTATGGCATCTATAAAATGGGAGCTGGAAGATACATCCTTAAAATATATAGACAGAGAAGGCTATGATGATTTAGTAAAAAAAGTCAGTGAAAAAAATGAAGAAAGAAAAGAGTTTATCAAGAGTATAGTTGATATAATCAAGAAAAAGCTGGATGAAGCCAGTCTCGAAAACGTAGAGGTTACAGGCAGACCTAAAAGTTTATACAGCATATATAAGAAGATGTATCATAAAAATAAAGCTTTTGAACAGATTTATGATATAACAGCTGTAAGAATTATAGTTGATTCAGTAAGAGACTGCTATGGAGCTCTGGGTATTGTTCACACCATGTGGAAGCCGATTCCGGGCAGATTTAAGGATTATATTGCTATGCCTAAACCTAATATGTATCAGTCGCTTCATACAACTGTTATAGGTCCTGACGGAGAACCTTTTGAGATACAAATCAGAACTCTTGAAATGCATAGAACGGCTGAATTCGGTATTGCGGCGCATTGGAAATATAAAGAGGGAATCAGTGCAGAAGGAAATTTTGATGAAAAATTAAACTGGCTGAGACAAATGCTTGAGTGGCAGCAGGAAACCAATGACCCTGAAGAATTCATGGAAAATCTGAAGGTTGATTTGTATTCTGATGAGGTTTTTGTATTTACACCAAAGGGAGAGGTAATAAACCTTCCTATAGGCTCTACTCCGGTTGATTTTGCTTATAGAGTGCACAGTGCTGTAGGAAATAAGTGTGTAGGTGCTAAAATTAACGGAAGAATAGTTCCGCTTGATTATAAGCTCAAAACCGGTGATAAGATAGAGATATTGACCTCTGCAAACAGTAACGGTCCCAGCCGTGACTGGCTGAAAATTGTTGCAAGCAGTCAAGCCAAAAGTAAGATTAAAAAATTCTTTAAAGAGAAGGATAAAGAATTTAATGTAGAGAAGGGCAGAGAGCTTCTTGAAAGAGAGATAAAAAAGCAGGGCTATGCTATTAATGATATATTGAAAGACGAATGGATAAAGCAGTGTGCTGATAAGTATAATTTATATACAGATGAGAATTTATATGCTGCCATTTCAATAGGGTCCATCACTGAAAATCAGGTATTTACAAGACTTAAATCAATTTATCTTGAGAAAAACAAGGATAAGATAGATTTAGAAAAGGTAAACAAGAATGATTCTATCACTGAAAAATCTATTCAAAGGAGAAGTGAGAAACACGCTTCAGGAGTAATTATCAGAGGTATAGATAACGTTAAGGTTAGATTGTCTAGATGCTGCAATCCTGTTCCGGGAGATGCAATAGTAGGATTTATAACAAGAGGAAGAGGAGTTTCTGTTCACAGGGCAGATTGTACCAATATACATGATCTTAATGACTCTGATGATGAAAGATTTATAGAAGTTGAGTGGGATACCGGCAAAAAAGGAACTTTTTTAAGTGAAATACAGATAAAGGCTGTCGACAGACCTAAGCTTTTGCAGGATATCACAAGCCTATATAATGATGCCAGACTCAACGCGATATCACTTAATTTAAAAATTAATAAAGATAAAATAGCTGTAATTGATATAAATTTTGAAATTAACGAAACTAAGCAGCTTCATGATCTGATTAAAAAAATCGGAAAGGTTGAAGGTGTTCTTGATATTTACAGAACTACCAAATAACAGAAGATGCAAGCTTGGTTTATTTTCAGGGAGGTCATAGACATAAAATGAGAGCAGTTATACAAAGGGTTAAATATGCCGGTGTCAGGGTTGATGATAAAACAGTCGGTAAAATAGATAATGGAATGTTAATTTTTTTGGGTATAGCAGAGACTGATAAGGACTCTGACCTGGATTATATATTTGATAAATGCATAGGAATAAGAATTTTTGAGGATGAGGACGGAAAAATGAACAAATCCTTATCTGAAGTGGGCGGAAGTATATTGCTTGTATCTCAGTTTACTTTGCAAGGTGATGCAAGAAAAGGAAAAAGACCAAGCTTCACAGATGCGGCAAGGCCCGAGAAAGCTATACCTTATTATGACGAATTTATAAAAAGATGCAAAAACTTAAATATAAACATTCAGACAGGAGTATTCGGCGAAGATATGCAGGTTGAGCTTTGCAATGACGGACCGGTAACTATATTGCTGGACAGTTCAAAGTTATTTTAAGGGGCTAAGGGTAAAATATACACGAATATTAAAGCGCTTTTGAAGAAAGAGTGCAGCATTTTTGTACAAATAAAAAGTATGGAGGAAATTATGATTTTTGAAAGATTGGAAGTTACTTCATTTTTAATGAATTGCTACATTGTAGGATGTGAAAAAACACGTGCTTGCGCTATTATAGATCCGGGCGGAAGCTTTTCGTATATAGATGAAAGAATCGCAGCTTTAAAACTTGAACCAAAAATGATTCTTCTGACACACGGTCATGCCGATCATATAGGAGCGGTTCAGGAGTTAAAGGATAAGTATAATATACCTGTATATATACATGAATCAGATGCTGAATTTATTAAAAATCCTGAAGTTAATCATTCCTATAATTTGTTTAGAAAAACTATATCAATAGACTATGACGAACTTTTGAGCGATGGTCAGATAATCGAGCTTGGTGAGCTTAAAATCAAGGTTATACACACACCGGGACATACTCCGGGCGGAGTATGCTTTAAAATTGATAATATAATTTTAACAGGAGATACCTTATTTAATCATTCTATAGGCAGAACAGATTTAGAAGGTGGCTCTATGGAGCAGATAATAAGCTCTATTATCAATAAGATATTAATATATGATGATGAGACAAAAATATATCCGGGGCATAATTCTCCTACGAGCATAGGCGTTGAGAAAAGAGAAAATATGTTTGTCAGACAATACTATAAGTAAAAGGAAGCTAAGATGATAAGCTTTTATTTAGCAGGTCATGATTATGAATTTGAAATCAAAAATGTTTTTAAAATTTTTGATTTAAACAGTGAAATTAAGATTTATTATGACGATAAGATAGACCTTAATCATTCAGGATTAATTGTCTTGTCAGAATTTATAAGCTCCTTTGATAGATTAGCCTGTAGAACTTCATTATATCTTAATAAAATGCAAATCAGATGCGTAACAATAGATGAAAAAGATATAAGACTTGAAAAAGATGATAATAAAAAGCTTAAAAAAACCATTGTGAAAAAATCATTATATTATGTGCTTTCAGAATACTTTAATGAAAAAGCCGAATATGGTTTTCTGACAGGGATTCGTCCTAACAAAATATTGGATACGGCAATAAAAAATAATATGTCGAGAGAAGATATAAATCTGATACTAAAGAATACTTATGAGGTTTCAGATGATAAAATACAGCTTTTAAATGAGATATATAACAGACAGACAGAGTATATGTGTGAAGAAAAAAATATAAGTAATTATAATTTATACATACATATACCTTTTTGTCCGACAAGGTGTATTTACTGCTCCTTTGTATCATTTTCAAAATATAATCAAATTGTTTTGGATGAGTATGTAAAAAAATTAATATATGAGATAGAAGAAACAATAAAGCTTGCTATCAGCAATAATTTAAAGCTCAATACAGTATATTTCGGAGGGGGAACTCCATCTGTTTTAAGTATTAAAAATATGGATGATATTTTTAATGTAATTAAAAAATATTATAATTTAGATGATATAAGTGAAATAAGCTTTGAAGCAGGTCGTCCGGATACAATTAATGAAGAAAAATTAGAATGTCTCAAGAAAAACTGTGTAAGCAGAATAAGCATAAACCCTCAAACTATGAATGAAGAAACATTGTTGAAAATTTCTCGTGTGCATTCTGTTAAAGATATTGAGGACACTTATTATTTGGCAAGAAAAATCGGATTTAATTCAATCAATATGGATTTGATAATCGGTTTGCCTGAGGAAAGTCCTGAAGATGTCTTAAATTCAATTAAAAGAGTAGTAAATCTAAAGCCTGATAACATAACCGTACATGCGCTGTCTTATAAAAAAGGCTCTGAATTGATTAATAAAACCAAAGATTTATTAAAAGATACAGACACGATTGAAAAAATGTATGAGATAACAAGACATACTTGTATTGAAAACGGATATAACCCTTATTATATGTACAGACAAAAAAATATTAAAGGAAATTTAGAAAATATAGGCTATGCTCTGGAAGGTAAAGAAAGCATATACAATATAGTGATAATAGAAGAGGTCGAAACAATCTTAGGCTGTGGTGCAGGTGCGGTAAGTAAAATTTTAAAAGGCGGCGGCAGACATGAGAGAGTTCAAAATTATAAGGATTTGATAGAATACAATAAAAACATTCAAAGAAATATAGAACAAAAATGTGAAATTTTGACAAATTAAAACTTGTAAAAAAATTACTTTTATTATAAAATGATATTGATAAAATAAGCAGTATAAATAATCCAAGGAGGGAATGGATTTGGTAAAAAACTATGCAGAAAAATTAGTTGAAAGAATTCTTGAAAATCTTCTCGAAAATAATTCTGAATATGCGCATATCTGCAGATGTGATGACTGTATGGACGATATTAAGGCTAAAGCACTTAATAATATAAAGCCTTTCTATATTACAGGAAAAATAGGGGAAGTATATGGAGAATATTTCATGCGCGAATGTCAAAACAGCACAAATATTGTAATTGAAGTTACAAAAGCTATCGAGCATGTTAATTCTAATAGAAATCACGATAATTCTTTTGTCAAATATGTAGGATAGCAAAAAAATATCTTGATTTTATATCATTTTGCGGTATACTAATATTGTAATAGGGAGTAATTTGTAATTATAAGCAAGACCTTTATTATATAAGGTCTTTTTTTGTATAATGATATTTTACTTTCGTTGTGCTTGTACACAAGCACATAAAACTAGGATAAAAGTCCTGAAATTTATTTAATTAGGAGAGGAAATGGAAGCGTTATTTGGAAATTTAACTAATTTAACTATTCAACAAATTGTAATGTGGGCAATAGGTGCAGTTCTTATATACCTTGCAATAGCTAAGGATATGGAACCAACACTGTTACTGCCTATGGGCTTTGGTGCAATTCTGGTAAATTTACCTTTATCGGGAGCTATAACTCAGATTATCGGCGGAGTAGAAGAAATAGGAGTAATTGATGAGCTATTTGCTATGGGTATTGCTAATGAATTGTTCCCGCTATTATTATTTATAGGTATAGGTGCCATGATAGATTTCGGACCATTGCTATCGAATCCAAAAATGCTGCTGTTTGGAGCTGCGGCACAATTCGGTATATTTTTTACACTTAGTGTGGCTTCTTTGCTGGGATTTGAATTGATTGATGCGGCATCAATAGCTATTATAGGTGCAGCTGACGGTCCTACATCTATATATGTAGCAAACTATTTCGGAAGTAATTATATAGGACCTATAATTGTAGCGGCATATTCCTATATGGCATTGGTTCCGATTATTCAGCCGCCGTTTATTAAACTTGTTACAACTAAAAAAGAAAGACTTATAAAGATGCCATATAAACCTCAAAATGTATCTAAGAGAGCAAGAATAATATTCCCGATTGCGGTAACTATTATTGCCGGAATGATTTCACCGAAATCAGTTGCTCTTATTGCATTTTTAATGTTCGGTAATTTAATACGTGAGTGCGGTGTTTTAAACAATCTTTCAAACAGTGCGCAAAAAGAGCTGGCAAATCTTATTACATTATTATTGGGTCTTACAGTTGCAGCTAAAATGAGAGCTGATTTATTCCTGACACCTGAAACATTTATGATACTCGGTCTGGGATTGGTTGCATTTATCTTCGACACAATCGGAGGTGTGCTATTTGCTAAGGTATTGAACTTATTCTTAAGAGAGAAAGTAAATCCGATGATTGGAGCTGCAGGTATATCTGCATTTCCGATGTCAGCCAGAGTTATCCATAAAATGGGATTAAAAGAAGATCCTCAAAACTTCTTATTGATGCATGCGGTTGGTGCTAACGTATCCGGACAGATTGCATCAGTAATTGCCGGTGGATTGATAATCAATATAGTATCCAGGATGATATAGGAGGAGCGTAAATTATGATAAATATACAAGCTTTTTTAAACTCGCTTCCTATCATGGCATATGGGATGGTAGGAATATTCGTAGTAATAGTAGTAATATACTTACTGATATTAGGATTGAATAAAGTGTTTAATAATTAAATTATATTACTAAAAAGTATCTAATACAGCTGAAAAAGCTATACCGGATACTTTTTAAATTTATATTGTTTATTTTGAGTTTATGGTATATAATCTAAAATCAAGTAATTATACTTAAAATTAGTATGTATTTATGTATAAATGTTTTATTTTATATGTAGGGAAGGTTTAAAGAAATTAAAAGTAATGAAAGGATAAGCACCGAGCCCATGCACAAATGTGTAGTCACTCCAGTCTTTCTAAAGAAAGACGGAAAGAGAGACTGGGGTTATTGTGAAATCGGTGCATGGGCATAATAATGGCAAATTTAAAATACGGCATCATGGGCGGGACTTTTAATCCTATACATTATGCTCATCTGTTCATAGCAGATGAAGTGAAGAATATATTTAATTTAGATAAAATTATTTTTATGCCTACAGGTACGCCGCCTCATAAAAATAACTTAAATATAGATGCTTTCCACAGATATACTATGACTAAACTGGCAGTTGCTGATAACTGCAAGTTTACAGTAACAGATATTGAGGTTTTAAATCAGGATGTCAGCTATACGGTTGATACCATGAAAAGGTTAAAATCACTTCATTCTGATATAGATTTTTACTTTATAACGGGAGCTGATGCTATACTCGAGCTTCCGCACTGGAAAAATCCTGAAGTTCTTTTATCATTGTGCAAGTTTATAACCGTAAACAGACCAAGCTACGGTGATGATTTAGAGCATAAAATTAAAGAAATTACGGATAGATTCGGCGGAGAGATATTTTTGGTAAACGGACCGGAGCTTAGTGTCTCATCAACTCAGATCAGGCAGAGAGTTAAGGAAGGCAAAACCATAAGATATTTAGTCCCGGATGAGGTTAATGAATATATAATAAAAAATAAATTATATATTGAGTGAGGTTGTAGCTAGGTATGAAAGATATTGAGTATATAAAGGAAGATTTAAAAAAATCGATTGGCGAAAAATTATATATTCATTGTGTAAATGTGATGAATACTGCGGCAGATTTAGCTGCACGCTACAAGGAGGATGTTGAAAAAGCAAAAATAGCCGGACTTTTACATGATTGCGGAAAGCTGCTGAATCAAAACATCAAAAATTTAGAGCATGCAAGTTTGGGTGCTGAGATAGCAAAAAGTAAGTATGGAGTTGAAGATGAAGAAATAATAGATGCCATACTATGTCATACTACAGGTAAGGAAAACATGACAATGCTTGATAAAATAATTTATATAGCGGATAAAATTGAGCCAAACAGAAAATATGAAGGACTTGAAAAAATCAGAGAATTAGCTTATTCAAACATTGACAGAGCTGTTATTAAATCTTTGGAAAATACCTTTAAATATCTAAAATCAAAAAATGAGGATATTGACAATAAATCCTTAGTCAGTTATGAATTTTTAAAAAATTCATTTAATTCAATTCAAGAGGAACGTATTTAATGTTCAAAGAACGTTATAACGTTCTTTTTTATTTTTCAAATAAAGACAAAATTCTCATTTAAATATTGATATTGCTGTAGATTTTTGATATAGTTTATTTATAAAAAACTTAAAATTAGGAGAGGGAAATGAAGAGACAATTGATTTTATGCTTTTTGATACTTGCGGTAATTTTCTTATGCTCATGCAGCAGTCAGTCAGCCTTTAATGAGACCGTTTCTTATAAAGAAGCGGAGCAGATTGATTATACGAAATTAAATAATACAAACGCAGTATTGATGTTTAAAGCAAGCTCTGATAATGAGGAATTGGGAGAACTTTATATTAAGAGCTTTGATAAGACAGAAGAAAAGATAGCAGACAAGGTTTACAGAAATAATTATATATTGTTAAACGACAATAATGTTATTTATGTTGATACCGAAAATACTTTATACATAAAAAAATACGGTAAAGAAGCTTCTAAAATAGATGTAAACGTAGATTTCTACTCGATTTATGTATCATCTAAAAATGCAATACTATATAGTACATATGAGGATAAAGATTTTATAGAAAATTATTATGACTCAATCCATAAAGAAATTTTACTTGATGATAAAGGAAATAAACACATAATATCTGAGTCTAAAAACTATGTAAGCTATTCTTTTTCAGAAGACGGTAGTTTTTTATATGCCTTAAATGACTTCGGAACTTTGAAAAGAATTGATTTAAAAGGTAAAATTGAGGTATTGGCAGGGAATGTAAGTAACTTTAGCATAACAGATGATGGAAGCGCATATGCATATATTACTTATAATAATCGATTATACATTAAGTGGCCCGGTGCGGACAAGCCTTCCTATATTAAAAACTTAGATGTTTATGCAGACTATGATTATTTTTCTTTTTCAAAGAACGGATTGTCTTATGTATTTACTGCATATGATGATAACGCAGATATGAATTTAATGTTTGTTACACCATTCAGTGATCCTGTGGTTATAGCGAATGAGATGTATGGAGCCAGTCTTAATAATGATTATCTTTATGCTTTTGATGGAAATAATGATTTATATGGATATAAACTTCCTAAAATAACACCGAAAACTAAGTCTGAGGATTTGACTAAGCAGCTGGAAGGATTAGAAGGAAAACTTATCGGAACAGATATTATGAATTATGACATATCATATGACGGAAGAAGTATATCTTATACAAATTCGGCTTATGAGCTTTACAGCTCTTATGATTTTGCAGATGCAGTCAAAATACAGGATGATGTTATATATGTAGGATATATACGTGATGCTATTGTGTTTAAAACCGAGGATTCCAAGCTTTATATAAATGGTGAATACGCAGATATGGATAAGATTTCAAGCTCAACAAGAGAAATCTGCGGCAATTCCGATGCTGTATATGCAGACGAGAATTTTTCTGACTATTTTATATATAGTGATGAAAAATCAGATATTTATATTTATTCTACAAAAGATAATTCAAAGCTAATATTAGATAATACTAAAGAGTATAGCTATGTTAAGTCAAAATATACGAATATATACTTTAAATCACTGGGAATAAATGATATATCAGGCTTTTACAGTTGTGAGAATTACAGTAATTCTTATGATAGATTTGTTATGCAGATAAACAATGATAATCTTGTATTGGTTTTAGACAACTATAGCGGTAAAAGAAATATATCCCTTATCAACAGTACGGAAGCGACAATATCATTTGCAGATGAAGAAGGATATATCTATTATATACATAAAGATGGAGATAAATTATCATTGGAGGTATATGATGAGGACGTTGATTCCTTTTACCAATATGAAGTTATAAGTATAAGTTCTGATGATTTTAACGAAAAACTTGAGAACGCACAGCTTGAGATGAGATATGACTTTGTATACGATATACTCATGGATTATTATTATGATGGATATACGGCATCCGAAGCCCTTCCGATGTATACGGAATACAGCTTGGATTCAGAGATTGTAGGATATATAACAATAGGTCAGGAATATTATGTAATAAACTATTATGTAGAGGATGACTATAATTTTTGGCTGTGCATTGAAGATACTGATACTATGAATTATGTTTGGATTTATATAGATACGAGCGATATGACAGAAAATTAATATAAGAGGAGAGACATGTAATGGAAAATAATAAAATAATTTGTTCAAATTGCGAAAAAGAATTAAAAGCTACAGATAAATTTTGTACAAGCTGTGGAACGAAAAACGAGGCATTTTCACAAGAAGTATTTAAGGAGGCTGCTGATGCGGATATAGCAGTAAAAGCATTTGTAAATGAAGTAAAAAAACCAAAAAGTAAGAAGAAGCTGTTTATCGGTCTTGCCGCAGCAGCGGCAGTTTTATTGATATTTAGCTTAGCTGCACCGTCTTTATATGCTGTAATTTTTCCCAGTCAATATGTAAAATCGGTTATAGGAAATACTTTTGAGAGCTTTGAAAAGGACAATAAAAAATTTGGAGAAGTTCCTACATTATCATCACTGTTTGGAGATTCAGGACAAAATAGTGAAAAAGAGCTATATTTAAAAATAGATTCTGTAAATGCAAATCAAAGCTTAACAGATCTTTCAAGTCTTGCAGATTATGGCGCAAGACTGAAAATGCAATCAAATAAAGATAATACTGTTGCTAATTTTAACCTTGCATTGTTAGAAGATAAAAATGAAATAGTAGGCGGCACTGTTTATTACGATAAAGATAAGCTTGCATTGGAGATGCCGAAGCTATTTGAAGATATCTTAGGTATTAAAATTGAGAAAGACAACTCATCTGAGTCTGGCATGAATGATGGGAATTATCAGAGTTTTGATGAATTTAACAATATGATTGAGTCAGTTTCAGAATTGCTTGAATCTTCAAAGGATATAAAGGGTGTATATACTGAGCTTGCTTTGGAATATACAGACAAATTCACTGATTTAGTTGTATTTGAAAAGAATAAATCATATAAAGGCGTTTATACCGCTACAATATCAGGAGACGATTTGGTTTCGCTTGTAAAGGATTTTTTAATTGAGCTTTATAATAATGAGCAATTTAAGGAATATTTAGCTTCATCTATGTACTTATCCGAAGGAAGTTACTATGATAAAGACTATTATATTGATATGGTCGAAAATACTGTTCTTTCACTACCTGACGAGATAGATTATATGCTTGAAGATGTAGAAATCGGAGATTTAATCATAAATGCAGAAATAGAGAAAAATACTATGAAAAGCTTGGACGCAAGCATTGATGTAGCATCATACGGAGAAAGCGTTAAAATTAAATATATAATGAATTATATTGATGAAAAAGATAAGCATGGTATAGATTTTGACTTAAAATTCGGAACTTTTGGTAACTATGAATCTTTAAACGGAAGTGTAAGATATATCAAAGAGGGTAAAAATTTAAAAAGAGATATTTCACTTAATTCTGACCTTTCCAACTTTGACGCTGATATGTCTTTTAATATTTCAGAAACAGTTAAAGATAATAAACAGCATGAGTATTTATTAACAGCCAAGATAAATGACGGATATGAAGATGTAAAACTTGAATTTGAAACTCTGGGCACATATAAGAATAAGAACAGAATTGACTATGAAAATATTAGCTTATTCTTTTCAGTTGATGGTGAAACAGTCAATTTGAAACTATTCGGCTATGCTTCAAATACAAAAATAAAATCTGTAAATACAGTAAACAGTGAAAAAATAACTTATCTGAATGAATTAGACGAACAAGATTTTGAAAATCTGTATGAAGAAATTATGATGAATATATACATGATTATCAGAAACTTCGGAGGACTTATTTAAAGTGGATTTTTATAAATCACCGCAATTATAAATTTTGCGGTGATTTAATTTTTTATAGATAATTTGCTTCTTTTGTGGTAAAATTATTAGATGTGGACGAAATATGCTTTGGAGGCAGTATAATAAGTATGATAGAAGTAAAAAAACTTGATAAGCTTTTGTTAAAAGCTGAAAAACCGGCAAGATATGTCGGTAGTGAATTGAATGAAATTATTAAAAATAAAGAGGACATAGATTTAAGATTTGCCTTTGCTTTTCCGGACGTATATGAGGTAGGAATGTCTCATCTCGGAATGCACATATTATATAATCTGTTAAATTCACAGGATAATATTTGGTGTGAAAGAGTATTTGCACCGTGGGTTGATATGGAAAATATAATGAGAGAAAATAATATACCCCTGTTTGCTCTTGAGAGTAAGGATGAGCTAAAGGATTTTGATATAATAGGCTTTACACTTCAATATGAAATGAGCTTTACAAATATACTCAATATGTTAGATCTTGCCGGTATTCCTGTGCGTTCGGAAAAAAGAGATGACAGCATGCCGCTTATAATAGCCGGAGGACCTTGTGCATTTAACCCTGAGCCTTTGTATAATGTTATAGATTTATTTGTTATCGGAGAATCTGAAGAAGTAATATTGGAATTAAGCAATTTGTATACACAAAAGAAAAGAGAAGGGTATACAAAGGATGAATTTTTAGAAAGAGCGGCACAGATTGAAGGCATATATGTACCTAAATTTTACTATGTAGTATATAATGAAGACGGTACTATCAAGGAAAGAAGAACACTTAATCCTAATGCACCTGAAATTATAAAAAGAAGAATAATCAAGGATATGGATAAGAGCTATTTTCCGGATAAGATAATTGTACCGTATATTGATACCGTTCATGACAGAGTAGTTTTGGAGATACTGAGAGGCTGCTTAAGAGGATGCAGATTTTGTCAAGCCGGTATGCTTTACAGACCTTTCAGGGAAAAAAATGTGGATACATTATTAAGTCAAGCTGACAATCTTATTGAATCATCGGGACATGAAGAGATATCACTGTCCTCATTAAGCTCGAGTGATTATTCGTGCTTGGGGGATTTGGCAACACAGCTTCTTGAAAAATATGAAAAAAGAAATATCGGAATATCTCTGCCGTCTTTAAGACTTGATACTGTAACCTTTGACTTGATAGAAAAGCTTCAGGAAGTAAAAAAATCCGGTCTTACATTTGCACCGGAGGCAGGCTCTCAGAGATTAAGAGACGTAATAAACAAAAACTTAACTGAGGAGCAGATACTAAAGCCTGTCAGAACAGCCTTTGATTTAGGCTGGTCAACGGTTAAGCTGTATTTTATGATAGGGCTTCCGACTGAAACAACAGAAGATGTAATGGGCATAAAGGATTTAGCATATAAGATAAAGGATTTATTTTTTGACAGAGAGCGCGAAAAAATCAGGGGCAACCTTAGAGTTACGGTAAGTGCGGCTTGCTTTGTGCCTAAGCCGTTTACACCGTTTCAATGGGTTGGACAAAATAATATAGATGAGTTTTATGATAAAGCTAAGATGCTCGACAGAGAGATAAAGGATAAAAAGGTTGTATTTAACTATCATGCACCGCGTATAAGCTACCTGGAGGCTGTTTTCGCAAGGGGAGACAGAAGAACTGCGGATGTTTTAATAAGAGCTTGGGAAAAAGGCTGTAAATTTGACGGCTGGAATGAATGGTTTAAGTATAATACTTGGATTGAAAGCTTTGAAGAATTAGGCGTGAGTACAGATTTTTACGCGACAAGAGAGAGAGAAATAACGGAGATATTGCCGTGGGACTTTATAGATATAGGCGTTGATAAGAATTTTTTGATTGATGAATACAAATGTGCATTAAATGAATCCACTACGCCGAATTGCAGAGAAAAATGCAGTAATTGCGGAATCAACAGAAGAAATGTAGGGGGTATATGTAAACGTGTATAAGATAATAGGCAAGTATACCAAAACAGGAAATTTAAAATTTATTTCGCATTTAGATATTTTGAGACTTATGCAAAGAGCTATATGCCGCGCAAATCTTCCCGCAAAATATTCAGAGGGATTTAATCCCCATATAAAGATAGCTTTTGGCTTTCCTTTATCACTTGGTGTTGAAAGCATAGGAGAATATTTTGAGCTTGAATTAACAGAAAAAGTAGATACAGAAAAAATTGTAGATGCGCTGAATAATGTTTTGCCAAGTAAAATTAAGATAATGGGAGCAAAATATTATGAAGGCAAGGAATCTCTTATGACTCTTTCAAATTATGCCGAATATTTAATTGACATCGAATCGGACAATATTGATATTGAGGTATTGAACACATTGCTTGC
>DGYI01000024.1 GCA_002396645.1 Firmicutes bacterium UBA5010
ATTTATAAAAAACTATTGACAAAGTGTTGATTTTAGTATAAAATTTCACTGTTAAGTAATTTGCTTTACAGTAGGTGAAAGAAATGTTGGAGAAAAGTTTATTTTTTGGTGTATTGTATGATTATTATGGAACTCTCTTAAAGGAAAATCAAGCAATAGTTATTGATTTATATTACAATCAGGATTTAAGTTTAGGCGAGATAGCGGAAGAATTAAATATATCAAGAGCCGGAATACATGATACATTAAAAAGAGCTGAAAAAAATCTGACAGAATTTGAAGAAAAACTTTCTTTGCATTCAAAGCTTGAAAAAATTTATGGCTCAGCAGAGAAAATTATTGAGATAATAGATAAAATTGATGATACTAAATATAGTAATAAACTAAATGATATAAGAAAAGAAGCTGAAAAAATATTAAATGAAGGGTAGGAAAGTACGATAATGTTTGAGAATTTGTCTGAAAAACTTCAAAATGCGCTAAAAGCTTTAAAAGGCAAAGGAAAACTTTCTGAAAAAGATATAGATTTGGCAATGAGAGAGGTTAAGCTTTCATTGCTTGAGGCAGATGTTAATTTTAAGGTTGTTAAAAACTTTATTAACAAGGTTAAGGAAAGAGCAGTCGGCCATGAAGTTATGGAAAGCTTAACTCCGGGACAGCAGGTTGTCAAGATAGTTCATGAGGAACTAAAAGACATCATGGGAAGTCAGGAAAGCAAGCTTAAGTTTAATACAAACGGCATAACATATATTATGATGTGCGGCTTGCAGGGTGCAGGTAAGACTACCTCTTCAGGTAAACTTGCTTTAAAGCTGAAAAAAGAGGGCAGAAGACCATTGCTTGTAGCTTGTGATATTTACAGACCTGCTGCAATTAAACAGCTCCAGGTTGTAGGTGAGGGGATTGATGTTCCTGTATTTACAATGGGAGATAAAATAAGCCCTGTGACTATAGCTAAAGAAGCTATGAAGCATGCCAATAAATTTAATAATGATGTAGTTATAATAGATACTGCCGGCAGACTTCACATAGATGAAGAGCTTATGGACGAGCTGGTTAATGTTAAAAACGAGGTAAATCCTAATGAAATACTTTTAGTTCTTGATGCTATGACCGGTCAGGAGGCAGTAAAGGTTGCCGAGACTTTTAACGGATACCTTGATGTATCGGGTGTCATATTGTCTAAGATAGACGGGGATGCCAGAGGCGGAGCTGCATTATCAATCAAGAATGTAGTGGATAAACCGATAAAATTTGTAACAGTCGGTGAAAAAATGGATCAGTTAGAAGTTTTTCACCCCGACAGAATGGCTTCAAGAATACTCGGCATGGGAGATATCCTGTCCATTATAGATAAAGCACAGGCTGCATTTGATGAAAAGCAGGCTATAGAGCTTCAAAAGAAAATAAAAAATCAGGAATTTAATCTAGATGATTTTTTAACTCAGCTTCAGCAGATGAAAAATATGGGACCGCTTGATGATATACTTGCTATGATTCCGGGAGTTAATTCTAAACAGCTCAAAGGCTTAAAAGTTGATGAAAAGGATATGAAGCATACAGAAGCCATAATTCAATCAATGACTAAAAAAGAAAGATCTATGCCTTCTGTTATAAATGGAAGCAGAAGAAAAAGAATTGCAGCAGGAAGCGGCACATCAGTCCAAGAAGTCAATAAACTTCTAAAACAGTTTGAAGATATGAAAAAAATGATGAAGCAATTCAGTTCAATGGAAAAAATGATGAAAAAAAGAGGCGGCGGCGGAAAATTTAAATTTCCGTTTTAAAGCTTAAACCATGTGGTCAGATAAGAAATTTCGGGTCAAAAAAACTTTTCCCGAATTCTATATCATATAAAAAAAATTATAAGGAGGTGACAATAATGGCAGTAAAAATAAGATTAAAAAGAATGGGATCTAAAAAGAAACCTTTTTACAGAATCGTTGTTGCTGATTCTCGTTCACCAAGAGATGGACGTTTCATAGAAGAAATAGGATACTACAATCCTGTAGTTGAACCAAAGGTAGTTAAGATAGATGACGAAAAAGCTATAAAATGGTTAAACAACGGTGCAAAACCAACTGATACAGTAGGTATGTTATTCAAAACTAACGGTATTTTTGACAAAAGAGATGAAAACAAATAAGAGGAGAAAACAATGGGTGAATTAGTTGAATATTTAGCAAAATCACTGGTAGATAATCCTGATCTCGTTAAAGTAAAAGAAGTTGAAGGTAGTCAATCACTTATTATTGAACTTAGCGTTGCTCCTGAAGATATGGGCAAGGTTATAGGAAAGCAAGGCAGAATAGCCAAAGCTATAAGAACAGTAGTTAAAGCTGCCGCAACAAAAGATAATAAAAGAGTAATTGTTGAAATAATACAATAATATTAAAATATGTTGAAATCAAAATGTTTTATCAAACATTTTGTGTGAATGATAACAATTTGCTAACATATAAATTTAGAAGCTTTTCATTAGTGGTTTAAACTTTTGGTAGGCTTCTTTTTTTATTATCTTTGTTCACTATTATTGACAAGATTATACATAATATATATAATTGATATAAATATGATTAATAGGAAAAATTATGAAATATATTCAAAAGACATGTCACTAATTAGCTATTGATTACTAGAAACTGACAACAGAAATTGTGCAACAGAAAGAGAGGTTCTCTAATGAAAGAAATAAAAGTCTCTAAGCTATTAATTATGGCGTTTATACCGCCTTTAATTACTATAATTTTGTATATTGGTGCATTACAATTTCGACACTTAGTTCCGCCATTATTTAGCTTTATTCTTATTGCATTATTTATATTGGCCCCATTGGAATTAGTAATTATACTCAAAGAAAACAAAAAAGAAACGGGAAAAGCAGGAGTAGGATGCACATTAGAATATAGACATAATATAAATAAGTGGAAAGCAGTGTTACTAGTTGTTGCATTATTTTTAATAGCAGGATTTGCTTCAAAATTTGTTGGTGAACTGGAGAATACTCTTGTTATGCCTTTTGTACACAAATATATTCCCGATTACTTTATAGTAGAAAACTTTGTAAATCAGCTTGATTTATATTCTCAGCCACTTATTTGGCTTACCGTTATTCTATTTATCATTACAAATAGTTTTGTTTTGCCAATCATAGAAGAGCTGTATTTTAGGGGATATATGTTACCGAGATTAAAGCGTTACAAAGTGTTTGCACCTATACTTGTTACTGTTGTATTTTCCTTATACCATTTTTGGTCACCATGGCAAAATATAAGAAGAATAGTCGGCATATTGCCTTATACATACGCGGTATGGAAAAAAGAAAACATATACATTGGAATCATAGTTCACTGTTTATGTAATCTGGTCGGAAGCATCGAAATTCTAATGATGGTACTCTAAAATCAAATTAAAGTTAATGATGAAATTAATAAGATGTTGAAGGCTTCTTTTTTTATTGAATTTTAGCAAAAATAATGATAAACTATTAACAAAATTAAT
>DGYI01000001.1:0-3051 GCA_002396645.1 Firmicutes bacterium UBA5010
ATAGGTTTGTCATTGGTCTGAGAACTCTTAACAGAGTTCTTTTTTATTTGAAATTAATATAAATATTCGTGTATACATATTCCGGATTATAGACGAATAATATTTCTAAAAAAAGAGTAATTTTATTGGAGGTTTTTATGGAGTTTTATATTGAAGTTGAACCGGGCGTAAATATTTTTGTCAATGACCTTAATCCAACCGGAAACAAGACAATTGTTTTTCTTCACGGATGGCCGGGCAGCCATGAACTGTTTGAGTATCAATTTGACAAGCTTCCCGAAAAGGGGTATAGATGTGTAGGAATAGATCAAAGGGGCTTTGGAAAATCAGATAAACCTTGGAACGGATATAATTATGATAGCTTGTCAGATGATGTGAGAGCTGTAGTTGAAGCTATGAATCTAAAAAACTTTACACTGGCAGGTCATTCAACGGGAGGGGCAATAGCAATAAAGTATATGTCAAGACACAAAAGCTATGGAGTTTCAAAGTTGGCACTTTTTGCAGCAGCAGCGCCCAGCTTGATTAAACTGCCGGATTTTCCATACGGGATAAATAGGGATACAGTCCTTAATATAATTGATGAAACCTACAACGATCGACCGAATATGCTGAATAATTTCGGACGGATATTTTTCTTTCAATATATAACACAATTTTTTTCACAATGGTTTCTTAATATTGGTTTCCAAGCAGCAGGATGGTCAACAGCTGCAGTGGCAAAAATGTGGATTCGAGAGCAATTATTTAATGATCTGAGAACTATAACAGTACCTACATTAATTATTCATGGTACACACGATAAAATCGTTCCATTCGAATTAGGAGAAGTACAACATGAAAGTATTAAAAATTCCGTATTTTTGCCTTTCCATTACAGCGGACACGGAAGCTTTTATGATGAAAAAGACAGGTTTAATCAAGAACTTATGAAGTTTATAGAAGGGTAGAAGCTATAGCTAATAAAAATTATTTAAGCTAATAGCTTGTTGATTAAATAAGATATAATTAGTATACTAAATATTACCAATAAAAATCAATGATAGAATAAATAGCTTTGACACGTGCTGTAAAATAAAATTATTCTGCTGTGAATTAAGTATTTGGCGTCAAATATAATTAACAAACTTGAATAATCATTATTTGTGAAAAATGAAAGCATTGAATTTATTTGCGTGGATATATCGGACAAAGAAAGAAAAGATGATACTGACCATAGATATGAAAAGGCTTCTGAGTGATGATGAATTTGCAAAGCTAATAAGGTAATACAATAAAGTCAACTGCCTTGTCAAATTAATATGATATAAAAAAGCGCCTCTTTTACTGTGTTAAGTAAAGAGGCGTTTTATATTTAAGATATAAAATTAAGACGCAGTATAATAGTTACTGTGGTGCTAATATTTTACACATTTCGACAGTTTTTATTATATATCAACTGCACACATTTGTCAATTATTGGGTTAAACATAGTTTGTTATCCTGAAAACAGACAATTTTAACAACTTATTAAATGAATTTGCCGCTTTTTTGATAATATTTTAATTTATTAATCGTCAAGAACAGCGTCATACACAAAATCAATCAAAGGAGAATGCAAAATGGCACGAAGAGGAGAAAACATTTATAAACGTAAAGATGGGCGTTGGGAAGGTCGTCTGCTGATTCAGAAGGGAAAATATCAATATATCTACGCTAAGTCCTATAAAGAAGTCAAAGAGAAAATGAGATCACTTCAGGATGTTGAAAAAATTAGTACAGAAAGACCTTTTCAACAGACAGAAAGCTCAGCAGAATTGCTGGAGGCATGGTTAGAAGGGGGTATTAGTCTGCAGGTGAAACCTTCAACATATGAAAGCTATTACCGATGTATGCATAAGCATATTCTGCCGTTTTTTTATCAAGATACAGACAAAGTTATTACAAAGGAGTCAGTTTTGCGTTTTATAAAAGTTATCAGAGAGGATGCAAGTCTTGCAGAATCATCTAAAAAGAAGATTCTTTCAATCTTTAAGATTTCCTTAAAGGAAATTTTAAAAGCTGTCCCGAACAGTGCTTCTATACTTGAATTGATTAAGCTGCCAAAGCTGGAAATCAAGGAAGTACAGGTTTTCTCACTGAAAGAAGAAAGACTTTTAGAGGCTGCAGCATTTCGTTACGAGGATAAGCGTGCTTTGGGAATTATACTTTGCTTTTGCACAGGTATACGTCTCGGAGAACTTTGTGCTTTGAAATGGAGCGATATTGATATGGATGCAGGAATGATGTCAATATCAAAAACTGTGTCCCGAACAAAAAATTTTGAAGATGAAAAATCTCTTACTAAATTACTTGTAGGCACACCAAAAAGTCGAAATTCCATGAGAAAGATTCCGCTTCCGACATTTCTGATTAAATTGGTTGAACAAAACAAACTGTATCCTAAAAATGAAAATTGCTATGTGCTGTCCGGAACTGACATACCTATTGATCCGCGCAGTTTTCAAAAATTATATAAAAAAATTCTGACTGATACAGGAATACAGGATCGGAAATTTCATGCCATCAGGCACACCTTTGCTACAAGGGCGCTGGAACTGGGGGTAGATATTAAGACAATCAGCGAAATATTGGGACATTCTAATGTTTCCATTACGCTAAATATTTATGCGCATTCTTTGATTGAGCATAAAAAAGCGGCTATTGAAAAATTCAACAGTATGCACATAGAAACTGATGAATTCTCTAAATTCGCCGTCTAATTTCTTGTGAAATGTGATATGAATACAGAAAAAACCTATTGTTGATAAAATGCTCCGCGGTAACTATTATACTGCGTCCGGCTCGGAAAGAGCGGGTTAATTATAAATATTCCCTTTTACATCAGCTTTATTCTATGAATTAAAAAATAATTTATATAGAAGTAATTTAAAAAAAATAAAATGATAAGAACTTTGAAGGAAGGAAGGCTAATGATTAAAAAATATAAAGGCTTAACAATAGATGAGATTATTCATTTGCTGCCGGAAGAACAGATACGGCACAGCTTGAATGTTGAGATGCTTGTAGAAA
>DGYI01000001.1:3162-3474 GCA_002396645.1 Firmicutes bacterium UBA5010
ATTACCATGACATTGGAAAAGTGAGCATTCCTTCTGAACTTATTACAAAACCAAAGACTTTGACTAAAGAAGAATATCTCATGATGCGAAATCATACCGTATTTGCACAGGAATTATTACAACTTGCCTATAAAGGGGAAATTATAGGAATACAGAAATTTATGCTTCCTTTAATTCATGATGCCTCGGTTTATCATCATGAATGGTGGAACGGAAAGGGTTACCCCTTTGGACTAAGTAAAGAGGATATTCCCTTTATTGCTCGGGTAACCTCAATTTGCGATTCATATGAAGCCATCAACAATTATTAAG
>DGYI01000033.1 GCA_002396645.1 Firmicutes bacterium UBA5010
ATATGACTATAGAAATAAGTATCTTAATAGCAGTAATAGGCTGTTTTGTCGGTCTAGGTGGCTGGCTAAAAGGCAGAGACGGAAAGATAGCTACAGATGCAGAGTGGAAAGGGACGGTCAATGCAAAGTTAGATGTAATAGTTGGTATAAACCAAAACGTGAAAGAATTGGATGATAAAATTAATCTTCAGGATACTAAAATAGCCTCTCTTGAAAGTTCTTATAAGAGCTTGCATAAAAGAGTTGATAAAATGGAGAACAACAATGGAATTTAGTAAAAAAATATTATTAATAGCTTTTATAAGCACTACATTAGTGGTGCTTTTTTCTTGCGTATTAATGTGGCGTACTGGAGATTTATCTCCATTAAATGTAATCTTGGGCGGTTTATTTGCGGAAATAACCGCTGGTACTGGATTTTATTATTGGAAGGCTAAAAATGAAAATGTATTAAAAATTAAAAATTCTAAGGAGGATTTAAACGATGAATTGGATAACTAGCAAATGGTACATAAGTATAGCAATTTTAGCAATAGGAGGATTTTTAGGGTTTAAACTATTAAAGTTTTTAAAACTCCCTACTGCTAAGCAAATAGATAAAATAAAAGAGTGGCTGATATTCGCTTGTATGGAAGCAGAAAAAGAACTAGGAGGCAAAACCGGACAACTAAAACTTAGATTTGTATACGATAAATTTATAAGCAAATTTGCTGGAATCTCTAGCTTAGTATCATTTGAATATTTCAGAATCCTTGTTGATGAAGCGTTGTTAACGGTAAGACGCTTATTAGAGGCTAATCCAGCTATTGCAAATTACGTTGGAGGCGATAATAATGAAACTAAGACAATTATTTCTAATAAATAATGAGTGCTATAAGATAGGTAAAAAACATGCTGTAAAGGGAATAATGGTGCACTCAACAGGCGCAAACAATCCCAATATTGGTAGATATGTAGGACCTGATGACGGATTATTAAATTCAAGCGGAAACCACTGGAATCAGTTCCGTCCTAATGGCAGGCAAGTGTGTGTCCATGCTTTTATAGGCAAGCTTAAAGACGGAACCATAGCAACCTATCAAACGTTGCCTTGGGATATGGTCGGCTGGCACAGCGGAAGTGGAGCTAAAGGCAGTGCTAACTTTATGGGTTATATAGGCTTTGAAATCTGTGAAGATAATCTGACTGACAGAATATATTTTAACAAGGTATATAAAGAATCGGTTGAATTATGTGTTTACCTTTGTAAGGAATATAAACTTAATCCAATAACAGATATAATTTGTCATAGTGAGGGTTATAAACAAGGTATAGCTTCTAATCATGCGGATGTCATGCATTGGTTTCCTAAATACGGAAAAAGTATGGACACCTTTAGACAAGATGTAAAAAGAGAGTTAGAAAAAAATAATATTCAGGAGGAAAAGAATATGGATGAAAAAATATACAACACATTAGATGAGTGTCCTGATTATGCTAAGCCTACTATTAAAAAGCTAATAGATAATAAATTATTAGAGGGTAAATTAATAAATGGGAAACCATCAGGCTTGAATTTGACAGAACAAATGTTAAGACTTCTTGTTATAAATGATAGAGCGGGATTATATAAGTAATAGAAGCAATGCCGGGGCGAATAGTCCCGGTATTTTTTATTTTGTATGATAAAAAGTAATTATGGCATAATAATAAAAAATCATTCAGGAGTAAAATAAAAAATGAGATTGGAAATAAAATATTACATAAGGCTATTCAGATTAAAAAGAAAAATGACTACAAAAACTTTATCTGATTTGTCTGGTGTTTCTCAATCAACTATAAAAGAATTAGAACAAAGAAGAAAAAGAGATATCTCTATTGATGCTATCTTAAAATTAGCAAAAGCTCTGGAAGTGGATTTTGAGTTATTATTTAAGTGTAGGGAGAATGATCTAGTTAAACAAAAATATAAACGATATAAACTCTACCCAAATAATTGAAATAATAGAATACATACAAAGTCTATTTTTCTTGATAAATTCAAAAATTATGTTATAATAAATTAAGCACACACAATAAGTATTGAAATATCAATCTATATTGTGTGTGCTTTTGCATACAGAGGCGACGCACTGAATTCACCGTCCGGACCACCGTACTGATTTAGTATATTTCTTGCCATTCTAACATCACGGTTAGAGACTCTAACCGGATACTGTAATTTTTTTTCGTACATAAACATAAATAATTACCTCCCTTTCTGTGCTAATTTTTAATTAAACTAAAGCTATATACTAAATTTATTCCCATGGCCAAGGACTGTCAATATATCTCCAAGTACCTGATGCATCAGGTGTATAGGAGTCTAAAGGTCCGAATTTTTTACTGAACTCATCTTTTAATTGCATTAATCTTGTGCTGTATTCGTGATGTCTTATAAGTGCAACCGGATCATTAGGGTGAGTGTTTAAGAACAGTGCTGAATCAAGTGTTGCAAATTGGTATTTCATTATTTCAAGCATTAGAGAATCTCTTTGCTGCATGTTCATATTTCTCATATCTTTCATATCCCTCATGTCTCTCGTATCTTTCATATCTTTCATATCTCTCATGTCTCTCGTATCTCTCATATTGTCCATGTCGTCCATATCAAATTCTCTGAAGTTCATATTGTTATTGCATAAAATTTTCATATACTACACCCCTTTTCTCATCTTATGGCTATAAGGAGTAACTAAATCAGGGAAAAGAGTACCTGCGTTAAATGCGTCCTCTACATCCATAAATTCCGGCATTATTTGATATGGTACATATCCGTAGCCTACCTTAGGCTGAGCCGGCATATAAGGTACTAAAGGCTGATATGCTTCATTCATATTTTGGTTTAATATCATATAAACTCATTCCTTTCAAGACTTAATTTTGAATTACAAAATTTTTATCTATATTCTTTTATTATGCGAATTTTCGCGGCAAATTTGATAAAAAATTGTAATTATGTAGAATAATATATACAATTAATGTATTCCCTATAAAAGAAAATGTTCAATAAAATAATGCAATTAACTTAAAAAATACGCAAAAAAATCCAGGCAATGTATTGCCTGGGCTTATATCATTTACATTGTGAATAAAATTCAAAAAAATAATAAATAAAAATAAATTTATCAGCTAAAAATTAAAATGAATCAAAGCTTGCCTTATCTGCTGACCAATGAACATTTTTTATATACTTTTCAAGCTCTTCTTTCTTCTTTTCTTTAAATAATTTTATCATTTCGTAATGTTCTTCATTTGTATGGGTTAATATCTTTTTTTCATCCTTAGAATTTTCAAAAACATAATATTTCCTTAAAAAACTGTTTTTTAGCTGATTCAGCAATGAAACCATTTCAGTATTATCAGATAAATTTATATATAAATCATGAAATTGCATTTGCAGTTCATGATATTCTTGCCTTAGACCCTGGTTAATTGCAGCATCCATGGACTCAGCTAAAAATTGCATTTTTTTAATAATATTATCGTTAATTATATCTACTGCATTATAGGCAAGTTTCCCATCTAATAATCCGATAATTTCATATAAATCCTGTGCTTTTTTTATATCCAGAACTTTAACTCGAAATCCTCGTCTGGGTGTTTTCTCCAATAAACCATCTGAGGATAATTGAATAAGAGCTTCTCTGATAGGTGTTCTGCTTATATTTAAAGCATCTGCAATTTGCTGTTCATTAATTTTGTCTGCGGGTTTTAAAGATCCATCGTTGATTTTTTCAGAAATATACTTATATACATGATCTTTAAGTGACATGTAGGTTGACATTTCGTACCTCTTTTCATAATTAAATGTATGATATTTTGTTTTTTATAAAATATGTTAAATTTTCTCTAAATAATATCATAGCACTAAGAATCTAAATATTCAATAAAAAGTATATAATATTCTGTATATTATTAACTCTTATTCAAATAATATATAACAGATTGCGTATAAACAGTTTATTATAAATGTTTCTGCGTATTATTACGGTTCCTTAATAAAAGTATTACAGTTTATTAATGAAAACGTTATTGCAATATGTGAGTATAAAATATAAAATATATTGTATACAAAATATTTTTAAAATCGGAGGTACAAAATGTTTAATAATGTTATTGTAAGAAGACCGGCAAGGTCATTGGTTGATGGTATAACATCAGCACCGGAATTGGGTAAACCGGATTATGAATTAGCTCTAAAGCAGCATGATGCATATATAGAAGCCCTTAAATCCTGCGGAGTTCAGGTAACTGTACTGGAAGCACTGGAAGAGTATCCTGATTCATGCTTTGTGGAAGATACAGCAGTACTTGCTAAAAAATGTGCAATAATATCTAATCCGGGAGCTGAGACAAGAAGAGGAGAATCAGCCTTAATGGTTGATACTATTAAAAAGTTTTACAGTGATGATCAGATAGAGTATATTAAATCGCCCGGAACTATGGAAGGCGGAGACGTAATGATGGTAGGAGATCACTTCTATATCGGATTATCTGCTCGTACGAATGAAGAGGGCTGCAGACAGTTTAAAGAAGCATTGGCTAAATACGGTTATACATGCTCGGTTGTTTCCCTTGAAGAGGTTTTACATCTTAAAACCGGTGTAAATTATGTTGAAAATAACAATATGCTTGTTTCAGGAGAATTTATTGAAAAAGAAGATTTCAAATCATTCAATAAAATTATTGTTCCTGTAGAAGAAGCTTACGGAGCAAATTGCATTTGGGTAAATGATACTGTAATAGTTCCTGAAGGATATCCTACAGTAGAAAAGGGCATAAGAGATGCAGGATATAAAGTAATTGTTACAGATACTTCAGAGTACAGAAAACTTGATGGTGGATTGAGCTGCTTATCACTGCGCTTCTAAAAATTTATAAACAAATAATCAGCAGATAAACTTTGTAATTGAAACTGCTGTTAAAGTTATTAGGGAAGTCATGCTTCCCTAATAATTTACCTAAGTTATGGGATAAGCGACAGACAGCGTCAAAAATATATGTCGTCCGTTCAGATATCCTGAAAACAACTGTAGAATCTTGCGATTGCAGGATTACACACAAACACATAGAAATTGTAAAATTATACGAGGAGGCTAAGTATGAGTACAAATAACAATGAGTTAAAAGGTCACGGCGATTTAGGCATTATACGACTTACAGCATTTGCTATTGGATCTACACTTGCCAGCGGTGTATTCAGTATTTCGGGGGACATGGCCGCTAATGGAGCAAATACTGCGGCGGTATTAACAGGATGGTTGATTTGCGGAATAGGAATGATTGCACTTATGATGTGCTTTTATGGTCTGAATGAATTCAGACCGGATTTAAAGAGTGGTGTTTACAGCTATGCCAAAGAAGGATTCGGAGAATATGTGGGCTTTAATTCAGCCTATGGATACTGGATTAGTGCACTTCTTGCAAATGTATCCTTTGCGACATTGCTTTTTGCGGCATTAGGATATTTCTTCCCTGTTTTTGGAGAAGGAAATAACCTGATTTCCGTAGTGGTAGCATCTGTATTCATTTGGTTTACTGTTTATTTGGTGCTTCGCGGAGTGAGTGAAGCTACAACTATAAACTTAATTGTTGTAATAGCTAAAATTTTACCTATTTTAGTGTTGATTATATCAATTATATTTGTAAGAGCATTTAAAATGGAAATTTTTATGGATAATTTTTGGGGAGAGCCAGGAGGGCCGTCGTTTATAAATCAGGTAAAAGCTACAACATCTACAACTGTTTGGGCTTTCGTAGGTATTGAGGGGGCTGTTGTTATTTCCGGAAGAGCCAAAAGATCAAAAGATGCGGGATCTGCAACAGTAATTTCGTTCCTTTGTCTTTTAGCTATATATATTATGATCTCGGTACTTAGTATGGGAGTAATGACAAGAGCCGAGTTAGCGGAATTAGGAAATCCTCCGATGGCAGGAGTTTTGCAGCATGTTTTAGGACCATGGGGTGCAACTTTAGTCAACTTTGCTGTTTTCATATCCTTAACAGGTGCAACCTTCACATACACCATATTAGCTGCCGAAGCTATTTATGAGCCTGCTGCTCAAGGCGCATTTCCTAAAATATTTGCAGCTGAAAACAAGAAAAAAGCACCATCAACCGCACTTATGATTACCAATATAATTATTCAAATTTTCTTGATAATAGTTCTTTTCAACGAATCGACATATCAGATATTCTATACTCTGTCTGCCAGCATGATAATGATACCGTATTTATTAAGCTCTATGTATTACCTAAAAATAGTGCTTAGAAGAGAGGGAAGAATCGGAGAGTTATCGTCGGGAAGCTTATTTGTTCAACAAGTTATAGCTGTTGTCGGAACTATTTACGGAGCATGGCTTTTATACGCAAGTGGATTGACATATATACTTATCACTGCCGTCTTATATTGTCCGGGAACACTCATTTATTTGTGGAACAAGAAGGAAAAGGGTAAAAAATTCTTTGAAAATAAAGCTGAAATTGCAATTTTCTTAGTTATCTTTGTTATGTTTGTAACATCTATAGTAATGATAAGCAACGGCACAATAAGTCCATTCTAATTATATAAAAGTTTTGGAGGAATAAGATGAAATACCCTGCATTAATTGTTGACTTAAAGAAAATAAAGCAAAATACAAAAGCAGTAATAGACGAGTGTAAAAAATATGGTATTTCTGTAACCGCAGTATCTAAATGCTATTGCGGTTTACATGAAATAGCATATGTACAGGTTTGTGCAGGGGTAGAAATGATTGCCGATTCAAGAGTAAAGAATCTGAAAAAATTAAACAGTCTTCCTGTAAAAAAGATGCTTATCAGAATTCCTATGATTTCTGAAGCTGATGATGTAGTTGAATATGCCGATTATTCTATGAACTCCGAGTTAAAAACTATAAGAGCATTGTCAGATTCAGCTTTACGTAAAGGAAAGATACATAAGATAATTTTTATGGTTGACATAGGTGATTTAAGAGAGGGCTGCCTTCCGGAAAATGCGCTTAGTGTTATATCGGAGGTAGCCAAGCTTAAAGGAGTTGTTTTAGACGGTATTGCTGCAAATTTCGGATGCTTCGGCGGAGTGATGCCTGAATATGAAAATTTAAGCATATTAGTTAAACTGGCCGAAGATGTAAAGAAAAACTTTGGTATTGATGTCAGCCTCATCAGCGGAGGAAACTCCTTCACCTACACTGCTATGGTGCAGGGACAGTGTCCGAAAGAAATCAATCATTTCAGATTTGGCGATATACTGCTTACAGGATATGATGCACGCCTTTGCGAAATGGTGCCGGGAGCAGAACCGGATTCCTTGATACTGCTTTGTGAGCTTATTGAAATATTAGATAAACCATCAAAGCCTTTTGGAAAAATTGAAAAGGATGCATTTGGAGAGATACCACATTTTGAGGATAAGGGTATAAGAAAAAGAGCAATATTTGCTGTAGGAAGGCAGGATATACGCATAGAAGAAGTCTTTGCAATAAAAGAGGGAATGGAAATTCTGGGGGCGAGCAGTGATCATATGATAGTTGATGTGACCGAATGTAAGGAAGAGCTGGATGTAGGCTCTGTTATTCCTTTTAGATTGACTTACGGAGCAATGTTAGCTGCATTTACTTCAGAGTATGTTGAGAAAGTGTTTATACAGTAAATCATATACAGAGTATTTTTGACTGTAATAGGAAAACATTTTCTTTAAAATCAACAAATTTCAGCATAAAATTTGAATGAATATATTAAGAACTATAACTTAATATATACAAAATAAAAATTACCAAGGAGGATAATTATGGAAAATATTGAAAAAAAGAAAAAATTTAAGTTCCCTCACACTTACACGATATTATTTGCAATAATAGTATTAGTAGTTATCTTAACCCACATAATACCTGCAGGAAATTTTGACAAAATAGCTGATCCGGAAACAGGTGCAACTACCATTGATCCAAACTCCTTTAAATATGTTGAAAAAACTCCTGCGGGATTTTTTGATATATTTTTAAGCATACAAAAAGGTATGGTTCAGGGCTCAAGCATAATATTTTTGATAATTTTTGCCTATTACAGTGTTTTTACTATTACAAAAACAGGTGCACTTCACGGTGGGATAAATGTATTATTAAAAAAATTAAAAGGCAAAGAATTCCTATCTATCCCGATATTTATGGTGATATTTGCCTTAGCAGGCTCTACCTACGGAGAATGGGATACAATATACGGTCTTATACCAATATTTGTTGGTTTAGCAATAGCACTCGGATATGATGCCCTGGTCGGACTTGCTATGTCAGGTTTGGCTGTAGCTATGGGATTTGCTTCCGCTACCACAAATCCGTTTACAATCGGCATTGCACAGTCAATTGCAGAGCTTCCTCTATTTTCAGGTTTAGGATTCAGAGTTATCATATTTATAGTATTTGTCGGAACTTCTATATGGTGGACAATGAGATATGCTGCTAAAATAAAGAAAAATCCTGATTTAAGTATAATGAAGGGTATAAATATAGGCAAGCTTGAAATTAACAGAGATGAAATTGACAATGTTGAATTTACAGCAAAAAGAAAAATAACTCTTCTTATCTTCCTTGCAACAATAATATTGATAGTCTATACCTCCTTAGAGCTTGGATGGTACCTGGATGAGATGTCAGCCTTATTCCTTCTGTGCGGTATTATTGTTTCAATTATCTGGCGTGAAGGACCTGACAAAATCATCAAAAATATAATAGATGCTACTTGCGAAATAATATCAGCAGCACTCGTTATAGGTATTTCAAGAGCAGTAGTTGTTATATTGACAGAAGGAAATATATTAGATACAATAATTTATTCTTTGAGCAAGCCGCTTGCTTCATGGCCGTCATGGATGGCTGCAGAGGGAATGCTGGTTTTCCAAAATATAATGAATTTCTTTATACCATCAGGAAGCGGACTTGCAACAACAGTTATGCCGATTATGACGCCGCTTGCTGACCTAGTTGAGGTTAACAGGCAGGTTGCTGTTTTGGCATATCAATTCGGAGACGGATATTCAAATTTAATTTGGCCTACCGGAGCGGCAGTAATGGCAAGTATCGCAAAAGTTCCTCTTGAAAAATGGTATAAATTCTTTGGTCCTTTATTTGTTGTTTTAGTAATACTGCAAATCGTATTTATATATATCGCTACGATTATGAATTACGGTCCGTTCTAAATATATGATTACGAAAGGAAGATAAACTATGATTAATAAGGAAATACAAAATATTATAGACAGCCATAAATATCTTGAAGAAATTTTAAAACTAAATGACTATATGGCTGATAATCCCGAAATATCAGGAGAAGAATACGAGTCGTCGGCAAAAATAGTTGAACTGCTGAGGTCTAAAGGAATTGAAGTTAAGTATCCGTATGCAGAACTGGAGACAGCATTCAAGGCTTCTATATTCGGTTTAAATCCTGAAGGTCCTAAAATTTGCATTATGGCAGAATATGACGCACTGCCGGGTATAGGGCACGGCTGCGGACACAGTGCCAGCGGAAGTATTTCGGTATTGGCAGCCCTTATAATTAATGACCTTAAATCTTACTTTAGCGGACAGGTAGATATAGTAGGAACTCCTGACGAAGAAGTTTTAGGAGGAAAAATAAAGATGGCTGCGGCAGGTGTATTTGATGATTATGACTATGCAATCATGATGCACATGAATAACTACAGTTCACCTAACAGCAAGTTTTTAGTTCTTGACGGAATTAATATTGAGTTTACAGGCAAAACATCCCATGCTTCGGCTTCACCTTGGGACGGAAGAAATGCCTTAAATGCAATGCAGTTGTTTTTCCATTCTATAGATATGATGAGACAGCATGTTAAGCCGGATATAAGATTGCACGGATATATAAAAGAAGGAGGCAAAGCTCCTAATATTGTACCTGACTACAGTCTAAGTGAATTCTATATAAGAGGAAACGAGCTGTCATATGTAGAAGAGATAAGAGCATGGGTCGAAGATTGCGTTAAGGCGGCTGCACTGGCAACAAGAACTACTGGTAAAGTAAGCAAATTATGTGATGTATTAAAGGATATAGCCCCTAATAAATACGCAGAAGATGCATTGACAGAAAAATTTAAACACTATGGTGTTGAAGTATTTCCTGTAGGTGAGCCTATGGGTTCATCAGATATAGGAGATGTAGATTATGTATGTCCTGCCTTTCATCCCCTTATGGGTGTTAAAGAAGGCATATCACTTCATACTAAAGAATTTGCAGATGAAATGACAACAGAAAACGGTCATAATGCGATTGAAAAAGGTGGTAAAATAATAGCATCCTTTGTTATGGAAACACTTTTAGACAGTGAGCTGTTAAATAACATCAAGGCTGAATATAAAAAACAAAGAAATAAGTAAAATATGTGTAAAAATAAGAGCTGTTTAATTTCAGCTCTTGTTTTTTTGACATAAAATGATAAAATCAAAAAAGTTGACAAACAGTATTGCATTATAATTAAGATAGTGATAATATAATATCAGAATTGTGACTTGAAGCTTGGTCGCAAATAACTTAATAAAATATAAAATATTTTGCTAGGGGAGCTTTATGGCTGAGATTTCACCCTTATAACTTGATCCGGTTAGTACCGGCGAAAGGAAGCGTGTGAGTTCTCTTTATGCAAAAAAATAAGGAGGCTTTTTTTATGGAAGAAATTTTACAAAACTTTTTTGGCTCAATAGCCGGGCAGCTTACAACCATTGCAGTAATTATCATTTTAATGGTGCTTGTTGCAAAAACCGACAAGAAAAAAATGGATGTCAATGTTATGGTTAAGACAGCAATTCTTATTGCTATTGCGTATGTGCTTAATCAGATAACTCTGTTTAGAATGCCGCAGGGAGGCTCAGTAACTCCGTTCAGTATGCTTTTTATTGTGTTAGTAGCCTATCTGTTCGGAGCAAAACAAGGCGTTACAGCAGGTATTGTGTTTGGTTTATTGGATTTACTTATAAAGCCATATGTTATACACCCGGTACAATTAATTCTTGATTATCCTTTGGCATTCGGAGCATTGGGGCTTGGTGCTGTGTTAAGAAATCAAAAACACGGACTTATGAAAACTTACCTTGTAGGTATATTAGGAAGATTTATAATCTCATCCATATCAGGAATCATATTTTTTATGGATACCACAAACGGAGTGTGGCCGGGCTTAATAGCTGCAATCGGATATAATTTTACCTATATAGCTGCAGAAGGTTTTGCAACTGTTTTGATTTTATTTATTCCGCAGCTTAACATCTTGTTTGATAAATATAAGATTAGTTAATTTAATATTATTAAAGATATTTATAATACTGCACAATTAGATATTGTGCAGTATTTTTACTATTATTGCAGTGAATTTCCATATAAAATTCACTGCGATTTTTATATTAATTAAATGTTTACAATTCGTTTGTATAGATATAAAATAAGATAATTGAATAAAATACTTTGCTACATGGAGATAAATATGGAAACTAATATTATAATTCATAAGGCTATAGTTCATGTGCTTGACATGTCTATAACTTCACCTATTATATCGGAGATGCCGCTGGAAATTGATGATGACACATTTGAATATATAGTAAAACAAATCACTAAAATAGCATTTTTGCCCTCAAGCAAAAAATATACCTTATCCAATAACAGCGAAAGCTGTCAGCTTTTAATGAGCTTTGACAACAGTAATTTCGAAGCTATAACCCAAACTTTGACTAAAAATATATTTGAAGCAATGAAAAATTGTACAAATGCTAATTCTTCTGACCTTTTATATTGCTTGTATGAAACAGAGGGCGTAAAGAAGCTGTGTATGCTTAAATTAGACTACAAGGATAGCTTTATACATAAAATTGACGAGCTTGATGAAAAAAGACTTGTCAGGATACTGAAATATAAATCAACCCTGCCGAATATTTCTCAAAAACCGGAGGAGAGCTTTATATA
>DGYI01000060.1:0-211 GCA_002396645.1 Firmicutes bacterium UBA5010
TATGCTTTGCATCATTAATAGATGCGATTAGCTGAGCAGCCGCTCCTAAAAATAAAGCCCAAGGAATTACTAAAGATGTTGAATCGGTAAATCCAAGCTTTTGTGATGATGCGACAAGTGTAACCATAGCCAGTCCAAAAAGTCCCAAAGCTGTAGGGTCACAAGTCACAATTTTTACGTTATTAGTTTGATTTTGCATTACGTACTATAC
>DGYI01000060.1:220-15366 GCA_002396645.1 Firmicutes bacterium UBA5010
TTAATAATATTGAAAATATTGTCGGTAAATCTGTGTAATTATTGATATATAATGCAAAATTACATTTTTATAATAAATAAAATTTATATTTTCTCTAATTATCTCTTTTCTTAGCAAACCCCATTCTACACATTGACCAGTCAAAAGTTGATTTTTTTATCTCATCAAACATATCCCAAAGATTATCTACTATTCTCAGTTCAACATTTCTTTTGAATAATTCATAAAATAAATCATCAAGTTCATGAACAAGTATAGGAACTTGAGAAGTTTTTGAAACATAATACCCCGCTATCTCATCCTGCAATTCAAATTCTTCGTCATCAAATTCATACAAATACAGCTTTGTATTCTTCATTGTTTCAAACCAAGCATTTTCAATAGCTATCACATGAGAAATGCTTTTAGAAGATATGTATTTATCAATATCTTCCTTAGATGTATTTTTTCCCATATGGTATGTAACTCTAGGACAGTTTCTCGGTGTTAAAAAATTTGGCAAACATTTCTCGTTAATTGCCCAAACGAGTCCAACCGATTTATCTAAATCTTCTCTATCAGGTGTTCTGGGGTTAAAAACTTTGATATCAGATTCCTCACTTACATGGTATAATTTCATGCACACTCTCTCCGGTTTAAAATAGTATTATTTAAATTTATGGCTTAATCGGAATTGTCCTAATTGCAGATATTATAATTATCAACAAAGCAAATACTGAACCAAACAGCGATGTTCCAATGAAATCCAGGCTATTGATATCTTTGAGAAGATAGCTGATTATACAATATATAAAATAAATAACGGCACCTTGAAAAAATTTTATAAAATGTTCCCATGCGTATTTTTTTCTTTGTACACTGCTCATTGATTTAGCCTCTTCATAGCTCATTCCGTTAATCCAATATATACTTTCGGTTTTATATATTATATAGAATAGAAGCAGCAATAATACATTAGCTGAAAAAGCTACTATTCTGGTAAAAGTCGGATTAGATATATCAGGAAAAATTTTCGGTATTAAATATATCTGAGCGGTATATAAAACAATAAAAAACATCATGTATAAAACAAATTTTTTATATGATTTTCTTTGATATTCCATATATAAAACTCCTTTTAAAATTATTCTTTATCGCTTTTATATTCTTCATATATTTGCTCAACTCGACTATAATTAAAATCTTTATTCAGAATCTTATATATATTCTCCTCATCTCTGTATAAATACAATAAACCATTTTTATCAACCGATAAAACAGATTTTTCTTTTTTATCTTCGTAAAAAACTACGTTAATAACTGACGATACGTCTATGTTTTTATTAATCTTCTTTAATTTTAAGCTATTATACAATGAAGTAAGCTCTCTGACTATTGCTTCCTCTTCAATAGCAGCAACCTTGCTTAAAGAAACACGTTCGACAACCACAGCATCCGTTGTTATTTTTGCAGGAGTCAAACTATTTAATGAACATCCGGAAAACGTAAATAATGTAAATAATATAATTAAAATTAATAAAAAATTTATTTTTTTCATAATATATTCTCCTTAAATTAAAATTCATTTATAGTCAAAATTAATATACGGTTCTTTTGCCCAAGTTTAAGCCCGCGTGTAAAAGCTATCATCTAATAACTAATTTATATAATTAAGTATTTCATCAACTATCTCAAGTATTGTTTTTTCTCCTATATATATGATATGTTTTGCAGCTTGCCTGCTTGTTGCAGAATTAATAAATATGCGATTTAGCTCAGTATCATCCTTCTCGTTTCTCTTAGAAAGCAGTTCTAATGACTTTTCAACATCTTCATAAGGCATAAGAAGAAAGCTGTGCTTTTGTAATCTCATTAGGCCCAGAAATTCTCTAGTCTGAGCTTCATTATCATATACACTATGTCCTCCGCCAAAATCAACTACTGCATCATCATTTTCTTCTAAAACGATTTTTACAGAATATAGCTCAAAGGGTTTTTGGTATTGATACCACCCTATTATACCATACTTTTTATATTTTTCCTCACATTTTTGTAAGGAAAAACCAATTTGTTCATAAATTCTTTTTTTCTCTTCATCCATTTCCACAAACTTTTTTCCGGTTCTAAGTGCCAGTTCTCTTCCGACAGACGTTTTCCCAACACCTATTGGTCCCATTAATAAAATATTATTATTTCTCATGATGACCTCCAACTAATATGATTCAATAAAAATTTATTAAATCTATAGTAATTATATCAAAGTAATAAATTTCCAACAACTATTTTTTTTATGAGAATATTTTCCTATTTGTACATTGATCAAGTGCTTATAAGAACATAAAAAAGTGAACTCCATTCACTCTATGGAAGAATCGTTCCGATTCTTCATTTATTACATAAGAAATAGAACTTTCCTATGTAATAAAAAAAGAAGATAATTTAAATTATCTTCTAAGCTTGTACAATTTATTCCAAAGCAGATGTACAATGTTTACAACGCGTTGCTTTATTAGGAACTTCACTTAAGCAATAAGGACAAATTTTGGTGGTAACTTCTGCTTTAACAACCTCTTCCTTTTTTCCGAAGCTTTTAGCTCTGTTAATCAGCTTAACCATAATGAATATAACAAATGCCATTAATGCGAAGTTAATGATTGCAGAAATAAATGATCCATATTTAACAGCTACATCACCAACCATAAATACATTGTCACTTAAATCCTGGTTAGCAAATAACCCTATAAAAGGTGTAATAATATCATTTACCAATGAATCAACTATAGCCTTAAATGCAGTACCTATAACAACCCCGATTGCCATATCAATTACATTACCCCTAATGGCAAATTCCTTAAATTCCGATAAAAACTTTCTCATTTTGTACACTCCGTATCAATATTTTATTAGGTATTATTGTCTCAGCAAGAGCCATTGTTAGATATCCGTAACCTCAATCAAGATTGAGGTCACGGATATTATATCATAGTTTCGGCAAGCCGAAACATTTAAAATATGCTACGCATATTATATCATATTATGATAAAAAGTGTAATTTTTTTATTTATTTTGCTAGTGCTAAAAAGTTTTCATGTATTTTGTCGGCAGAAGACCTATCCATAATCAATACTATTGTATTTCCTATATTATCTACTACTATTTCTTCTCTTTCAACTCCAACACATATCCATTTTCTTGGATCAACTTTTTCTTTTATATCTGTCTTAAGAGCTTCAATATCAGTACCTTCCTTTACTCTCAAAAGAACTACCGAGTGTGCAACTGAACTTATCATCATTTCCGATGCTAATCCTTCTGCTCCGTTAAGCTTTTCAAGACCTGTAAAATACATAGAATTTTCATCTGTCAAAACTGTATTTTGCAGTGGTTTAAATTCTTCTTCAAGTCCTTTATATAAAGATCCCATTATCTCTTCAAGACTTCCTGTAAGTTCTTTTTTCTCCTGCTCTTGCTGTTGACCTTGCGAACCCTTGTCATCATTTTTTGTACATGCTACAGCTCCGAATGATAAAGCTGCTATAAGCATGCATACAACTATTTTCTTAAATTTCATTTCAATTTCTCTCCTAAGTAATTATATTTTGTGTCCTTATTTGTCACATCATATTAGACGAAAGAGAGAAATTATAGTTCCATGAAATAAAAAAGCCGGTATTATATACATGAAATAATTGCATTTTAACCGGCTTCTTAATTCAACTTTTACTCTTATCGGCGCAGCTTTGACATATACCCTTGAAAACTACATCATGGCTAAATATTTTATACTTAGTCATTTCAGAAACTTTGTCGTCCAGCTCCTGCATATAATCCAAGTTTACGTCCATAAACTCTTTGCATTCCATACATTTAATATGATAATGCTTCTTTAATGTATCATCAAATCTGTCCGCAGCATCGGGGACCGAAATTTTTATCAAAATTCCGTCCTCCGCTAAAGAATTTAAATTTCTGTATACTGTACCCTTGCTTATATTAGGATGATTCTGTACTATATAATTATATACATCATCTGCAGTAGGATGATTTCTTAAATTCCTGACTGCATTTAATATAAGCTGTTTTTGTATCGTATTTCTTTTTATCATATCAGATCACTTCCATTAAATTTAAACAAGCACTTTTAAATCAGGCTCATAATTTAGAAAGATCAGCACTTATTTCTTATTTGAAATATCTATTTAATAAACCTTCAAAAGCTTTTCCGTGTCTGGCTTCATCCTTTGCCATTTCATGAACTGTATCATGTATTGCATCAAGATTTAATTTTTTAGCAAGTGTTGCTAATTCCATTTTACCGGCTGTTGCTCCGTTTTCTGCCGCAACTCTCATTTCAAGATTTTTCTTAGTAGAATCAGTTAAAACTTCTCCTAAAAGTTCAGCAAATTTTGCTGCATGCTCAGCTTCTTCATATGCTGCTTTTTCCCAGTATAAGCCTATTTCAGGATAGCCTTCTCTATGAGCAACTCTTGCCATTGCTAAATACATACCAACCTCTTTACATTCGCCTTCAAAGTTAGCTCTTAAACCCATTATTACTTCTTCGTTAACGCCTTGTGCTATTCCCACAACATGCTCATCAGCCCAAACTAAACCCTCTGCAGATTGCTCAGTAAACTTATCTGCGCCTGCATGACATATCGGACATTCATCCGGTGCACAATCTCCTTCATGCATATATCCACAGACTTTACAAATAAACTTTTTCATAATAATAATCCTCCAAATAATAGTATATTTTTGTTTGCGATCTATTAGTCTCAATTTTATTGAGCTATTTCTATATTTTAATTATTATATCGCTTATTAATAATATATCCTAATAAGGATTATTTGTCAATGGCTTTTTAGAGATAATTTAAAGAAAATTATTTGTGCACTTAATGCTCATCACATCTTTTGTTTCATCAATCCATGCTTGTTACAATAAAAGTAAAGCTCACCTTTACGCATTACAGGAACTCTAAGCTCTGCATTTTGTTCAGGGTATAATTTAATTATATGTATCCTATCAAACATAAGATATGCTGCAAAAGATAAAAAATGCTCCTTTGTCATTTCATGATTGAAACTTATATAATAATCATTTTCTATTTTTTCAATTTTAGGAGTATGCATCTCATCAATTTCATTAACTGATAAATGCTCCAATTTGCGTCCACAGCATGAGAATTCACCCGATCCTGTTGCAGTAATCAAATTTCCGCAGGAATTACAAACATAAAACTTAATTCTTTTCATATTCCCTCCGTCAGTGTCGTTTATAGAAAGCTCTCCTTGCAAAATTTTTTCAATATTTACATCAAATATTTCCGAAAGCTCGGGAAGTAAGGAAATGTCAGGACATCCTAAACCCCTTTCCCATTTTGAAATAGTCTTATTGCTTATATTCATACTGTCGGCAACTTCCTTTTGAGTCATGCCCTTTTCCTTGCGAAGCTTATAAAGAAGACTGCCAATCTTAGTACAGTCCATAGCTTTCACCTCCCTTACAGTTATAAATTATATAACTTAACTTTAAATGCCCCATAGATTTTACTTGGTTTAAGCTGTCATCATTTTTCCCTTATAGGATGTCTTATAACAGTCTTTAACTTTTCAGGACTAGTTTTTCTGGGATCTCCGAGATAAATTTCATGATGATGCCTTGCATCTGAAATATCATTCATATAGCCCTCTTTTATTATGAATTCCTCCATAATCTTAATAGTAGCAGCCTCATCATCATATGGCCCAATATGCATAATTTGAGCACATAATCCTTCCTTAAAAACTTCTAAGCGTGCAGCAGAAAGGTCAAGCTGAGGTTTCTTTTTTAAAAGAGCTTGCTTTGCCGTTTCAAACACTTCTGAATTAACAAACTCAGGCTGTCTGATCATAGATGTCCAACGAAATTTATCTTTATCAGTGATATTTGTACCGTCAAAATATCCTTCATCTCCCCACCAAAGTCCTTCTAAAGGCGGAACAACATATTCAAAGTATCCTTTGGGCTGTGTTCCGCTCATTTTACTCATTTTTATCGAATAAGACAACCCATATAAAATCTCCATTGCGTTTTTATATTCTTCCGCTGTGTTAGGATTCCCTTTACCGTCAACCATTATAAATATCATTTCAGGCACTTCAATAATAGATGGCTTGGTTTTTGGCATATATAAATCCTTATATTCTTTTTTATAATCAAATTTATCACTCATATAGCAATTCTCCCATAAAATAGTTTATCTTATACTCTTGTTAAACCTCATCCATTTCTCTATAAAAATTAAGCCTTTCTTCTAAAGTCCCTGTATGAAGTTCAAATAAATTATTGTCATAATCATAAAAATATATTGAATCTCCTTCTCCCGATACTCTTTGTCTGGGAGATTTCAGCTCTAAATTAAGAGCTTTGATTTTATTTAAGTAAGCATCTATATCAGAGGCTGAAATCTTAAATGCTAAATGATGATATGTCCTGTTAATTATATTATCATCCTCCATTATTGCAATCCATTGACCTGCAATAATAAAAAAACGCTCTCTAAATATAGAGTGTTTCTTATCTGCGCTATAGTATACTTCCTCTGCATTAAAAAGCTTTTTAAATAATTTTGCAGTATTATCTAAATTTTTTACTATAAAAGTAATATGGCTTATACATTCAATCATATATACATTCCTTTATCATTAATTATAGTTATTTTGTAACGGCATATAAAACCGAATCATTATATCTTCCGTGATGATACCTATAGCTTTTTAATATTCCTTCCTTTTTAAATCCCGCCTTTTCTAAAACCCTCTGAGCTGACAAATTATTAATATCGGTATCCGCTTGAATTCTTCGTATATCATAATTATCAAATAAATATTTCACTATACTTAATGTTATTTGAGTTCCTAAATTTCTGGCCCTTTGATTTTCACAAATTACAAGACCAATACTCACAAGTCCAGGTCTTACAAAGCTTATATAAACTAATCCGATAATCTGCTTATCCGCCTCTGCGACCAGCATTTGAAATCTATCGGAAATCAAGCCATCTGTTTCAAAGCTTTTAACCAAAAACTGCTTAGATTCAAACTGGAATTCCTGATATTCACCTCTGAAATCAGGATTATTCAAGCTATGTATAAATTCAATATCATCATGCTCAACTGTTCTTATTACAAAATCTTTAGTTTTTATCATAATTACCTCTTTAAAATTATTTATTCCTTTCTATTAATTTAATGGTAATACTTTTCCACACATTAGTCAACTTTCAATTTTATATGCAAATAACTAATCATTTGAATAATATAATTATTTGTGCTATTATTATAAATATTAAGACATGATTTTAATATATTTTATAGTGTTTTATGTGCTATATAAATGGAGGTAAGCATGATAAAATTTGAAAATGATTGGCAAGATTTGATATCTGATGAATTTGAAAAAGAATATTATTTAAAACTAAGAGCCTTTCTTATTAAAGAATATAAAAGCAAATATATATATCCTGATATGTATGATATATTCAATGCACTTCATTATACATCATATAAGGATACTAAGGTTTTAATACTTGGACAAGATCCTTATCACCAGCCTAATCAAGCTCATGGCTTAAGTTTTTCAGTTAAAATAGGAGTTCCGACACCTCCCTCACTGCAAAATATATTCTTAGAATTAAAAAATGATTTAGGCTGTTACATACCTAATAACGGATATTTAAAGAAGTGGGCAGATCAAGGTGTAATGCTTCTTAATACAGTTCTGAGTGTTGAAAGGGGAAAAGCTAACTCACATAAAGAAAAAGGCTGGGAAATATTTACCGACAGAATAATTTCATTACTAAATGACAGAGAAGATCCCATTGTATTTATATTGTGGGGCAATAATGCAAAATCAAAGACAAGCTTAATCACAAATAAAAAGCATTGCATAATTCAATCCGCTCACCCAAGCCCTTACTCGGCTTCAATGGGATTTTTGGGAAGCAAACCATTTTCAAAGACAAATATATTTCTTAAATCAATAGGAAAATCACCTATAGATTGGCAGATAGAAAATCACATTCAAGCTTAGCTTTGAATGTGATTTTTATTTGCAATAATAGTGAAATCACCTGGCAAACTTTGATTTGTCCATGTCGGATGCTCGTCAAAACATTTTAATATAAATCCATTATTGTAGTCTCAGTAAGCCGAATTTTCTAAACATCCATAGACTTAAGCTATCTTGAAGCTTTAGATATTATATCATAATAAATAAACTAAGGAACATTATTTACTAAATTTCGTCTTAATTAACAGTGAGGCTTGAAAGAAACAAAACATGGAGGTATTTATGAAAAAGACTAACTTATTTTTACTCGCTATCGCATTACTTATTGTACTATCTGCATGCACATCAGATAAAGCTGACGATAACCCTGCAGATTTACAGTCAAAAGCCAAATTTATAGGAAAGGTTATAAAAATCTATGATAAATCTATCCTTATTTCAGATGCCGGAAATGAAATAAATTCAGGTGATTTATACATATTGCCAACAGAATTTGAATTTGATTATGACAAAGAAAAAATTCAGCCCGGAGCTATAATTGAAATCGGATATGACGGAGCTATTATGGAAAGCTATCCTGCTCAATTCAGCGGTATAAAATACATTAAATTCATTGAGCAAAAAGATGATATGGTTGGATTTTACGAAAAAGTATTTGATAAACTTTGGGAAACCGATAAAGGATTAAATTCAGATATTGAAATCTTAGCATTTGACTTGTCAAAAACAACAAATTTAAGCGACTCTGAGAAAAGTGCATTAATTTATGTATTGGGAAATAAATACAGCATACAAACAGTATCAGGCACTTTTGAACAGTTAAGCAAAGACGGATATATTGACAAGGAAAATCTCGTATTTAAAGACGGAATATTGTTTAGCTTTGAGGTCACAAAAGAATCACAAAACAGCTTTATGTTCAACGCTCAAAAATGGCGCAGCGGAGATGGAGCATACTTCTTTCAAGATTGCAAGGCAACCAAAACTAAAGATGGTTGGAACTATGAAATAGGCTCTGAAGCCATTTCATAAAAATACTAATAAAAAACAAGACGATATTTTCATATTTTGAAAAATATCGTCTTTAATATTTATGATTGTATTTTAGTTATTTTTATATAGCTTAGGTGTCATCTTTAAGATTTCAATCATATGACCTATATTTCCCTCACCTGCAAAGGCATTCATATCAAAGAAATTTTCTTCAAATCCCAGCCAGTGCAAGGGATTCTTTTCAGGCATTAAGCTCACATCTTTATTCAAAATTCCCGCATAAACCTCCATATGAATATCATGCATGTGCCATACAAAGTCCATAAAGGGCTCAAGTTCAGTATCCAGCTTAGTAATGCCCGTTTCTTCCTCAAGCTCACGATATGCAGCATCTATAGAGCTTTCATTTTCTTCAATTTTTCCACCTACAAAATTATATAAGCCCTTGTAGGGATTGTTAATCCTTTTACAAAATAAAAGCTTTGTTTTATCTTTATTTAAAATAATTATACAATTAAATCTTTTCATTCATTCTCCCTGTTATTAAACAATTTTGTTCAATAATTTATTTATCCTATAAGTACAGTCATTAACACGATTTTCTTTACTTCTCCAGCTGTCGGAAAGAGGAAAAGAGATGTTATCCTTAGAACTAGCCCCCATGTCCCATTTACCGTCTTGATTCCTGTGCTTATTCAGCCAATCAACAACATAATCAAGCTTATACAGATTATTTTTATACTCAGCTAAAAGCTCTGTCACTCTTAAAAACCTGCTTGCATTTTTAGACTCAAATACTTCCGGCAATTCACAGGCAGCTTTATCAATGCTCATATAATAAATACCATTTTCATAATTAATAATATAATCAAAAACTAGTTTTTCCGTTTTGACATCCAAACAATCAGCAATAAGAGATACATGATAAAAGTTAACAAAATCCATGAGCCTGTCACCCCATACTTTTTGAGAAAATGCCTGATTACATGCTAAAACATACTCTTGATTGGAATAGAAATCGTTTGAAAATGCAGAAGTAATTATGCTTGCCCAAATATCTGCAATTTTATTTGCAATACTTATATCCTTAGTAAATCTTCTTATCCAGGTCGAAAGAATTAAATCGGTAAAAATATCCCAGTTATGAGTTTTCTCACGCCTGTCAGGTATTTCAATTTTTCTTTCTAAACATTTAACCATATATTCGACTGATTTTTGTATACAATCGTCTTCTATTGTATAGCCTAAAATTTCTAATCTTCTCAATGCCTGTTCTGTAGTTACCGGATTTTTATTCGGTTCTGAAAGAGTATGAAAGTACCCCCAAGCTCCCTCCTTATTTTGCAAGCTAATAATTTCTTTAGCCCACTTAGAATCTTTGTGCATAACGAAATCTCCTCTTTGTTTTTATCATATTTTACAAATAAAATTAAATCTCTATTATACATCCGTCATATGCAACATTATAGAAATTTTGACTAGCAACTTCTTCCATGACTTCATGTATACTATTTCCCTCATGAGAAATATGAGTTGCAAAAATTTGACTGTTTTCATTTATGATGTTCATTTCTTTCATGCGGTTTATAATTTCTATTACCTGCTCTGCATCGAGATGTCCTCCGGCATTATATCCGGCTCCATATGTTTGATCTAAAATCATGATATCAATAAAATGACCTTTAAGCAAGCTATATACTTCCTCACTTATTTCTAATAAATCTGTTCCATAAAGAATAGTTTTACCCTTATTTTCTATTAAATAAATTAGTGATTGCTCACTAACATCATGTAATGACTCAAATGCAGATATCTTATAATCTCCAAGTATTATTGCTTCTTTATGAGATATTATATTCAATGATACAGCTAATTCTCTTTGACATTCTTCATTAAATATATCTACTTTAGAATCTTCATTTTGTATTTTTCTATTTAATGCTTTCATTGTATCAGGTGATGAAACTAGTGTAATAGACTTTATATTTTCAGAAGCATAATCTAAATGCCTTGTCACCAAATGTCCTGCATCAAAATGATCAGAATGAGCATGTGTTTGTAAAATATATTTTATTTTTGATAAATTAATATCATATTCTATACAAGCAATCGCCGAATCAGGACCTAAATCTATAAGCAAATCATTATTTATTGCAACAGATGAACGCTTTCTGATATTTTTACCTTTTAATTTTCTTGACATTTTACAAACCATACAATCACAAAATGGCAAAGGCATTGCTGTTGCAGCTGCAGTTCCTAAAAAAGTTATTTTCATCATATCACCATCAAATAGTTTTTATAATAGCACCATATTTTGTTGAGCCTCTTGCTCCGCCACCGTAAAACTCCGTAAAACCAAGACTTTCAAGTTCTTTAGAAAACATTCTGTCCTTAGCTACCACTCTTTTTCTTGCAACCCTTAAAGCTTCATTTACTGACTCTAAAGATAAATAAGAATGTTCGGCAAAGGGTCTGAGTGAATTCATAAATTCAGATTTTTTATTCGGTACCTTAAACATAGGATCAAAATACACAATATCAAAACTATTGTCTTCGAGCGATTTTAAATAATTATTATAATCAGCATTTATAACCTTAATTCTTTGCATTGCACTCTTTATTTCTAAACCATCTGTATTATAATTATCCAAGCCCTCAGCTGTCAAATACGCTATATATTTATTAACCTCTGTTCCTACAATAGTACCTTCGTCCCCAAGATATGAGGATACAACTAAAGAATCTGCTGCAAAACCCAATGTGCAGTCAAGAACAGAATCTCCTTTTTGCAAATCCATAGCTCTGATAATAGGGTCTGATTCACCCTTTTGTATCGCTTTAATCTTTAAAAAAGCCATATTCGGATGCCAAAACAACTCTGTATTTATATCTGTTAAAACTAATTTGTCTCTCTTTATTACAAATAAATAATCACACTTATACTTTTCAATCAAGTCTGCAATACTGTAATTTTTTCTTTCCACATATGATAAGCCAAGTTTTTCTTGAATTTCTTTGATTTTTATAAGCTGATTATCTCTAGGATTCTTAGTTGTAGTTACTTTAATCACTTTATCTAACATTCTGGTTTTCTCCATTAATCAAAGAAATAGATAATATTTTTCTCATTGGTCTAAATTCATATAAGTGAATAGTTTCAACCTTTCCCTTAAAAGCACTAAAGTTTTTCGCCACTATCGGTAAAGCCTTATATATTATTTCCGGTTCATCAATTAACATCGTTGTATGCGCTGTCCAATTAAAGCTGCCTCCGAAATTATTCTTTAATTCAAGCAATTCTTTATTTGTGTCGGGTGCTATAAACAAGACCTTAGACCCGCCAAAAATCCCGATATGATTAAACGTGATCTCAAAAGAAGATGTTTTTGAAGCTACATTTTCTACATGCTCTATCATTTGATTTTCTTCTTCTACATCATAAATACCGAGCGTTATATGATAAGCCAGTTTTTTTGTCTGAGTACCTACATATCCCGCTAAATACAGTTCTTTTTGTATATCGGAAAGTATTTTCTCGGTTTCTTTATCGTATCCAAGCATTACACATAAAAATTTATTATCCATATCTTACCTCCCAATACTACCAGAACAAATGTTCTTTGTCAATATGTTTTTTAATAATCATTTTTAAACATAAGCTAAAGTTTGAACGCATCCTTAATCATTTTTGCAGCAATTTCCGACTCTAGGTCTGTATTATTAATTTTTATATAGTTTTCTTTAGATATCTCGCCTTCAAAAGAATTTAGTCTGTATTTATCCTCTAATTCTCTAAAACGCTCCTCTGATTTTTCAATATTTCTTTTAGTGGGCTTATTGAAAAGTCTGTTTTCTGTTTTATTTCGTTCAATCCTCAAATTAAAATCAGCTTCCAGCTCTACATAATAAACCTCAGATCCTCTTGATTTAAACATTGATTCTAAATTATTAACATAGTCCCAATCATTTTGACTGTCAAAAGCCCACATATATGTAAAAATCATTCCATATTCATCACTCTTTGAAAATGCATCAAATATTTCATGTCTAAATAAATTTACAAGTCTCCATCTTTCATTCGGAATATTAGCAAACAAATCAGATACTATATCTATAGTCATATGGTTATGGAATAATTTTAAATCTGTTATTTTAGCAAGCTCTTGACCCACGGTCATTTTACCGACTGCATGAGGTCCAAATATAATAACAAGTTTCATATTTCCTCCTATTTTTTGTAATTATCCTCATTATATATGAAGATAATATTACAATTTAATCTTGAAATTCTAATTTATTTTTGATTTCAGATAAATCGTAAAAAGATATTTCTTTCTTAGCTTCTTCAAATGAATTATAAATTTTAATTGATTTTTCTATTTCTATCTCTTCTTTATAATTAATATCTGACAATTTCAGTTTATCAACTAGATATTGCTTATTTTCATCTGCTCTTTCCTTAATTAAATCATGTTTAAAGAGTTTATTTTTCCATTCAGGATTATATATGCAAAGTCTTATAAACTCGTGTATATTTGACGCTAGACAGTAAATATTAAGCGATTCATCAATATAATAAATCTGAGCGTTCTTTTCACTGCTGTCATTTGCTGAACAAAAAAAACCGTTATAGCTATCAAAAGCAAAAATTTCAAGTTTAGGTACAGGGTAAAAATCAATATTTGGAATATTATCATCAAATATAAAACAAATATCATAATCTTCAGCCAAAATTTTGTACGCTCTCTCTTTTGTTTTTTCACTAATCGGCATTGAAGTCAGAATTTTACCTGTATATACTATTTCTTTAGGTTTACCGTTTTCATCACTTATAATAACTCCAAACGTACCATTTTTAAGTCCTATTTGTTCTGCATCAATATATATCTTTTCCTCAGATATAACGCCCTCTTGTTTATTTGTACAGCATAAATCCATAATAAGCCTCCAAAAATTCTTATATCTTGTTTTTATAAATATTTTCCACTCAATATATCTTTAAGTGAATTTATAATATTTCCAAAATGAATTAAAAGTCTATCATCTTTAATCGGACTATCTAGTATCTCAAATCTAATCAATCTATCAACGATATGATTTGATATTATTTTCTTATATTCATTTGAATTTTCAAATCTATTTATAATTAATCTCCCATTATTCTCTTCTTCTATTAATTTCTCATACAAATTATCAATATTAATTTCATATAATACTTTAACTTCATTTTCATTAATCAATTCAGGATTCCAACCAGTTTTACCACTTATAAATCCCGATTCATCAATTCCGTAAACAGAGCAGCTTTTGTCAGAATAAATTTTTTCAAACGCATCGGGATAGCACTCATAAACTACAGGGATTCCAAGTTCATTTTCATCCATTAAAAAATCAAAATCATCTTTTGAAGCGCCAAAAAGTAAAGCTGTTACCATATTATTAATAGCATAAACATATGATTTTCCATGAGTAGAAACTCTCGGTTCTAAAACTTTTAATCCTATGATATTTGAAACATGATAAAGCATATTTGCCTCCAATTAATTAGTCTTTTTTCTCTTTTCAATTATAACCCAGTACTAAATATAGCGCAATAAAATTTAACTTATATAATAAATATTGGAGTAATTTAAGTATAAGTTTATCATTTAAGAATTTAACATTTTCGGTTACTACCCTAAATGTCAGAGGGTTCTCTGCTTAAAATTAAACATAAAAAAATGACCTTTAGGTCAAAAAAAACATAAAAAAAAAGTACCTTTTCAAAAGTACAATTTGTTTAAACACCAAACCCTTTAAGGCTTGGTGCACCCTAAGGGATTCGAACCCCTGACCTTTCGGTTCGTAGCCGAACACTCTATCCAACTGAGCTAAGGGTGCTTAATATTAAATTGGAGGCGCCACCCAGATTTGAACTGGGGATAAGGGTGTTGCAGACCCGTGCCTTACCACTTGGCTATAGCGCCTCGAAAAAGTTATAAATTATATGGGGTGAGTAATGGGAATCGAACCCATGACCTCCAGAGCCACAATCTGGCGCGCTAGCCAACTGCGCTATACCCACCACGGTACACTTGTAACAAAATTCATTTGTGGAGCGGGTGAAGGGAATCGG
>DGYI01000054.1 GCA_002396645.1 Firmicutes bacterium UBA5010
TGCCATTTATTTTTCCTCCTAAATAAATTTTAATATTATTTATTTTATAATTTTACTCTTAATTATTTTGTTATTATTTTTTCTGCAATGTTATTAGGCACTTTTTCAAAGTGGTCAGATTCCATTGATGATGTTGCTCTACCTTGAGTTAATGACCTAAGTGTAGTAGTGTATCCAAACATCTCTGAAAGCGGAACAAAAGCATCTATTATCTTTACGCCGTTTCTTTCTGAGAAACCGTTAATTCTTCCTCTTCTTGAGTTCAGATCACCCATTACATCTCCGAAGTATTCTTCAGGTGATGTAACTTCAACTTTCATAATCGGCTCAAGAATAACAGGAGATGCTTTTCTCATAGCCTCTTTAAATGCCATAGATCCGGCAATCTTAAATGCCATTTCACTTGAGTCGACCTCATGGTAAGAACCATCATATAAGGTTACTTTAAAGTCTATACATGGATATCCGGCTAAAACTCCGTTTTCGGAAGCTTCTATGATACCTTTTTCAACAGCAGGAATGTATTCTCTAGGAATAGATCCTCCCTTGATAGCATCAATGAACTTAAATCCTTCACCGACTTCTTGCGGCTCCATAATAATCTTAACGTGACCGTATTGACCGCTACCGCCTGATTGTTTTGCATATTTAACATCAACATCTGCTGTTCCACTGATAGTTTCTTTATAAGAAACTTGTGGTTTACCAACATTTGCTTCAACTTTAAACTCTCTTAACAATCTGTCAACTATTATTTCAAGATGCAACTCACCCATACCGGCGATAATAGTCTGACCAGTATCAGGGTTTGTAAATGTTTTGAAGGTCGGATCTTCTTCGGCAAGTTTTGCCAATCCTACTCCCATTTTTTCCTGACCTGCTTTAGTTTTTGGCTCAATAGCAACCTCTATAACCGGATCAGGGAATTCCATAGATTCAAGAACTATCGGATTATCAGGATCACACAAAGTATCTCCTGTAGTTGTGAATTTCAAACCAACTGCTGCTCCGATTTCTCCCGAATATGCTTCTTTTATTTCTTCTCTTTTGTTGGCATGCATTTGAAGAATTCTTCCGATTCTCTCTTTTTTGTTCTTAGTAGAGTTTAAAACGTAAGATCCTGATTCCATAACTCCGGAGTAAACTCTGAAGAATGTAAGCTTACCAACAAACGGGTCAACCATAATCTTAAATGCCAATGCCGAGAACGGCTCATCATCAGAGCTTATTCTTTCCATTTCCTCGCCTGTATCCATATTAACACCTTTGATGTGAGCTACATCGGTCGGTGCCGGCATATAATCAATGACAGCATCCAACAGCTTTTGTACACCCTTATTTTTATAAGCAGTACCACATAAAACCGGTATGATGTCAACATTTATAGTTGCCGCTCTTAAAGCTTTTTTTATTTCTTCTGCAGTTATTTCTTCGCCCTCAAGGAATTTTTCCATAAGTGCATCGTCATAATCTGAGATAGCTTCTAACATTTTTTCTCTGTACTCATTAGCTTTATCTAAATACTCCTCCGGTATATCAATTACCTCGATATCGTCACCGGTATCATTCTTATAGATTGTAGCATTCATTTGTACTAAGTCTATGATACCTTTAAAGGTATCCTCAACACCAATTGGAAGCTGGATTGGAACTACATTAGCCTTTAATCTGTCTTCCATTGTGCTTACTGAATAGTAGAAATCCGCACCAAGTTTATCCATTTTGTTTACAAAACACATTCTTGGTACTTGATATTTATCTGCCTGTCTCCAAACAGTTTCTGATTGAGGCTCAACGCCATTTTTAGCATCAAATATTGCGACAGCACCATCCAATACTCTCAATGAACGCTCAACCTCTACTGTAAAATCAACGTGTCCAGGTGTATCTATTATATTTATTCTAACATCTTTCCAATGACAAGTAGTTGCAGCAGAAGTTATTGTGATTCCTCTTTCCTGCTCCTGTTCCATCCAGTCCATTTGTGCTCCACCCTCATGAGTTTCGCCTAGCTTATGGATTTTTCCTGTATAGTACAGAATTCTTTCAGTACATGTAGTTTTTCCTGCATCAATGTGCGCCATTATTCCTATATTTCTCGTTTTCTCTAAAGGATAATCTCTCATTTTTTCCTCCTTCTTGCTGCTTTAAAAAACATATTACTAATGTCTTGTATAACATGACTATTCATAAATTTATTTGTTGTTACCATCTAAAATGAGCAAATGCTTTATTAGCTTCCGCCATTTTATGTGTATCTTCTCTTTTCTTAACACTTGCTCCAACATTATTAGCAGCATCCATTAATTCTTTAGCTAATTTTTCACGCATTGTTTTTTCTCCTCTTTTACGAGAATAAGTAACAAGCCATCTTAAACCAAGTGTCTGTCTTCTTTCCGGTCTTACTTCCACCGGTACTTGATAAGTCGCACCACCTACACGTCTTGCTTTTACCTCTAACACAGGCATAATATTATTTATTGCCTTGTAAAATACTTCTAAAGGTTCTTCACCTGTTTTTTCCTTTATGATATCAAAAGCGCTGTAAACTATAGTTTGAGCAACACCTTTTTTTCCATCATACATTAATTGATTTATCAATTTTGTAACAATTTTATCTTTGTAGATAGGATCTTCCATAACTACTCTTTTGGGTATGTGTCCTTTTCTTGGCACTTTGCTTCCCTCCTTAATAAAAATTTAATTCATAGGTACTCGACAATAATACTCTAAACGTCCAAACGTAGTTTGGACAATGTCGTTTTGTGCACAACTTACATCTATATATTATGAAGGCGCTATACAGCTTTTTCATATGCAATAGCCTGCATAGTGTGCCGAATATTGTTCGATTTACTTCTTAGGTTTTTTAGTTCCGTATTTTGATCTAGATTGATTTCTCTTATTAACTCCAGCTGTATCAAGAGTACCTCTGACGATATGGTATCTAACACCCGGTAAGTCTTTAACTCTACCACCTCTTATAAGAACAACACTGTGCTCTTGTAAGTTGTGACCAATACCCGGAATATAAGCAGTTACTTCAGTTCCGTTTGTTAATCTAACTCTGGCAATTTTTCTTAAAGCTGAGTTAGGTTTCTTAGGCGTTACTGTTTTAACAGATGTACATACTCCTCTTTTTTGCGGTGAATTACTAACATTCATTTTCTTTTTCAATGTGTTTAAACTCACGTTAAGCGCAGGAGCTGTTGATTTGTATTCTACTGCTTTTCTACCCTTTCTAACTAATTGGTTAATAGTTGGCATTCGTGCACCTCCTTAATATAATATATATGTTATTTTAAAACGGCAGCCGCCGCTGCGTTTACATCAATATTGCAGGCCTTACCCAAATCTTTCATATTATTGAAATAAACAATCTCTATATTCTTATCTTCACAGATATTAATGATTTCTTTAGTAACATGTATATCTGCATCTTTTGATATAAAAACCTTGATTACTTCATCCTTTAATAAAAAGCGCAAAGTCTGCTTTTTTCCTATTACAATCTTTGAATCTGTCAGATTGCCGTGTAGCACTTGGTTATTCATATTCAACATCTCCTTACAAACACTACAAAGATTATGTGCTCGCTAAGAACACATAATCTCAGTTTTCTAAAGGATTAAATACTTGCATATTTTATCATCATATTTTTTTTATGTCAATATTTTTTTAACTATTCTGCTAAAATTTCTTCTTCCTCATAGCTTTCAACTTCAATTCCTACTGTTCTGTATCTCTTCATACCTGTGCCTGCAGGAATCAGTTTTCCTATAATTACATTTTCCTTTAATCCCAGCAGATGATCAACTTTACCTTTAGTAGCCGCATCAGTCAACACTCTGGTAGTTTCTTGGAATGATGCCGAAGCAAGGAATGATTCTGTAGCAAGCGAAGCTTTAGTGATACCAAGCAGAGCCCTTTCTCCTGTAGCAGGCTCCAAGCCTTGTTCTTCTGCCTTTCGATTCTCAGATTCAAATTCATTTATAGAAACCAAGCTTCCAGGCAGCAGCATTGTATCTCCCGCTTCATCGACTCTTATTTTATTCATCATTTGTCTGATGATAATCTCAACGTGCTTATCACTGATATCAACACCCTGCATTCTATATACTCTTTGTACTTCCATCAGAATATAAGATTGCAAAGCTTTCAATCCGCTGATTCTTAAAATATCGTGAGGATTAATAGAACCTTCTGTTATTTTTTCTCCGGCTTTTATATCCATACCATCCGATACTAATATCTTTGAACCATACGGTATCAGATAGGTTCTGCTGTCAACAATTTCGTCGTTTGTTACTATTACTTCTCTTCTGTTCACCTTTTCACTCAGAGTTATTTTTCCTGAAATCTCTGAAATTATAGCCAATCCTTTTGGTTTTCTCGCTTCAAATAACTCTTCGATACGAGGAAGACCTTGCGTAATATCTCCCGCAGTAGCAATACCGCCGGTATGGAATGTACGCATTGTAAGCTGCGTACCGGGCTCACCGATAGATTGCGCTGCTATAATTCCTACAGAGCCTCCTACATGAACTAAATTGCCTGTTGCAAGGTTATTACCGTAACACTTAGAACAAACTCCGTGATTTGTTTTACAAGTTAAAACAGATCTTATCTTGATTATGTCTATAGCCTTTTCTTCTTCATATAATCTTTGAAGAAGCTCAGCAGTTTCTTCCGGTATCATTTCACCGGCTTTTACTATTATTTCACCGGTATTTTTGTTTACTATATTTTCAGCACTGAATCTGTCTGTTATTCTTTCTTTTAATTCTTCTATTCTTTCATTTCCGTCAATAAAGGATTCAACTTCTATACCGTCTGTAGTACCGCAGTCAACTTCTCTTACGATAACATCCTGACTTACGTCAACAAGCCTTCTTGTAAGATATCCCGAGTCTGCTGTTCTTAAGGCTGTATCTGTTAAACTCTTTCTTGTTCCGGAAGCGGAAATAAAGAATTCAAGAACTGAAAGGCCTTCTCTGAAGTTAGATTTAACCGGAATTTCAACTGTTCTACCACTCGAACTTGCCATCAGACCTCTCATACCCGCTAATTGCTTTATCTGGTTACGACCACCACGGGCTCCGGATACGGACATGATATATAAGCTGTTATCTTCTTTTAGATTATCCATCAGAACATTGGTAACTTCTTCTGTAGTTTCATTCCAAATCTTAACTACATTCTCGTATCTTTCTTCATCAGTCATTATACCACGACGATATTTCTTCTCATATTCCATAACCTTAGCATCAGCCTCAGCTATAAGCTCCTTCTTTCTTTCCGGAACTTCTATATCGCTTACGCTTACGGTTATAGCTCCCACTGTAGAGAATTTAAATCCTGTTGATTTTATTCTGTCCAAAACCTCAGCAGTTTTTGAATTTCCATGCTTTTTGAAGCATTTATATATTATGTCTTCAAGTATTTTCTTAGTAACTATTCTGTCAACCTCTAAAGAAAATTTATCCGTCTCTCTGTTAACAAATCCTAGATCTTGAGGTACATTTTCATTAAATATAAATCTTCCTACCGTACTTTCTACAAGTCTTGTTTCACCGTCCACAGTTACTCTTACTTTAACTTTGGCATGCAAAGAAACGGCTTTGTTGTAATATGCAAGAAGCATTTCGTCATAGTCCTTGAATATCATTCCTGCACCCTGTTCCTCAACATCTTTAAGAACCATTGTCAAATAATAGCTTCCGAGTACCATATCCTGTGTAGGAGTTGTAATAGGTCTTCCATCCTTAGGTGCCAATATGTTGTTTACTGAAAGCATTAAAAATCTTGATTCAGCTTGTGCTTCTACGGATAAAGGAACATGCACCGCCATTTGGTCACCGTCAAAGTCAGCATTATACGCTGTACATACAAGAGGATGAAGCTTAATTGCCTTACCATCAACCAAAACAGGTTCAAATGATTGAATACCAAGTCTGTGAAGCGTAGGGGCACGGTTTAGCATAACGGTATGATCCTTAATTATATCATCCAACACGTCCCATACAACCGCATCTACCTTTTCAACCTTTTTCTTCGCACTTTTAATATTATGTGCTACTCCATTTTCAACCAATTGCTTCATAACAAAAGGCTTGAATAGTTCAAGAGCCATTTTCTTAGGCAATCCGCATTGATATAATTTAAGTTCAGGACCTACAACTATAACCGAACGTCCCGAGTAGTCGACTCTCTTACCAAGCAAGTTTTGTCTGAATCTTCCTTGCTTCCCGCTTAGCATATCTGAAAGTGATTTTAGAGGTCTGTTTCCGGGACCTGTTACAGGTCTTCCTCTTCTTCCATTATTAATTAAAGCATCTACCGCCTCTTGAAGCATTCTTTTTTCATTTCTTACAATTATATCAGGTGCTCCCAGATCCAGTAATCTCTTTAATCTGTTGTTTCTGTTTATTACTCTTCTGTATAAATCATTCAAGTCAGATGTTGCGAATCTGCCTCCATCAAGCTGAACCATAGGTCTCAAATCCGGAGGTATAACCGGGAGCACATCCAAAATCATCCACTCCGGCTTATTTCCGGACATCCTGAATGCTTCTACAACCTCAAGTCTTCTTGTAATTCTGATTTTCTTCTGACCCTTGCTGTCTTTTAGTTCTTTTCTTAATTCAAGAGTTTCTTTATCTAAGTCAATTTTCGTTAAAAGAGCTTTTATGGCCTCTGCACCCATTTCCGCCTTGAATGCGTTTTTGTAATGCTCTTTATATTCTCTGTACTCCATCTCTGTGAGCAGCTGTTTTTCCGATAATGTAGTATTTCCCGGTTCAGTTACAACATATTGTGCAAAATAAAGTACCTTTTCAAGAGATCTTGGCGACATATCAAGCATAAGTCCAAGTCTGCTCGGTATGCCCTTAAAATACCAAATATGAGATACCGGAGCTGCAAGCTCTATGTGTCCCATTCTTTCTCTTCTTACCTTAGCTTTTGTGACTTCAACCCCACATCTGTCACAAACAACACCTTTGTATCTTACTCTTTTGTATTTACCACAATGACATTCCCAGTCTTTTTGTGGTCCGAATATTTTTTCGCAAAATAAACCATCTTTTTCAGGTTTTAAAGTTCTGTAGTTTATAGTTTCAGGTTTCTTAACCTCACCTCTTGACCATTGTCTTATCTTTTCAGGCGATGCTAATCCAATTCTTATAGATTCAAAATTATTATATTCTATCAAGGAGTCCTCTCCCTTCATTATTTTTTGGAAGTTTTCGGTGCGTCATATCCGCACTTGCGGCATAGCTGCACTTTTTTTGCTGCGAGACAATGCTTCCACTGCCTTGCAGCAACTTTTTACACATTTTTATCTATTAAAAATCATCTTCATCGATATCTAAATCCAATTCAGATGACTCCAGCTCATCATCATCATAATCATCATCTAAATCATCAACCTCGTCTATATCATCGATATCATCTATTTCGTCTATATCACTAATCGAAAGCTTGCTCATGCCTTCCATATCATCTTCATATCTTATATCTTCCATGCTTTCTTGTAAAACAGAATAGTCATCATCAATAGTTTCAATGATTTCCATTTCATTTTGATCGCCTGTGATAATCTTAATATCAAGAGCTAAGCTTTGTAATTCTTTTATAAGAACTTTGAATGATTCAGGAACTCCAGGCTCCGGTATGTTTTCACCCTTAACGATAGCTTCGTAAGTTTTAACTCTACCAGTCACATCATCAGATTTTACGGTTAGAATTTCCTGAAGGGTATGAGCAGCTCCATATGCTTCAAGAGCCCAAACCTCCATCTCACCGAATCTTTGACCGCCGAACTGAGCCTTTCCTCCAAGCGGCTGTTGAGTTACCAAGGAATAAGGTCCTGTAGAACGAGCATGTATCTTATCATCAACAAGGTGGTGAAGTTTTAACATATACATGTAACCAACCGTAACATCCCCATTAAAGTATTCACCCGATCTTCCGTCTCTTAACTTGATTTTACCTGATCTAGGATATCCCGCAAGCTCAAGAGCTTCAAAAATGTCCTCCTCAGAAGCACCATCAAATACAGGAGTCGCAACATGCCAGCCAAGCTTTTTAGCTGCCAATCCCAGATGAACTTCAAGTACCTGACCGATGTTCATACGTGAAGGAACGCCCAGCGGATTAAGCACAACCTGTAAAGGAGTCCCATCCGGTAAATAAGGCATATCTTCTTCAGGCATAATACGTGAAATAACACCCTTGTTTCCGTGACGTCCGCACATCTTATCGCCTACATTTATCTTTCTCTTAGTAGCGATATAAACTCTAACCAGTTTGCTGACTCCCGGACTTAATTCATCGCCATTTTCTCTTGTAAATACTTTAACATCAACTATGATACCAGTTTCACCATGAGGTACTTTAAGGGATGTATCTCTTACTTCTCTTGCCTTTTCACCGAAAATTGCTCGAAGTAATCTTTCTTCGGCAGTCAATTCAGTTTCACCTTTCGGGGTAACTTTACCAACCAATATATCTCCTGAATCAACCTCTGCACCGATTCTGATAATTCCTCTCTCATCAAGATCCTTAAGAGCATCATCTCCCACATTCGGTATATCTCTTGTTATTTCTTCAGGTCCAAGCTTAGTATCTCTGGCTTCTGCCTCATATTCTTCTATATGAACTGATGTAAGTACATCATCCATTACTAACTTCTCATTTAATAATACAGCATCCTCATAGTTATATCCTTCCCATGTCATAAATCCTATAAGAAGGTTTTTACCTATTGCTATATCTCCATTTTCCGTTGAAGCACCGTCTGCAATTATTTGACCCTTTTTAATATCATCTCCGCGACTGATTATCGGACGCTGATTCAAGCAGGTTCCTTGATTTGAACGTTTAAACTTCAACAACGGATATTTATCCAACATTCCATTATCTTTTCTTTTAATTACTATTTCAGATGCCGTTACAGAAACTGCAATACCATCATTTTTAGCAATTATAACTACGCCTGAATCCTTAGCCGATTTATATTCCATACCTGTACCTATAATAGGAGCTTCTGTTATAAGTAAAGGAACAGCCTGTCTTTGCATGTTCGCACCCATAAGAGCACGGCTGGCATCGTCATTTTCAAGGAATGGTATCATAGCTGTACCAACAGAAATTACTTGCTTAGGTGATACATCCATATAATCAACCATTTCCTTGGCAACTATTTCAGGAGCACCATTTGATCCTCTAACAACAACTCGACTATGTATAAATCTGCCATCCTCATCCAATGGTTCATTGGATTGGGCTATAATCATGTTATCTTCTATATCTGCTGTTAAATAATCTATTTGGTGAGTGACAATTCCTGTTTCCTTATCAATTCTTCTATAAGGAGATTCCAAGAAACCATAGTCATTTATACGTGCATAGGTTGCAAGAGATGTAATAAGTCCGATATTCGGACCTTCCGGTGTTTCAATAGGACACATTCTTCCATAATGGGAATGGTGAACGTCTCTGACCTCAAAGCTTGCTCTGTCTCTTGACAATCCGCCCGGTCCCAATGCAGACATTCTTCTCTTGTTTGTAAGTTCCGCCAAAGGATTAGTCTGATCCATAAACTGTGAAAGCTGAGAGCTTCCAAAGAATTCTTTTATAGCTGCCGATACAGGTCTGATATTAATTAAAACCTGAGGAGTTATAACATCTACATCTTGAATCGTCATTCTTTCCTTAACTACTCTTTCCATTCTCGACAGGCCGACTCTAACCTGGTTTTGTAAAAGTTCTCCTACAGAACGAAGCCTTCTGTTGCCCAAATGATCTATATCATCAATTTTTCCTGTAGATCTGAAAAGGTTAAATTGATAGTTTACTGACGCTATCATATCGTCAATTATTATGTGTTTAGGACTTAATAATTTTATATTTTCCACAATTGCTTTTTCAATGTCAGCGATATTATCATTTTCACTTAATATCTTTTTCATTACAGGATAATATATTTTTTCTTTCAGTCCTAATTTTTCAAAGTCTATATCTAAATTGAACACACTTGTATTAACAAAATTATTGCTCACTACTCTTACTACTTTTTCATCATTATTCAATATATCTACTGTGTTAATTCCTGCGCCCTCTATTTGATTAATGATATTTTTAGTTAAAATTTCTCCGGCTGCAACAATTACTTCTCCTGTGTCTTTATCAATTATGTCTTCTGCAGCTCTTCTGCCTTCTACTCTTGATTTAAGAGATAATTTTTTATTGAACTTATATCTTCCTACTTTAGCTAAGTCATATCTCTTGTGATCAAAAAATAAGGAATTAATTAAAGATGAAGCACTGTCATAAGTAGGAGGCTCACCTGGTCTTAATCTTTTATAAATTTCAATCAGTGCCTCTTCGCTATTAGTAGTTGTATCCTTTTCCAATGTCTTAAGCAATTGTTCGGATTCACCTATAACTTCAATTATTTGAGAATTAGTCTGTAAACCCATAGCCCTAAGCAAGACAGTTATAGGAAGTTTTCTTGTTCTGTCAACTCTGACTGATACAATATCGTTAGAGTCAGTTTCATACTCCAGCCATGCGCCTCTGTTCGGAATAACCGTACAAGAATATAATTCTTTACCGATTTTATCCCTCTCCATTTGATAATAAACGCCCGGTGAACGTACTAATTGACTTACAATTACACGCTCTGCTCCGTTTATAATGAATGTTCCTCTCTCTGTCATCAGAGGAAAGTCACCCATAAAGGCTTCTTGTTCTTTGATTTCACCTGTTTCCTTGTTAATAAGTCTTACTTTAATTTTTAGCGGTACCGAAAAGGTTGCGTCTCTTTCTTTACACTCAAGCTGGTTAAATTTAGGCTCACCGTCCAAAGAATGATCCACAAACTCAAGAATAAGGTTTCCGGTATAATCTTCGATTGGAGATATATCATCAAAAACTTCTTTTAAGCCTTCTTTAATAAACCAATCATATGATGTTTTTTGAACCTCAATTAAATCTGGTAATTCTAAAGCTTCATCAATTTTCGAGTAACTCATTCTTACTCGATTACCTATTTTCACAGGATGCGGCATTTTTTCACCCCTTAATCTTAGTAATAATTTTATATGTTATTTCTATGAAATAAACATTACATACAATTTTTGTGCCAATATTTTATGATTGCGCATTATATTTTATAATATCATTATGAATTTTTTTTGTCAATATATTTTTGTGACATATGAACTAAAAGAATTTTCAATCCTATAATTACCAATTTTTTATAAATTATTAAAAATATTAACAAAAATTTAAAAAACAAAAGTCCCGCAAGTTAATTGCGAGACTCTATATGTCTTAATTATTTTATTTCTACTGTTGCGCCTTCTGCTTCTAAAGCTGCTTTCATTTTGTCAGCTTCTTCTTTAGATACGCCTGCTTTAACTGTTTGAGGAGCTCCGTCTACCATGTCTTTAGCTTCTTTTAATCCTAATCCAGTTAATTCTCTAACTACTTTAATAACTTTTATTTTTCCTGCTCCTGCGTTTGCTAATACAACGTCAAACTCAGTTTTTTCTTCAACTACAGGTCCTGCTGCAGCTGCCGGTCCAGCAACCGCTACCGGTGCTGCCGCTGATACTCCAAACTCTTCTTCTATTGCTTTTACTAATTCATTTAATTCTAATACTGATAATTTTTTAATTTCTTCTACAAAATTAAGTATTTTTTCACTTGCCATTTTATATTACCTCCTGAATTTTTAATTTTTTATTCTTCATTTTGAACTGTTTCTACAGTTTCTTCTGATACCGGTGCAGCTTCTGATACTGTTTCAGCAGCACCTCCATTTTTTTCGCTTATTTGACTTAACATGTAAGCAAGGTTCTTAATATTAGCCTGCAACACGCCAGCTAATTGACCTAATAATACATCTCTTGATGGTATCTCTGCTAAAGCTTTTACAGCATTAATATCTAAAACTTTTCCTTCAGCAACGCCTACTTTTATTTTAAGCTTGTCATTTGTTTTAGCAAAATCATTAGTTACTTTAGCTCCTGTTACTACGTCATCATAGCTTAAAACTATTGCGCTAGGTCCATTCAAATGCTCATCTAATTCTTGCATTCCCAATTCATTGAACGCAAATCTCATAAGAGTATTTTTGTATACTTTATATTCAACCCCAGCTGCTCTATACTTATTTCTTAAGTCAGTAACATTTTCAACTGTTAATCCTCTATAGTCAACAAGCACAACTGATTGAGCCTTAGCAAGCTTTTCTCTTATCTCGCTAACAACCTGCTTTTTTTGTTCCAATACGTTTTGATTCATCCGGTTACACCTCCTTAAATTGCAATAAAAAATCTCCTCGCAGACGAAGAGAATTTCATAATTAATATTACTTCTCCCTCGGCTGGATAATATTTAAATCCTTATTTGGATTCCAGCTTTCTGCGGTAGATATTCAATTGCTTTTGTTTTATAGTTCTTTTATTTCGATATATAACAAACTGGCTATTGATTGATATTAATCCATCAACTTAGCTGTGTTTAGCTTAATTCCAGGTCCCATTGTGCTTGTCAAAGAAACACTCTTTAAGTATTTACCTTTTGCAGCAGCCGGTTTAGCCTTAACTATAGCATCTGTTATAGCTGATATATTATCAGTTAATTTCTCTGTACCGAAAGATTTTTTCCCTACCGGAACGTGAATAATAGCAGTTTTATCAAGTCTGTACTCAACCTTACCTGCTTTGATTTCTTGAATAGCTTTAGCTAAATCAAATGTTACAGTACCTGATTTAGGGTTTGGCATTATTCCCTTAGGTCCTAATACTCTACCAAGCTTTCCTACAACACCCATCATATCCGGAGTTGCTATAACTATGTCAAAATCAAACCAGTTTTCTTTTTGAATCTTATCTGCCAATTCATTTTCACCAACGTATTCTGCACCTGCCTCCAAAGCTTCTTTTGCCTTGTCACCTTTAGCAAATACTAAAACACGTACAGATTTACCTGTTCCGTGAGGAAGAACTACCGCTCCTCTTACTTGTTGGTCTGCGTGTCTTGGATCTACACCTAATTTTACATGAAGCTCTATAGTTTCATCAAAATTAGCTTTTGCTGTATTTAATACCAGTTCTACAGCTTCGTCTAAGTCATGTAACTTTTGTTTGTCAAAAGTTTTAATACTATCTTGATATTTTTTTCCTCTTTTAGGCATCTTTATTAACCTCCTTCGTGGTCAAACGGCTCTTGCCTCCCACTGATTTGCCCAACCGTTTTTTAACGGTCTGCCATTTTATTAAAATGGTTAAAATTTGTTTATTTTTCTACTGTTACGCCCATGCTTCTTGCTGTTCCAGCAATCATACTCATAGCCGCTTCTATTGTGTTAGCATTTAAGTCAGGCATTTTTAATTTTGCTATTTCTTCTAATTTTTCTTTAGAAATATTTGCTACTTTCTTTTTGTTTGGTTGACCTGAACCGCTTTCAATACCAACAGCTTTTTTAATTAAAACTGCCGCAGGCGGAGTTTTTGTAATAAATGTAAATGATCTGTCTTGATAAACTGTCAATACTATAGGAATTATCATTCCTGCCTGATCAGCTGTCTTAGCATTAAATTCTTTACAAAATCCCATTATATTTACGCCGTGAGGTCCTAAAGCTGTTCCTACCGGTGGTGCCGGAGTTGCCTTTCCTGCCGGAATCTGAAGCTTTACTAAAGCCATTACCTTCTTTGCCATAATGTTACACCTCCTTATTTCTGTGTGGTTAATCGGGTTTTCCCCTCCCACATAACATATGGTAAATACTTTCAACCACTTTTACAAGTATTTTTTGATTTTTTAGTTTTTCCGATTTACAACAATTTATATGTTATAAATCAAAAGATATATTGATAAAGTTTTAAACTCTTTCAATCTGCTCATAATCCAATTCGACTAATGTCTCTCTGCCGAACATCGATACATAGACTTTTATTTTTCTTTTTTCATTATTAATACTGTCCACAGTACCTATAAAATTCTCAAAAGGTCCATCGATTACCGTAACCGTTTCGCCTACTTCTAAATCTATAGCAGGAAGCTTTTCCACAACTCCCAGTGCCTTTACCTCATCATCACTCAGCGGCACCGGCTTAGAACCAGGTCCTACGAATCCTGTTACTCCTCTTGTATTTCGTACAAGATACCACGATTCGTCTGTCATTATCATTTTAACGATTACATATCCGGGGAACATCTTCTTTTCTTTAATCTTTTTCTTTCCATTTCTTGTCTCTTCATACTCTTCAGAAGGAACTATAACTTCAAAGATTATATCCTGCATTTCCCTGTTTTCTACTAACTTTTCAATATTAGCTTTTACTTTGTTTTCGTGCCCTGAATATGTATGAACAACATACCATCTTGGTCCTTGGGATTTTTGCTTCATACTGACAATACTCCTTCTTAGCAAGAATTATCTTACTATCAATTTTACTACATTTTCAAACGCAAGATCAAGACCCCATATTATAATTGTCATAACAGTACAAGTTGCAAGAACTACAACTGTATAATTTGCCAATTCCTTTTTAGAAGGCCAATTAACCTTTTTAAGTTCTGATCTAACACCTTTAAAGTAATTTTTCATTTTTGTCGTAGCTTTAACCTTAGTTTCATTATCTCTACTTGACATTTAATACACCTCTTATACTCTATTTTGTTTCTCTGTGCAAAGTGTGTTTCTTGCAAAATTTACAATATTTTTGCATTTCAATTCTTTCAGGGTTTGTCTTTTTATTTTTATTAGTGTCATAATTTCTTTGTTTACAATCTGTGCACGCTAATTTAACTTTAACTCTCACTGTTACACCTCCAGTTTCTTTATTAATAAACGCTGTAAAAATCGCAATATTTTCACAAGCATAATGTCCCCTTATACAATTACCTAATATAAACTATCACAAATCTATGTGCATGTCAATATTTTTTTAAAAAAATATACATGATTTTGATATGAATGTTTATCGTTTCTGTTAAAAAAGGTTAAGAGGATAAAATAGCCTCTTAACCTTTCAAAGTTTATTTTAATATTTTAGAAACA
>DGYI01000070.1:0-95707 GCA_002396645.1 Firmicutes bacterium UBA5010
ATTTTCAGGGATAGCACCGCAGTTGACCTTTATATAAGGACCGTTTGATCTTTTACTGTTTGCATAAATATATTTAGCGATTCCTTCTTTGCCAACACCTGTTTCGCCGAGAATCAGAACAGTAGTATCTGAATTTGCAATTCTTTTGGCATTTTCCAGCAGCTTTGCCATAGATTCATGCTTTGCTATTATCTCGAATCCTCCGACAATTTTTGATTTTAGTCCCTCAAGCTGTAATTTTAAAACCTCAAGCTCACTTATATCCCTTACGTTTGTAACAACTAAATTTATATTATTACTTTCGTCAAATATGGGGGTACTCGTTACTATGGCAGATTTCCCGGTTTTAAATGTCTGGCTCAGAGTTACTGCTCTTTTTTCCTTTAAGGCTATGAGACTTGCAGACCTGGAAATGNNCTGCGGTGCTATCCCTGAAAATATGATATTGCCTTTTTCTAAGTCCTGCATATTCTTGCCTAAGACTTCTTCTTTTTTTATACCTGCAATTCTTTCATACGATTTATTGACATATATGGCATTTGCACTGCCGTCGGTTATAAAAATGCCGTCATAAGAGGATTCAATGACATCATCTAAATGGTTTTTTAATATTAACTGAGAATTTTTAATTATCTTTTCCATAGATCACCTTAATCATGTTTTATTAACACAATCCTACCATTTAGTTAAATATAATACAAGATGTTTTAAAACATTATTTTTTAATTAATAAATTTATAGAAATAAATAATTTAATAAACTTATAATATAAAATATTTATTTTAAATTAAAATAGAGTTTTTTAATTGACAAAAAAATAACAAATAAATAAAGAGGGTAAAATTTTCAATGTCAAAGTCTTGTTAAGCTTGATAAATTTCTGTCTGGATATTATAATTATATAGGCTGTGTTAAAAGTCTCTGAACTTTTTCAGATGTTGGCTGAATTTTTCAGAAACTATTGACAAATTCCTAAAATAGGGTAGTATTAGTTGATGCTTTAATAGGTACAAATAATATAAAATAGTCAATTTAATGAAAGGATTGATAAATTTTGGATATAATAAATACAAAGATTGTAAAAATAAATCCTAATAATATAGATTATGAAATTTTATCAGAAGCAGCGTTGATAATCCAAAACGGAGGAACGGTTATTTTCCCGACCGAAACTGTTTATGGTCTTGGTGCAAACGCACTTAATGAAAAGGCATGCGATAAAATCTATAAAGCAAAAGGAAGACCAGGTGACAATCCTTTGATTGTACATATAAACTCTATGGAAGAGCTGAATGATTTAGTTGAAGAAATTCCTGAAAATGCGAAAATTCTCGCAGACAAATTTTGGCCTGGACCTTTGACTATGATTTTTCATAAAAGAGATATCATAAGCTATAAGATTACGGCAGGCTTGGAAACAGTTGCTGTCAGAATGCCTGAAAATAAAATTGCACAAGAACTTATAAGACTCAGCAAATGTCCTATTGCCGCTCCCAGTGCCAATACCTCGGGTAAACCAAGCCCTACCTCGGCAGAACATGTTATAGAAGATATGCTCGGGAAAGTAGATATGATAATCGATGGAGGAAGCTGTGAGATAGGTCTTGAATCATCTGTTATAGATATTACTTCCGAAATCCCGACAGTATTAAGGCCGGGCGGAGTAACAAAAGAGGATATCGAAAAACTTTTTGGAAAATGTGATTATGACCCTGCAATAATAAAAAGCGATGAAAATATAGTTCCCAAATCTCCGGGACAAAAATACAGGCATTATTCGCCGAAAGCTGAACTTATATTGTATAAAGGAGATCTGCATAAAACAGTAAAGGAAATAAAAAAGGACTGCAAAAGATATATAAGTGAAGGCAAAAAAGTAGGAATCATAGCAAGTGAACAAACAGGGAACCTATATGATGAAGGCATCGTCAAAGTAGTAGGAGACAGAAATAATCCTCTTACAGTAGCATCAGGTTTGTTTAATGTTCTGAGGAGCTTTGATTCATCCGAGGCGGATATAATATTGTCGGAAGCATTTGACGATAAGGGTATCGGAAAAGCCATAATGAACAGACTAGAGAAAGCCTCAAGCAAAAAAATTGAACTTGGAAAATTAAGAGTATTATTCGTATGTACGGGAAATACTTGCCGAAGCCCTATGGCAGAAGGTATAATGAAACATATTATAGATAAAAGAGGACTGGATATAGAGATTTCTTCTGCGGGGATAAGTGCCGTAGATGGTCAGAGTGCCAGTAAAAATGCTGTGCTGGCTCTTAAAGAAATGAGTATAGATATAAGCTCTCACAAATCAAGACAAGTTAGTAAGGAAATACTTGACAGGGCGGATTTAATTTTAACGATGACAAGTCAGCACAAGGAAATTTTATTAAGGAGCTTTAAAGGCTTGGAAGATAAAATATATTCATTCAATATACAGGATCCTTACGGTGGAAGCTATAATGTATATAAAGCTTGCAGTGAAGAAATAAAAAATGAAATTTTAAAGATATTGGACAGACAAATAATTTAAAAGGAGTTAAAGATTGACTATGAAAATATCATTAGGCTGTGATCATGGCGGATATGAACTTAAAGAAATTGTAAAAAAGCATTTAGAAAATAAGGGGATTGAAGTTGCCGATGTAGGTACTTACGGCATGGATTCAGTGGACTATCCCGATTATGGAATGCAGGCAGCTTTATTAGTTGCGAAAAATGAAGCAGACAAGGGGATTGTAATATGCACAACAGGTATAGGAATCTCTATAGCTGCAAATAAGGTAAAAGGAGTAAGATGTGCCCTATGTACAGACAGCTATATGGCAAAAATGACAAGACTTCACAATGATGCTAATATGCTGGCTTTAGGAGCGGGAATAGTGGGAAAAAATTTAGCTTTGGACATAGTCGATACATGGCTTGATACAGAGTTTGAGGGCGGACGACATACAAAGAGAGTAGAAAAAATTATGAATATTGAAAGTACATTATAGGACAGACTAGACGAGGGAATTATTATGGATAAATTTTATATTATAGCTTTCTTCTTTGCTTTTGTTATTGCTTTTTCGGTAACTCCGCTTGCGAGAAGACTGGCTCTTAAAGTCGGAGCACTGGATGTTCCCAAATCCGAAAGAAAGATACACAAAGATCCTATGCCTTATTTCGGAGGAATCGCTATATATATAGCGATTATGGCATGTATGTTTGTTTTTTTACCGCATGATAAAACAAATATATCAATAATGATAGGCGCTACTGTGCTTGTTTTAGCAGGAATAGTTGACGATATGTACGAGATGCCTGCAAAAATTAAATTGGGATTTCAAATTATTGCAGCTATTATAGCAGTTTACGGAGGGATAAGGATATATTTTATAACAAATCCATTTCATTCCGCGGGATATAGCGTTCTATACACTTTGTCTGTTCCTATAACTATAATTTGGATTGTAGGAATCACAAATACGATTAATCTGATAGACGGTCTGGACGGATTGGCGGCAGGAGTATCGGGCATAGCTGCGATTTCTTTGCTTTTGACTGCAATTACAAAAGGATATGATTTCATCATAATACAATGCGCTATTGTAGCAGGAGCCGCGCTTGGGTTTTTACCGCATAATTTCAATCCTGCGAAGATTTTTATGGGAGATACCGGCTCTATGCTTTTAGGATATATGCTGTCAATTGTAGCAATACAGGGAGCTGTTAAGAGTGTAGCCGCCATAACATTGATAGTTCCTATATTCGCTATAGGATTACCTATACTAGATACATTTTTTGCTATTTTAAGAAGGATGATTAATAAAAAATCCATAATGGAAGCAGACAAAGAACATCTGCATCATCAACTGATGAAGAAGGGGCTGAATCAAAAACAAACTGTCTTAGTCTTATACGGAATAAGTATTTTTCTTGGACTGACAGCTGTGTTCATATCTAATTGCGACACGCAGATAGGAGTATTAACCGGCGTTATTGTTGCTCTGCTTATATTTGTATTGGCAAACAGATTGAATTTAATAAAAAAAGCAAATAAAAAATAATATCCGGGAGGAGTAATATGGATAAAAAAAAGATACTTATGGTTTTTGGGACAAGACCCGAGGCTATAAAAATGGCTCCGCTTGTTAAGGAATTAAAAAAAGAAGAGAGCTTTATAACAAAGGTATGTGTTACCGGACAACATAGAGAAATGCTCGATCAAATACTTAAGGTTTTTGATATAAAACCGGATTATGATTTAGATATATTTAAGCACGGACAAACTCTGACAGAAATAACCAGTAAGTCCTTAGTAGGAGTTGAAGAGGTCATAAGGGAGTTTAGGCCTGATCTTCTTTTAGTGCAAGGAGACACCTCTACAGTATTTGCAGGTGCTTTAGCCGCATTTTATAACGGTGTAAAAATAGGACATGTAGAGGCAGGGCTGAGAAGCGGTGACTTATATTCTCCATATCCTGAAGAAGCTAACAGAATGCTGACAGGAGTTTTGACTAATTTTCATTTCGCACCTACACAGCACTCAAAAGAAAATCTTCTAAGAGAAGGCTATGATGAATCAAAGATATACATAACAGGCAATACAGAGATAGACGCACTTCATATGGTTTTAGATAAAAATTATAAATTTGATGATGAAATAATAAATAATATAGATTTTGAAAACAAAAAAGTAATAGTTATGACTGCTCACAGAGGAGAAAATATAGGCAAAAATATGGAAAATATCTTTGCCGCAATAAAGGACATAGCTAATAATTACAAGGATGTAGAAATAATATATGCTATGCACAAAAATCCTAAGGTCAGGGAGATAGCGGTAAGAATATTGGGAGACTGTGACAGGGTATATCTTACAGAACCTATAGATCACCTTCCTTTCATGAACCTTATAGCCAAAAGCTATATGGTGGTAACGGATTCAGGCGGGATACAGGAATCTGCTCCGGCAATCGGCAAGCCTGTTTTGGTAGTAAGAAAGGAAACCGAAAGACCGGAAGGAATAGAAGCAGGCACTGTAAGGCTTGCAGGTGTTGACAGAGAAGAAATATACAAGCATATAAGTCTGCTGATAGACAATAAAGAAGAATACGATAAAATGGCAAATGCAGTAAATCCTTACGGAGACGGAAACGCCGCTAAAAATATTACGAGAATAATTAAAGAAAATTTGTAAAAATTATATCATAGAATATTTTTATAATCTCTGTTGACATGTACCGTATATAGTGGTAGTATAGTAAAAATATATAAATCATTGATAAGGGAAGCAATATTTAAAAGATAATCTACAGAGAGATATGGCACTGTGCTGAGACCATATTGCTTATCAGAATAAAGCTACCGCCCTTTGAGTGTATGGCAACCGCATTGCGGAATAACCATATCGGTAATTGCCGACCGTTATAACGGCTGATTTGAGTTGACATATGCTTTGGCATATGTAATTTGGGTGGAACCGTGGAGATAACACTTCATCCCTGTTTTTATAGGGATGAAGTGTTTTTAATTTTTTGATTATTAAAATTATGAGGAGGAAAAGAAAATGATTAAGGTGTCATTAAAGAACGGCGTTGTAAGAGAATATCCTGAAAATATTGCAGTAAGTGATATAGCTAAGGATTTAGGAGCTAAATTGTTCAAGGAGGCATGTGCTTGTACCATAGATGGAAGTATAGCTGATTTAAGAACAGAATTGACTCAAGATTGCAATGTTTCAATCCTGACATTTGATGATAATGAAGGGAAAAAAGCTTTTTGGCATACAGCTTCTCATATTTTAGCTAATGCCGTAAAAAACATCTATCCTGATGCTAAGCTGGCAATCGGACCTGCGATTGACAATGGTTTTTATTATGATTTTGAAGTTGATAATGCATTTACAAATGAAGATTTGCTGCAAATAGAAGCTGAAATGAAAAAAATAGTAAAGGAAGATATTTCTATAAATCGTTTTGAACTATCATCAGAAGATGCAATAAAAATGTTAAAGGAAGCGGATGAGCCGTATAAGCTTGAATTATCGGAAGAATATATAGCTAAAGGAGAAAAAATCAGCTTTTACAGGCAGGGAGATTTTACAGACTTATGTGCAGGACCTCATTTAATGAGTACAGGCACTGTTAAAGCAATAAAACTTATATCAAGCACAGGGGCTTATTGGAGAGGAGATTCAAAAAGAGTACAGTTATGTCGTATATATGGTACAGCATTTCCTAAGGCCTCAATGCTTGAAGAGCATTTAACAAAACTTGAAGAGGCTAAAAAGCGCGATCACAACAAAATAGGAAGGGAGCTTGAATTATTTGCTACAAGTGAACTTATAGGTCAAGGATTGCCTATACTGCTTCCTAAGGGGGCAAGAATTATACAAATTTTACAGCGTTTTGTTGAGGATGAGGAACAAAGACGAGGCTGGCAGCTGACAAAAACTCCTCTTATGGCAAAAAGTGATTTATATAAGCTTTCAGGACACTGGGATCATTATAAAGATGGCATGTTTGTTTTAGGAGATGAAAATAAAGATAATGATGTTTTTGCACTTCGCCCTATGACTTGCCCGTTTCAGTATCAGGCATATCTGAACAGGGCACGTTCATATAAGGATTTGCCTTTAAGATATAATGAAACTTCAACATTGTTCAGAAATGAAGCCTCGGGCGAAATGCACGGATTAATTCGTCTGAGACAATTTACAATTTCTGAGGGACACTTAATGTGCACTCCTTCACAGCTAGAGGTCGAGTTTAAGGGCTGCGTGGAGCTTGCAATTTATATGCTTAAAACGCTGGGGTTGTATGAGGATATAAGTTATCGTTTTTCAATGTGGGACCCTGATGATAAAGAAAAATATATAGGAACAAAAGAGCAGTGGGATGAAGCGCAGGGCATTATGAGAAAGATTTTAGAGCACCTTGATATTTCTTATACTGAGGGAATCGGTGAGGCAGCTTTTTACGGACCTAAACTGGATATTCAGATAAAAAATGTTCATGGCAAGGAAGATACTCTGATTACAATACAAGTAGATTTATTGCTTGCCGAAAAATTCGGTATGGAGTATGTAGATGCCGATGGTAAAAAGAAAAATCCATATATAATTCACCGTACTTCACTTGGATGCTATGAAAGAACACTGGCATTGCTTATCGAAAAATATGCGGGAGCATTTCCTTTGTGGCTTGCACCTGTTCAGGTTAAAATTCTGCCTATCGGTGAAAATCAAAATGAATATGCTCAGAGCTTGTCTGATGTTCTGTTAAATGAGGGAATCAGGTCTGAGATGGATGACAGAAATGAAAAAATAGGATATAAAATAAGAGAAGCACAGCTTCAAAAAGTTCCTTATATGCTGATATTAGGCGATAAGGAGGCAAAAACAAATACAGTAGGCGTTCGATGCAGAAAAAACGGTGACTTAGGCCAAATGTCAATTGAGGATTTCTTAAATATGATGAATAATAAAATTAAATCAAAATTAATTGATTAACATAAAAAGTTTTATGATATAATATCGGTACGATATTAACAATGGTTCAGCTTGTTGAAACTATGAAAAGGCTCGGATTTGCCGAGACTATATATATTGAAATTACGGATTAGTCGGAGGTTATTATGTATAAAATTTTGATAATAGAAGATGATAAGACAATTTCAAAGACTCTTATGGAGCATCTGATTAAATGGGAGTATGAAGTTAATTGTGCCGATGATTTTAAAAATATCAAGGAGCTGGTTATTGAGACTAATCCGCATTTAATTTTACTCGATATAATGCTCCCGTTTTTCAATGGATTTTATTGGTGCGGTGAGATAAGAAAAATAAGCAATGCTCCTGTTATATTTATTTCTTCGGCTGCGGATAATATGAATATTGTAATGGCTATGAATATGGGCGGAGATGATTTTATAGCCAAGCCTTTTGATCTTGATGTGTTGACTGCCAAAATACAGGCAGTTATAAGACGTACCTATTCGATTCAGGGACAAATGAATATAATTGAGCATAAGGGAGCTATACTCAATTTAAGCGATACTACACTCACCTATGAGGATAAAAAGGTTGAGCTTACTAAAAATGAATATAAGATTTTGCAGCTTATCATGGAGAACATAGGCAAAGTGGTATCCAGAGATAAGATAATTGAGAAACTTTGGGAAAGTGAAAGCTTTATAGATGACAATACCTTAACAGTCAATGTTACGAGGCTTCGCAAAAAGCTGGAGGATATAGGCTTGAGTGATTTTATCAAAACAAGAAAAGGAATAGGATATTTGGTGGAGTAAATGAAAAATTTTATAGGTATTTTATTTTCATATATAAAAAGGCACATTTCTATTTTGATAGCACTTATTATATGCTCACTGATTTTTACTGTTGTTTTTTCATTATATAATTTACCTTCGGAGGCAGTGCTGTATGCTGTGGTGCTTAGTGCTTTTGCGATGACAATAATAGGTATTTTGAGATTTTATTCTTATTATAAAATGCACAGGGAGCTTGAATATCTAAAAAATGTTATAACTGTAAGCTTGCCGGAATTTCCTGAGCCTATGAGCAGAATAGAACAGGATTATCAAGATCTTTTAAGAGTTCTTCACGAGAGCAAGCTTGCTGTAATTTACGAGAAAGATAATTCTTTTAGCAATATGATAGATTACTATACTCTTTGGGCTCATCAGATTAAAACTCCTATTGCCGCAATGAGATTGATTCTCCAGTCAGAGGAAAAAGAGTTTAATGAGGAACTCTTAGAACAGCTTTTCAGAATAGAGCAATATGTTGATATGGTCTTGCATTATTTGAGAATGGAAAGTGAATCCTCAGACTTGCTTATAAAAAGATATTCACTTGACAATATTGTAAAGCAGGCAGTAAAAAAATATGCCAAATCCTTTATTCGCAAAAAAATCAAGCTTAATTACGAGGATTTGAATTTTGGAGTAATAACTGATGAAAAATGGCTGGTTTTTGTCATAGAGCAATTGCTTTCAAATGCTCTTAAATACACCCCCTCAGGATCTATATCAATATATATGGATGAAAAATTACCAGAGACTTTAGTTATTGAAGATACGGGAATAGGAATACAAGATGAAGATTTACCGCGTGTTTTTGAAAAGGGATTTACCGGATACAACGGACGCGCCGACAAAAAATCAACAGGTATAGGACTGTTTTTATGTAAAAAAATTGTTAAGAACTTATCCCACACCATATCAATAGAATCAACTCTTGGTAAGGGAACAAAGGTTAAAATCGGATTAGACATGCTGGATGTGGAGATAGAGTAGTTTGCTTCAAAATATGAAATAGAAAATGATGAGATTTTTTCTTACAGCATTACTCAATCCTCCTCAAATCTTTCAATATTGTAAGTTTAAACAGAGGAAATGTAAGTCAAAGCTATGGCAATACATTTCCTTATTTTTTATAATAGTTCTATAAATTGAATTTGGAGGAACTAATATGTCACTATTAGAGGTTAATAATTTAAAAAAAATATACACTACGCGTTTCGGGGGAAATCAGGTTCAGGCTCTGTCAAATGTATCATTCTCTGTTGAAAGAGGAGAGTATCTGGCAATAATGGGCGAATCGGGCTCGGGAAAAACAACTCTTCTGAATATCTTGGCATCCCTTGATAAGCCTACAAGCGGAGAAGTTATGCTAAACGGAAACAGCATAATATCAATTAAGGAAAAAGAAATTTCGGCATTCAGAAGAGATAATTTAGGTTTTGTATTTCAGGATTTTAATTTACTTGATACATTTTCCATTCAGGATAATATTTTTTTACCCTTAGTTTTGGCGGGCAGGCCATACGAAGAAATGAAGGAAAGAATGCAGCCGATTGCTAAAAGTTTAGGCATAAATGAGATTTTATCAAAATATCCTTATGAAATATCGGGAGGTCAAAAGCAAAGAACTGCTATTGCCAGAGCACTTATAACAAAGCCGCAGCTTATACTTGCAGATGAGCCTACAGGTGCACTTGATTCCAGATCCACAGATGAGCTCTTAAAAATATTTGGTAAAATCAATGAAAGCGGCCAGACAATCCTTATGGTAACACACAGCACAAAGGCTGCAAGCCATGCTAAAAGAGTGTTGTTTATCAAGGATGGTGAAGTATTCCATCAGTTGTATAAAGGCTCTATGAGCAACGAAGACATGTATCAAAAAATTTCTGATACACTCACTATGATAGCAACAGGCGGTGGAAGAAATGCGTAAGTTTTTTTATCAGCGTCTTGCAATTACAAATATAAAAAATAATTCTAAAACCTATATACCCTATATATTAACTTGTATAGGAACAATTATGATGTATTATATACTCTATGCACTTTCTGTAGACCAAGGTCTCAGAAGCATGTACGGCGGGGCATTCACTCAACAGCTGCTTGCTTTGGGAACAGGTGTAATAGCGATATTTGCAGTTATATTTTTAACCTACACAAACAGCTTTCTGATAAAACGAAGAAAAAAGGAGTTTGGACTGTTCAATATTTTAGGTATGGAAAAAAAGCATATTTCCAGAATAATTTTTTATGAAACCTTATTTATCGCAGTATTTAGCTTGGTTTTCGGAGTTTTGTTCGGAGTGCTTTTTTCAAAGCTAAGCTTGTTAGTCCTTATCAAGTTGTTGAATTTCAGTGTATATTTCGGACTTGAGATATCTGTAAGATCGATAAATGCAACACTGATTTTATTTGGAATAATATTTGTGCTTATATTATTGAATAATCTAAGACAGATACATCTTTCCAAGCCTGTAGAACTTCTAAAAGGAGGACAGACAGGTGAAAAAGAACCTAAAACAAAATGGCTTCTTTCAATTATAGGATTCATCAGTTTAGGCGCAGGATATTATATAGCATTGACTACAAAAGATCCCATTGCGGCAATGTATATGTTCTTTATAGCTGTAATTCTGGTTATCATAGGAACTTTTTGCATATTTACGGCAGGAAGCATAATGATTTTAAAAACGCTTAGAAGGAATAAAAAGTATTACTATAAAACAAATCATTTCATAAGCGTATCGGGTATGATTTATCGTATGAAGCAAAATGCTGCGGGCTTGTCAAATATATGTATTCTGTCAACTATGGTTCTGGTCATGATTTCTTCTACAGTTTCCTTATACACAGGTATGGAGGATGTAATAAGAACCCGTTATCCCAGAAATTTAATCATAAATTTAATGGAATACAGTGAAAACACTAAAAATAATGCTGAAAAAATTGTAAATGAAACCTTAAACAAGCACAATATGAAAGCTGTTAATGAATCAAGCTACAGATATATAGATTTTGATGCGAAGCTGACAGGAAATGAAATCGAAATTGCTGATAAATACAGCTTTGACAATGTAAGAATTATATTCTTTATTCCTCTTGAGGATTATAATGCGATTGCAAAAAATAAGGTTGAATTAGAGAATAATGAAATCCTTATGTATTCAAACAGACAAGGTTTTTCTTCGGATAATATAAAGCTGTTTGGTGAAGAGTACAAAATAAAGGAGCATATCAAAGACTTCGGCGGGAACAATCTTGCGGAAATGAATGTTCTTAGCAGTCATTATATAATTACCGATAACATGGAACATATGTATAATTTAGTTTCAGAGGCAACAAAGGACCTTATTACAGATACAGTCGTGGAATACTATCTTGGCTTTGATTTAGATGAGCCGAATGAAAAGCAGGAGGCTTTTTACAGTGACTTATTTATAGAATTTGCCAATAAAGAAATGAGACCTTTCTCTATAGAATCATCAGCAGAAGGTACTAAGGAGTTTTATGAGCTGTACGGCGGTTTGTTTTTCTTGGGAATATTCTTGGGGCTTTTGTTCATAATGGCTACCGTTCTTATAATGTACTACAAACAGATATCAGAGGGCTATGATGACAAAGAACGCTTTGAAATAATGCAGAAGGTAGGAATGAGTCACAGTGAGATAAGACATTCGATACGCTCTCAGGTTTTGACCGTGTTCTTCCTTCCGATAATAACCGCAGCAATTCATATAGCATTTGCTTTTCCTATAATTACGAGAGTTCTTGCTATAATCAGTTTGACAAATATTAAGCTTTTTGCAACCTGTACCGTGATATCAATATTAATATTTACCTTATTCTATGCCATTGTATACAGCTTAACAGCAAGGACCTACTATAGAATAGTAAAATAAAAATTAAAAAGGATATTAAAACAAAGCGGCGGGCATTTGCCCGCCGTTTTTATCTGATAGAAAAATTCTCTTCCCTATCAGATAGAAGAATCATTCTGATTCTTCCAAAAAGCAAAGCAAGTTTCGCTTTTGTTACAGTATAAAAAATAAAAAAACCTATTGACAACAATTCAGTATTTGTGTACTATGTAACTAGTATACCAATACACAATTTAAAGATAAAGAAAAATTAATCTTAAGAAAAAATTAATAAAATTAAGGCCAGTAATTAATATTTAATTAAGCTTAGATATTTATCATTAAAATTAAGAAGTTTAAGGAGGATATAATAGGTGGAACAGGAAAAGAATATTCCGATAAAGAAAAAGCCAAAGAAAAAGAAAACAAAAAGGATTATAGCAATCGGTGCAGGGTTGATAGTGCTTGTTGTGGTAATTAATCTGTTTATGAACAGGGGGGCAAAAACATCCGGCGCAATGGGCAAGACTGACTATTTATTTCAGCCGGTATCTAAAAACGATATTAAAGTGAATCTGACAGGAAGCGGCACACTTAAACCGGCGGATTCATATGTATTAACGACACTTATCTCAGGTGAAATATTAAGTTCTTCATTTGAGGAAGGAGACATAGTGGAAAAGGACGCTGTTTTATATGAGGTAGACAGTTCAGATGCAAAAACAAGCCTTGAAAAAGCTGAGCTTAAACTTTCTCAAGCCAGAAAAGATCACAGCAGATTGCTTGAAAGCGTAGACGATTTAAACATTAGAGCTGATAAAAGCGGAACCGTTGTCAGTCTTATGGCTGAAAAAGGCGATAAGATTCAGGCAGGGCAGACTTTGGCTTCTATAAGAGACAGCAGTACCATGAGAATTGCTCTTGCTTTTAGTTCAGATGATGTTGATAATTTTTATGTGGGCCAAAAAGCGGATTTAACGATTGAAGGCTCATATGAAACTATCCAGGGAACAGTATCGGAAATAAAAAATGTTGAAGAGGTTATAGACGGCTATAAGATAGTAAAAAGAGTAATTATTGATGTAAAAAATCCCGGAGCACTTTCTTCGTCGGATAAAGCAACAGCAGTCATAGCTAATGTTGCTTGTGTTGAGAGCTCAAACTTTACATATAAGACTGAGACGGAAATTAAGGCAAATGTTTCAGGTGAGATAAAATCAATTGAGGTTAAAGAAGGTGATTTTGTATCTGAAAACCAACTTCTTATTGTGATAGACAGTTCTTCAATCAAAGATAACATAGAAAACAGTGAAATAAATTTAAGAGATGTAGAGCTGTCTTTGGAAAATCAATATGAAAATTTGGATCAGTACACTGTAAGATCTCCGATATCCGGTACTATAATTGACAAAAGCTATAAAGCAGGAGATAAGCTTGAATCAGGAAAAAGCTTATGCACGATTTTTGATTTATCCTATTTAACTATGACATTAAACATTGACGAGCTTGATATATCACAAATTGCTGTAGGTCAAAAGGTTAAGATAACGGCAGAAGCTTTGCCTAATAAAATCTACGAGGGCAAAGTAACAAAAATAAGCATAAACGGAACTACAGCAAATGGGGTAACGGTTTATCCCGTAACTATTCAAATCGATAAAACAGAGGGGCTTTTGCCCGGAATGAATGTAGATGCGACTATTGAAGTAGTAAGTAAAAAGGATGTTCTTTCGGTTCCTATAGCTGCAGTTGCCAGAGGTAACAGAGTTCTTGTCAAGAAACAGGCTTCAGCGGAAGATAAGCCTGAAAAAGACAAAAAGCCAAACGCAGGACCTATCGATGGATATGAATATGTACAGGTTGAGGTCGGAATAAGCAATGATGACTTTATCGAGATTATTTCGGGATTGAATGAGGGAGATGAAATAGCAGTTCCCGTTCAGAGATCTTCTAACGGAATGGGTGATTTCTTCATGGGACCCGGAAGCAGTTCTCAAGGTACTACCGTATATACAGACGGCAATGTTACCTATACAGAGATTAGAGAAGGAGATAGACCATGACAGCTCTTATAGAATTTAAAAATCTATATAAGATATATCAGATGGGTGATGAAGTTGTAAGAGCGGTCGATGGTATTTCGATGAAAATTTATAAGGGTGAATTTGTGGCAATCGTGGGGCAGTCAGGATCAGGAAAATCAACATGTATGAATATTATAGGGTGCTTGGATGTACCTACATCGGGTGAATATTTTCTTGACGGGCAGGATGTAAGCCAGATGGATGATAATGAGCTGGCTGAAATAAGAAATAAAAAGCTTGGCTTTATATTTCAGCAATATAATCTTTTAGCCAAAATAAACGTTTTGGAAAATGTTGAATTATCCTTAATGTATGCGGGCGTAGGCAGAAAAGAGAGAGAAGAAAGATCAAGAATGGTTTTGGAGAAGGTCGGACTTATAGATAAAATTAAAAATTTTCCGCATCAGCTTTCAGGAGGACAGCAGCAGCGTGTTTCCGTTGCCAGAGCATTGGCAGGAGGACCTTCGGTTATACTTGCGGATGAACCTACAGGTGCGCTTGATTCCAAGACCGGAAAAGAGGTGCTAAAGCTTTTAAAAACACTGCACCAGGACGGAAATACAATAGTTTTGATAACTCATGACAATTCTATTGCGAAGCAGGCACAAAGGATAATAAGACTTGCTGACGGAAAAATTATGTATGATGGTCCTTCAGACGGAAAGGATGCTGTCACAAATGCTGAGGAGGAGGCAGAGAGCATATGAGCTTTGTACAATCATTTAAGCTGGCTATAAAAAGCATTATGGCAAGCAAGGTGCGTTCCCTGCTTACTATGCTTGGCATCATTATCGGGGTCGCGGCGGTTATAGTAATCGTCGGTCTGGGCAATGGGATGGAAATATATATGAAAGACAGCTTTGCCAGCATGGGTACTAATATTTTAAATGTAAATGTGTACGGAAGAGGCAGCTCAAGAAGTATTGATGCAGAAGATATGTATGACTTTGTTGAGAAAAACAGCGAATATTTTGAGGCGGTTTCACCTACGGTTACATCAAATGCACGTGTTAAAATAGGCAATGAATCCTTGTCAAGCACAAGTGTTATGGGAACAGGAGAGGACTACATGAATATGAAGAAGTATAGTCTGGAAACCGGAAGATATATTCAATACATAGATGTGCTTAGAAGAAACAAGGTATGCATTGTCGGAAATTATATAGATGATACTTACTTTATGGGAAACTCGCTGGGCAAAACTATTAAAATTAACGGAGATACCTACAGAATTGTCGGAGTTTTGACAGAAGAGGCAGAAAGTGAAGAGGGAAGTACTGATGATTATGTATATATACCCTATACGAATGCGGCTAAAATGTCATTTATGGGTATGATTACATCATATTCCTTCTCTGTAGTATCAGAGGATAATATACCGACTTCAAAAAAATTGCTCGACGACATGCTGATAGATGTATTTAAAGATGACAGAGCTTACATGATTATAAGTATGTCTGAGGTATTAGACATGATGAGCAGCATGATAAATGTTATGGTTACAATTTTAGCCTCGATAGCCGCGATATCTTTGGTCGTAGGCGGAATAGGCATAATGAATATAATGCTTGTTTCTGTATCGGAGCGGACAAGAGAGATAGGAATCAGAAAGGCACTGGGGGCAAAACAAAGACATATTATGAGGCAATTTGTTATAGAGGCTGCAACCACTAGTGCACTTGGAGGAACCGTAGGAATTTTAATGGGATATTTTCTGTCCTATATAGCTACTAATATTGTAGTTGTAGCTCTTCAAACGGATATGGCGGTTAAGCCATCCAGCTCTGCCGTATTAGGAGCCTTTACCATATCGGTGGCAATAGGAATTTTATTCGGATATCTGCCTGCTAAAAAGGCTGCCAAGTTAAATCCTATAGACGCACTTCATAGAGAATAATACTTTCAGAAAATCTTGAAATAAATAATGCAAATAATTAAAAGCACAGAGCTAAAAGATCTCTGTGCAAAGGAGGAATGGACATAAATATGAAAATACTAAAAAGAATCATAGTTTCGTGCTTGATATCTGTTATGATGATACAGACTGCTGCGTTCTCAGATGTAAATAATCAGCAATTAGTTGAAGATACAATCAAGGTATTGGGCATTATGACAGGTGACGAAAAAGGTAATATGAATTTAAATCAGAATGTTACCAGAGAGCAGTTTGCGAAAATGATAATTATGGCATCAAAATACAAGGACAATGTTGCGGAAGGCTCTAATTATTCTGTTTTTAAGGATGTAAAGCATGACAGATGGTCTGCTGTTTACATAAAGCTTGCGGTAGATCTGAAATTATTTACAGGATATATTGACGGAACCTTTAAACCGGAAAAGGAAATTAGTCTGGAAGAGGCGGCAACTGTTGCGCTTAGATTGCTGGGATATGAGAATTCCGATTTTAACGGTACATATCCTACAGCACAGCTGGCAAAATATAAATCTTTAGGACTGGATAAAAATATTTCTAAGATTAAAGGTCAATATCTTTCACGAAAAGACTGTATGAACTTATTTTATAATTTGATGAATGCAAAGACAAAAAGTGGTGCCGTTTATGCGGAAAGCCTGGGATACTTGTTAAGTTCAAATGAAGAGATAGATTACAGTGCCTTATTAAAAAAGGAGCTTTCAGGTCCTTATGTGGTATCAGGCGGAAATTTAGACAGTATTTTACCGTTTTCATCTTCTGAGGCAGCCGTATATCGCGACGGAATCAGCTCGTCTGTATCTGATATCACTAATTACGATGTTATATATTACAGTCAAAATTTAAAATCTGTATGGGCATATTCTAAAAAAGTGGTCGGGATATATTCAAGTTCTTCACCAAATATATCAACACCGGCTAAGGTCACAGTTGCAGGAAATATATATGATTTATCCTCTTCGATTTCAGTGCATAAAATGTCTGCTACAGGTGAGTTTTCAATAGGAGATACTGTTGTACTTCTTCTGGGGATGAATGGAGAGGTTGTAGATGTAATTGCTGCTGACAGAGTTGAAAGTAGCTACTGTGGAGTTGTTATATCTTCAAATAAACTTGTGACAGATAACGGAGCTTTGAAAAATGAAATATTAGTGGCATATACCGACGGAACAACACAAAAGCATGAATATTCAGGCTCTATAAGTGTCGGGGCTGTTGTAACTATAGAGTATACAAAAGGGAATATAAAGATAAACAGAGTAACAGACAGAAATGTTAATCTATCTAATTATAAATTAGCTGAAAATGTTGAAATATTAGATGTTAATGAGTACGGAGAATATCGCACTATTTATCCTTCAAGAATAAGTAATATAAGCCTTAGCGGAAATGATATAAAATACTATAGCTTGAATTCGTCGGGACAAATCGACAAACTTATATTAAACAATTCTACAGGAGATTTAGGCAGTTATGGTATTATAACAAGTTCTGAAGAAATTGATAAAACTGAAAATGATATGATGCTTCTTCAAGGGGTTTATCAATATATTATTGAGGGAAAAAGCTCAATCCTAAGCACTCAGAACAGCATTTTTAACGTTAAAGTAGGCCCTGCAATCTTTAGCTACGAGAACGGACAAATAAAAGGTATCAGAAACCTGTCAGGCATCGATGTAAGCTCAGTTGCTGAAACCTTTACACTAAGCAACAATCAAAAATATATGATATCTGATGATGTTCAGGTATATTTGCAAAGAGAAGGAAACTATTATCTTACGGACTTATCAAGCGTTTCAAATCTCGAAAAGTATAGCTTGAAAGCATATTTTGACAGCGGGTATAATGCAGGAAAAAGAGTGAGAATTATAATAGCTGCAAGCAGATAAAAATAAGTTGCATAGCTCGGTTTATGAGCTATGCAACAATTTTTTTAATATTTTTAGCAACTTAGATATAAGCTATAATTCAAGCTGTCTTATAACTTTGTTGACAGTGTCGTAATCAAATCCTTTAGACACAAGATGATTTCCTAATTTTGCTTTGATTTTTAATCTGTCATATTTTTGCAAAGAGCCTAGCTTTTTTTGTGCAAGCTCAAGGGCTTTTTTATCCTCTAAGTTATTATCAATTTCGACTATTTTCCGGGAAATAATTTCTTTGCTGACACCCTTAGCATATAAATTTGCTATGATTTTATTTTTTCCGTATTTTGAAAGCTTTATTTTGTCACTTATGTACTTTTCACAGTAAAGTTCGTCGTCTATATAGTTATATTCTGTGAGCTTATCCAAAACAAAATCTATAACTTCCTCATCAAAGCCTTTATCTTTCATCTTGTCGATTATTTCTTTTTGAGTTCTGTCTTTTTTAGAAAGTAAGCACGCTGCATAATTTAAGGCTTTGTTGCTTTCCTCCGTTTTGAGTATTGTTTCAATGAAACTTTCATCAAGTTCCATACCTTTTTTTAAATTATACTTGTGATATATAGACATATCCAAGCCAAAGGCAAATTTATCATCTAAAAAAATATTAAGCCTGTCCTTATTGTTCTTTTGAAGCTCGGCAGATGTAATTTTTTGCATTTATATCCCCCATTTGTGTGTTGAGTATTTTAATACCGTCAAATATTATATCATAGTTTCGGCAAGCCGAAACATTTAAAATATGCTACGCATATTATATCACATCTGAACGAATAATAAATGATAATTTAGTTATAATTCAACCCTAATATAAGTTGATGTCATACTTTGTTTTTAATTGCAATTTAATTATCTCTATGCTATAATAATACTGTTAAATATTAAACTAAAATGAAATTTAAGAGGAGGAACTGATGAAAATAAATAAGCTACATAAAATAGGACTGCTAGCCTTGATTTTTTGCTTAATGTTTACGACTGTCGTTAGTGCGGCGGTTTCATTTAGCGACCTGCCTAATGACTGGTCGAAGAATTTCATAACAAGGGCAGCGGAATTAGGCTTTGTAAACGGGTTTACAGACGGTACATTCGGACCGGATAAAAATGTGACAAGATTTGATACCATGCTTATGTTATCAAGATTACATAAAATAGATACAGATATGCAAAAACAAATTGAAAATAAATATTTTCCTGTAATTAAGGAAGTTACGGCTGGAAAAGATTCTTGGGCATATACCGAGCTTTCTAAGGCTCTGTCTTTGGGACTTCTTTCGGAAGATAGATTCAGAAGCTTGTATGCAAACGGCTCTTTAGTAAAAGAAGCCACAAGAGAGGACGTAGCAGTGTTTATAGTAAAAGCTATGTGTCTGCAAAAAGAAGTTGAAGAACTTGAGGGCAAGCTTTATACACTTCAATTTAATGATTCCTCACAAATATTATCAGACTATAGACCTTATGTGTATTTGGCATATGAAAAAGGCATAATAACAGGAGATGATAAAAAGAACTTCAATCCTAAAATGCCTATCAAAAGAAAAGAATTAGCTAAAATGGTTTGTCAAGCATATGACTACCTGCAAGAAAATGATATTAAGCCTGAATTTAGTGATTTTGAAACATACATAACGTTTAAAGGTACTATAGAAAAAATTACTGTAAATTCTATAGAATCATATATAGAAATTAAACCTGACAACGGCAGCTCAAATCAAATTGTAAAAGTTGTTGATGGAACTACTGTTATAAAAATTAACAACACAGTTTCTAAAATTTCAAAGCTTGAAAAGGGTATGCTTGTTGAATGCAGTATAAGCTCAAAGGATAGCACTGCAAAACAAATAACAGTAGATACAACAGTTTCCGTTATCGAAGGTAAAATAAAATCAGTTTATTTTACGCCTCCTATGAAGCTTATAATAACAAATAAAAATAATGTTGAAGAACAGTTTAATATAAGCAGTGATGTTGTAGTTACATTAGACGGAAAGAATACAGAGTTTAAAAATTTATCAAAAAATGATACGGTAAGTATCAGAATGGTAGACAACACGGTAACTCAAATTCATTCAACGAGCAGATTGCAGACATACAGCGGTAAAATTAAGAATATACAATATGATATTCCTATAAAATTATTATTGGAAGACAGCACAGGTAAGATTAATACCTTTGTGTATTCACAAGAACCATATGTTACAAGAAATTCGGCTGCTACAACTTTTGATCAATTAAGAGTAGGTGATGAGGCTGTTATAAAGACAGAATATGATGTTATGACTGCAATAGACGCTAAATCAGTGGCTACTCCGGCAGACTCAATAGCTGTTATAAAGGAAATTACCATAGGTACAAGCAATCGTATAAAGCTTGAGGATTCAAAGGGCGAGGTAAAGGATTATAAAATAAGCAGCACTGCAAAAATCAGCGTACTTAATCTTACTTCAACTATATATGATCTAAGAGTGGGATACAAGGTCAGCATAAGCTTTGATGGAACAGAAATAGTCTCAATTGAAGCAGCTGAAACAGAAACATCACAAAAGATATTCGGTAAGGTAGTATATGTAAACAATGATAAGAAACTGATAATGCTTCAGATTAAAAATAATTCAAATGAGAACGAAATTGTATATCTGAGCTTGGATCCAAAATCTGTCATAATGACACTTTCGGGACAAATTAGAAGAGTTTCTGACTTGGTTCAGGGCACAAGCATTATATGCGTAGGTTCTTACAGCGGAGGAACTTTTAACGCAGTGAGCGTTATTATAGAGTAATTTGAATAAAAAAGTGAAAATAGACATAGTTTAGGTTTTAGACTATGTCTATTTTAGATTATAAATCGAATTAAAGGTGAAAAACTTATGATAACAGATTTTGACACAATAATAATCGGTGCCGGTGCAGCAGGACTATTTGCTGCATGCAATATAGAAAAAGGGAAAACATTAATTTTAGAAAAAAATAATACAGCAGGTAAAAAGCTTTTGATTTCCGGAGCAGGACAGTGTAATTACACACATTCGGGAGATTTGGATGATTTTATAAATAAGTATGGAGAAAATGGCAGTTTTTTAAAGCCTGCATTATATAATTTTAAAAATGGTGATACCATAGATTTTTTTAAGCTGTCAGGTGTTGAAAGCATAATAAGAGAGGACGGAAAAGTATTTCCTGAATCATTAAAATCCGTCGATATTCTTAATTCACTGATAAAAAGATGCAAGCTCAATAATATAGAGATAAAATATAATTCGCCGGTAAAATCTATAAGCTATAATCATGAACTTAAACAGTTTACTGTAAAAACAAACAGTGAAAAGTTCACCTCCAAAAATGTTCTTATATCAACAGGCGGAAGTTCTTATCCAAATACAGGCTCTAATGGAGATGGATTTATTTTAGCAAGCTCATTAGGCCATAATTTAGTAAATACATTACCGTGTTTAAGTCCTGTGAATGTTAAAAACTACAGCTTCAGTGATTTGTCAGGGATTTCATTTTCAGATATAAAAATAAGCTTGTGGAGAAATAACAGAAAAATAAAAGAAACATCAGGTGATGTTTTGCTCACTCATAAAAATCTATCAGGACCGGGAATATTGAATTTTTCAAGATATATAGAAAAAAATGATAATTTAAAGCTTAATTTTATAGGACTCAGAGAGGATGAGCTTTCGAGATTAGTAGATACAAAAACGAGAGAAAACGGAAAGCAAGTGCTTAAATCCATATTTAAAGAGATGAATATAAGTAAAAGATTTATTGAAAAAATATTTGAAATCAACAGTATTTCAGAAGATACAATATGCAGTCAGCTAAATAAAAAAGACAAGTCAAATCTTATAAGATCTCTTTGTGAGCATAGCTTTGAAGTAGAAAGCTTGGAAGGATATCATTTAGCTATGGCAACAAGAGGTGGAGTAGCTCTTGATGAAGTAAACAGAAAAACAATGCAATCTAAAATTATAAGCGGTCTTTACTTCGCCGGGGAAGTTTTGAATATAGATGGTGATACAGGAGGCTACAACATTCAAGCGGCATTTTCTACGGCAGCACTTGCAGCAAAAGATATAGACAGGAATTTAATGTAGCTTTTACAATAAGCAAGGTGTTGGTAAGTGGAGGCTTTAACAGAGCTTATTGCTTTGATATGCTTTTGCTGTGGATTTAAGGGTTACAAGCGATATAAGCAAAAGCCTATAAATAAGTAATTACAATAATTTACAGGCTTTTAATATGTATTGAATTTAAAAATTTATAAGAAATTCGATTTTTTCTTTTGAATTATTTAATTGATTCAAAAGATATTCTTTGTATTCTTCATTTAATTTTGTCACAGTAACTGTAACACTTATGGCTGCAATAGTATTGCCATTTTGCTTTATTGGAACACTTACACAACTTGCAAGCAATGAAATTTCACCGCTTTCAGTAGAGTAACCTAGTTCTCTGACCTTTGATACTTCACAAATAAGTTTGGAAACATCTGTTATTGTGTTTGGCGTATATTGTGTAAGCTCTCTATTTTTATACAGCTTTTCTAGTTCATTATTAGAGTATTTTGATAGTAATGATTTTCCAATGGCTGTTGCATGAGCAGGCAGTGTCATACCTAAGCTGTTGATAATTGATACTCTTTCTTTACCTTCATGCTTGCTTATATAGGTTATATCAGTTCCGGATAGTACAGCGGCATGGACTGTTTCGTTTATTGAACTTGACAATTTTAAACACTCAGCATCAATTGTTTTAAGAAAATCAACATTTGAAATACATTTGTAGCTTAATTGTATAAAATTATAGCCTATGTCGTAGCATTTTTTTTCATCGTCAAAAATTAAAATCCCTAAAGCTACTAATTCATTTAATAATCCGAATAGTGAACTTTTTGGAATATCAGAAATTTTTTGTATTTCTGCAAATTTCATTTTTTTATTTTTTAGCAGCATTTCTATTATGTAAAAAATTCGCTCAGCGTTTCTTTTGTTCTTTTCATTATAAAGCATTTATAAATTTCCTTTCAAAGTAGTTACTGATATTAATATTGTTATATTTATGTCGGTTATATGCTGTCTGTTATATAATATCAAATTTTAAATAAATATACTATCTTTTTTTATATCTATCTTATACACAAAAATAAAAAATCCTTTAAGAATCAAATAAAAATTTAATTTTCAGATTTTTACTTGATTCTTTAGTAAGATTTTTATCTATAATCAGTAATGTAATTTATACCTTGAAACACAAATTATATATTGTCCATTGAGTGTTTATTTTATGATGTTTGTAAGTTCTCCGATATTTTCTATATAACATCTGACTATATCTCCTGAATTTAGGTATTTAGGCGGAACAAAGCCAGCCCCAACTCCAGCAGGAGTTCCGGTCAATATTATATCTCCGGCAAATAGCGTTATCCCCTTTGATAAATCACTTATAATTGTTGGTATATCAAATATTAGCTGATTTGTATTTCCATTTTGTCTAAGCTCGTCATTTACATAGCATTTTATTTCTAATTGAGGAGGATATGCAATGCTCGATTTATGAACTATATACGGCCCTAAGGCACAAAAGGTATCAAGTGACTTTCCCTTATGCCATTGAATATGCTCCGATTGAATATCTCTTGCAGAGATATCATTAGCTATTGTATAGCCAAATATATAATTTTCTGCATCCTCTTTATTTACCGCCTTGCAGTTTTTACTTATTATTATGGCAAGCTCTGCTTCATAATCAAGCTCTTTTACAATTTCTTTGTGTGAATTAATATATTCTCCTTGTCCTATGGCAGGATATGCAATTTTACTAAAATATATCGGTTTATCAGGTATGTCAGAGTTAATATTTTTTATTGCCTTTATCTCCATTGCATGCTCTGTATAGTTCTTTCCAAGACATATTACATTTCTTTTAGGGTATGGAATCGGAGCAAGAATTTTTACATCACTTAGATTTATAGTTTCATTGTTCCATGAGTTAATAATTTCATTGAAACTTCCTATGTCTAAACTGCCTAAAAGCTCAATAAACTTAATCATATCGCTTGGAGCGGTTTGCTTAAGTTTTGCAAATATCATTTCAGCAGAAATAACAGCAGTTTTATTTTTGTTTAAAACTCCGACATATTCTTTATTGTTATAATTATATGTTAAAAAATACATAAATCCTCCAAAATTTTCAGTGTAGTATTCTTAGAATTCCGAATCCCTTATATTATCCGGGTCTACTTCATAAAGTGCCTTCAATTCTTTCTCAGTAGGTATATCAATATATTCCAAATTATTATATTTGATTTCAAAGTTTGTATTTTCTTTTATCTCCTCTAATGATGAAAGCGGAGATATGCTTTTTAGGATAAGCTCATTTCCAAGCTTTTCAAAAACACATAGAGGAGTGAAAACATATTTCACATTTCCTTGAGTTGTTACAAAATCAACCTTATCAACAAAGCTTTTCTTGTCATGCTTAGTTCTCCAAATAAATCCACGCTTGCAATTAGGAACTAATACAGCACTTCCCGCACCGCCGGGCAATCTTACCTTAGGCTTAAAATAATCTCCAATGACACTGTTGTTTAATCTTGCATTTTTATCAATTTGAACTCCGCTTAAAAAAGCAACATCTAATCCACCTCTTGCCGCGAAATCAAATATGTCTGTCAATCCAAAAACACTTTTTGTACCCTTGAATAGATTATATGAATCTGTAGATATTGAAAGCTCGTCCGGAACAACATCTACCCCTCCTGTGATGTTTAAATATGTTAAATTATCGCCATAGAGTCTTTTTGCAAGTAATATTGCCGTCATAGGAACGGGCGAGGCAACTCCGTGAAAAGCATTTTTTGCTCCTTTTAAGGCTCTTGCTATTGTTATAACCATCATATCCGATACTTTATATTCCATATTCAGCCTCCAAAGATTTATCAATATATTTCAGCATATCTTCAGCTTTTGTAGATTTAAACATATTAATTTCATTTTTATCAATATCATAATATTCAGGGCAAGAACCAGGTTTTGCTCCATTTGGGAGTTCAACAACATAATCGACAAATACTGAACTTAAATCAGCTAATTCCGGATTTTTTAAGAAAATATCGCTATCAATTATTTTCTCACATGTTACAACAACCTTTTCTGAAGCCTTTGCAATAATAATGTCCTCGTATTTAGGACCTATTATTCGTGCATTCCCATAAATATCCGCTTCCTGTACATGAATAAACGCTATATTAGGGCGTATTTGCTTTATTGCAGCGAGTTCCTCTCCCGAATAAGGGTCTTTTACTAACTTAAATCCTACTGTATCAATTAAATCACTGCCCAGCATACCTCGTACAGGCAAAAATGGAACACCGTAAGCAGATGCTCTTAACCCTGTTATTATTGTGTAGCATGCATTTTCATCTACTTTTAAGTTTTTGTTCTCAACACTATTTCTATAATTTTTACACAGTCCAAACTCAGATTCATAGCCTACAAAGCCTACAGTTACCTTTTCCAGTGCATCTACAGCACATAACAAGTCTATTTCATATGCAACTGCTGTTTTTACTAAATGTAAATTCTTTTTTCCTTGAAGTGAAATTTCCTTTGCCACTCTGTTAGGGCTTCTGTGCAATACATTTCCACCAAATGCTATTATGTCACAGTCATTTATTAATTGAACGCTTTCTTTTAATGATATCAATTTTGACATGATTAACTATGTCTCCTTTCATTTTGCTGAATTTGCTGCTATATGAATAACATCCCATACAGAAGCAAAAGGAGGTGCATATCCTAAATCGAGATATTGCATGTCTTCGACAGTCATTTCATTATATATACAAGCAGCAAGAGTATTAATTCTAAGTGCTGCACCCTTAGTTCCAACAATTTGTGCACCTAAGACTATTCTAGTCTTAGTATTGTATATTAATTTAAGGCTTAAATTTGTTGGATTAGGATAATAAGGTGCATGGTTTGGAGCTGTGACAAAGCTTGTACTATAGCTTATATTTTCTGAAATTGCTTGTTTTTCAGTAATTCCTGTACAAGCAACTTCTAAATCAATTATTTTAGCCATAGCAGTGCCTAATACTCCCTTGAAATTAATTTTCTTACCGCAAATTACCTCTCCTATTATCTTACCTTGTTTATTGGCATTAGTGCCAAGAGGTATAAATAAATCTTTCTTTAATACCTTGTGATAAATGCAGGCACAATCTCCGCCGGCATACACATCCTTTATATTAGTTTCCATATTACGATTGACAAGTATAGCACCATTTTTAGCTTTTTCTAATTCATCACCTATGAAGCTTGTATTTGGTCTGACACCGACACAAATAAGGACACAATCGGCTTCGTATTCTGCTTTGTTTGTAATTACTGTTTCTACTTTTCCATTATATCCTACTATTTTTTCAAGATGCTCTGATAAATGAATTTTAACACCTTTATCCAGCAAGTGTTCGTGTACTATGTCAGTAATTTCCTTGTCAAAAGCAGGGAGTATTCTGTCAGACATTTCGATAAGTCTTATATTCATATTCATCATTTTAAATGTTTCAACTAATTCCATGCCAATGTATCCGGCTCCGACTATAACCACATTTTTTAAATTTTTTACAGCATTTTTTATTTTGTTTGAATCCTCAATGCTCTTTAAAGTAAATACATTTTCAATCGAAGTCCCCACTATGTTTGGAACAATCGGAGAAGCTCCGGAGGCAATAACTAATTTATCATAACTTTCTGTATATTCCTCTCCATTAGAATTATCTCTAACATTAACTGATTTATCATAAAAATTTACTTTTATTACTTCCGCGTTTGTTCTTAAATCTATCCCAGAGCTTATAAATTCCGGTGCTTTTCTAATTCTAAGCAAGTCCTCATTATTATTTACATCAGAAATATAATAAGGCAATCCGCAAGCACCATATGACACTTCATTTGTCTTTTCAAATACAATAAGCTCTGCATCCTTTAAAGACCTTTTTATTTTAGAAGCAGCACTCATACCTGCTGCAACTCCGCCTATTATAACAACCTTCAAGCTTTTTCCCTCCTATTTTTTGGCTCTCAATGTTACACTGCCTATTCTGTCGAAAACTACGTTTATATAGTCTCCCTTATTTATTGTAAATACTGGTGTTAATGAGCCTGATAGAATTACTTCACCTTTTTTAAGATAATTTCCAAATTGAATCATTTTATTTGCTAGCCAAACTACAGCATTTATAGGATTTCCCATTACAGCAGCACCACTTGCAGTATTTACGAGCTCTCCGTTTTTATATGTTGTCATTCCTATGACTGACAAATCAATGTCATCTATTTTCGTCATTTTATCTCCTACGACTATTCTGGCATAGGATGCACTGTCTGCAATTGTATCATAAATTTTAAAATTCCAGCTGTTAAATCTTGTATCAACTATTTCAAGAGCCGGCATTATACCCTGCGTAGCTGAGATAACATCCCAAGGTGTTACGACAGGTCCTTTTAAATCTTCTTTGAGTATAAAAACAATTTCTGCCTCAATTTTTGGCTCAATCATTGTTGAAAGATCAAGCTCTTCCTTTCCGTATATCAATCCCTTGTCTGTGAGTACTCCATAATCAGGCTCGAAAACGCCAATTTGTTCTCTGATTCCTTTACTTGTCAAGCCTATTTTTTTACCTATTATCTTTTCTCCTCGTTCAAGCTTTAATTCGATAACTCTATTCTGTATTTTATATGAATCCTCAATAGTTATTTCGGGATATTTTTCACTGAATCTTTCTATAGTCACACAAGTATCCTCGGCTTTGATAAGCTCATGGGCAAGAGTGTCAATTAATTGGTTGTTAAACATAATTTATCTCCTCATAATATTATCTAAAATATTGTTACCATTTTGCCATATTGAAATAAAAGTTAGCAGTTATGGGTATTGAATAAAAAATAATACATTCAAAATTTTTTTGATTTAATATGACATCTATACGTATATTCAGATTTTTTAAATTGCATAAAAGTGGGATTAAAATAATCCCACTTTTGTATAGTCAGCTTAAATGAATACGTTTAATACAAACAACAGTATCAATGAAACTACGGATACTATGAAACAGGTTAATGTATATGTTTTCAAGCCGCCTACTGTTGAAAGTCCGCCTATTTTTGATGTTATCCAAAACGCAGAGTCATTAACATGCGCTGTAGCCAATGTTCCGGAGAAAGTAGCAAGTGCCAGAACTACCGGAGCTATATTCATACTTGTTAGTACAGGTGCCAATAATCCAGCGGTTGTAATCATGGCAACTGTACCGGAGCCTTGAGCCGCTTTTATTAAAGCAGCCACAAGCCACGCGAACAATATAGGGTGTATATTAATTGTTTGTATAGCTGTTACCAAAGCGTTTCCGATACCTACATCAGCTAATACCTTTCCAAGTCCTCCGCCCATACCGGTTATAAGTAGCACAGTACCTGCCTGCGATAATGCGTTGTTTACACTGTCTGATATTTTGTCCATTTTCATTCTTCCTATACACAAGATGAATGATGCTAAGACACCTGCAAACATGGCTACATTTTTATCTGAAACGAATTTTATTATTTCCGGAACATTGTCCTTACCCATTGCGGCAGTAGAAGCAGTTCCTAAAAGTATCAGAATTATTGGTAAGAATATTGGAAGCATTGCCAGCCCAAATGATGGTATTGTACTCTCATCCTTTATCAGCTCGGCTTCAAGCTTTTTAATTTCCTCTTCATTTTTTACAGCCTGTGGGTCCATACAATTATCATTCCAAAAACCTTTTCTTGATAAGAAAAATTTATTGTAGATGAATGTTGATATTATAAATGAAGGAAGACCTATTACTATACCCCAGAAAATCATTGAACCTAACTCAACACCTAAAAGCTCTGCTCCCGTTAATGGTCCGGGCGTTGGAGGAATGAAAGTATGAGCAATACCTAAGCCGGCTACAAGTGCACTTATATAATATGCTATTTCTTTATTTGTTTTTCTTGCGAGAGCTTTCGCTATAGGCATTAAAACTACAAAGCCTACATCATAAAAAACAGGAATCGAAACTATAAAACCTGTTAAACCCATTGCTTTATCAGTTCTTTTTTCACCAAATAGTCTTATAACACCTCTTGCAATTGACTGAACTCCACCCGTGTCAGCTACTAACTGACCTAAGATAACACCAAAGCCAACACTTATACCTATTCCCTGCATTGTTCCGCCAAAGCCTGCAACTATTGATGTTACAGTTTGAACACCACCTAAGCTTGAAGCAATACCCATGTAAAGCGCTCCTACGAACATTGAAATAACAGGATTTTGCTTAGCTTTTAAAATCATAACTAAAATAATTGCTATTGTCACTACCAAGTTGATAATTAAAACTGTTGTAGATGTCATACTATCTCTCCTTTTATTTTTATGATATTTCGTAAAAAAACATATACTGTTAAGCAAAGAGGCGGACTTAGATTTGGGTTAATACAAAGGCTTTGATTAACAGTATTATATATGAAGCCCTAATTATTTATCTGCTGAAACTACCGCGCCATAGCTTGCAGATTTAACCAAAGCGGCATATCTTGTCAAATAGCCTTTTTTAATTTTTGGTTCAAGAACTTTAAAATTCTTTCTACGCTTGTCTAACTCTTCATCGCTCAATTTAAGCTCTAATATTCTGTTAGGAATGTCTATACTTATTATGTCACCGTTTTCAACCAGGGCGATATTGCCTCCTTCTGCTGCTTCCGGGGAAACATGACCTATAGAAGCCCCCCTTGTAGCACCTGAAAATCTTCCATCAGTAATTAAAGCACATACCTTATCAAGGCCTGCTCCGGCAATTGCTGATGTAGGAGTTAACATTTCTCTCATTCCAGGGCCTCCCTTAGGTCCTTCATATCTAACAATGACAACATCTCCGGCTGCAATTTTTCCGCCTAAGATTGCCTCTACTGCATCCTCTTCCTTATCAAATACCTTTGCAGGTCCAGTATGCACCATCATTTCAGGAGAAACCGCAGATTGCTTAACTATAGCTCCATCAACTGCAAGGTTTCCTTTCAATACAGCAAGTCCACCCTCTGGATAGTATGGATTATCTAATGGCCTCACAACCTCAGTATTTTTGCATGCCGCATCCTTGACATTTTCCCTCATAGTTTTTCCGGTGACTGTGATAACATCTAAATCAACTATGTCTAGCTTTCCTACTTCCTTTATAACTACCTGCAAGCCGCCAGCATCATACAAATCTTGCAAATGGTATTTTCCTCCGGGAGAGAAACTGCAAAGCTTCGGAGCAATTTTACTGATTTTATCAAAGTCGTCAACTGTAAGCTCTATACCTATTTCGTGAGCTATTGCTATCAAGTGAAGAACTGTATTACTTGAGCCTCCTATTGCATTATCGACTGCTATAGCGTTGATAAACGTTTGCCTTGTCAATATGTCTGATGGCCTGATATTATTTTCTATTAAATACATAATCTGCTCACCGGTTCTTCTTGCAAGAACCTTTCTTTTTGCTAAATATGCAGGTATTGTAGAGTTCCATGGCAATGACATTCCTAATGCTTCAGCCATGCAATTCATTGAATTAGCTGTTCCTAAGAGGCCACAAGCTCCACAGCCCGGTGCTGCCTGCTCCTCCAGCTCATCCAAATCCTCCATACTCATTTTTCCAAAGGATACTGCTCCGGCAGCCTCATATAATTTACTGCCATCTGTATTTTCACCTTTAAATATTCCTGCATACATCGGTCCGCCTGCGATTACAATTGATGGTATATCTAATCTCGCAGCCGCCATAAGCATGCCGGGTGTGATTTTATCGCAGTTTGTAACCAATACCAATGCGTCTAATTGATGACCTTCTGTCATTGCTTCTATTGAATCAGCAATTAATTCTCTTGAAGCAAGAGGATAGTGCATTCCTACATGTCCCATTGCAATACCATCGCAAAGTGCTATTGCCGGAAATTCTACAGGAACTCCGCCGGCGGAAGATACTCCGGCCTTTACTGCAGCAGTAATTTCATTTAGGTGAACATGGCCCGGATTAACTTCATTAAAGGAATTTACTACTCCAATCAGCGGTTTTTTTAAATCATCATTCGATAATCCCGTAGCTTTTAGTAATGACCTTTGACATGCTCTTTTAACGCCATCTTTGATTAAATTACTTCTCATCTCATTCATGATAAACCTCCTTAAACCATATTTCTTAGTATTATAATCTATTTTCTAAAATTTTATAGCAAATGTCTAAAATTTGATCCTCTTGACCGCCTACAACCTTTCTTCTTCCTAATTCTTCAAATATCAGTTTAGGTGCAATATTAAACTTTTTAGATGCTTCCATTACATCAAGATAAAAGCTTGAATAAATTCCTATATAACCTAGTAAAATTGATTCGTTTGTAATTTCTAATGAATGTTTTATTATAGGTCTGACATAATTTTTTCCAAGTTCCATAAGCTCATAAACATCGGCATTAGTTTTGATTCCCATTCTGTTTAATACAGCAACTATTGCCTGCATATTTCCATTGCCTGAGCCTGCACCTAAACCCTCCAATGTCCCGTCTAGGTATGTTGCACCAGCCTCAACACCTGCAATAGCATTACCTACACCAAGTCCTAAGTTATTATGAGTGTGTACGCCTATCGGAACTTTCACCAGTGACTTAATTGCATTTACTCTATCTCTTATATCTACTGGACTCATGTATCCTGAGGAATCTGCAAAATAAATGACATCCGCACCATAAGACTCAGCCATTTTTGCATATTCTGCCAATTCTTTAGCACCAATCATATGGCTCATCATGAAAAATGCTATTGTCTCAAGTCCTAGTGATTTAGACAATTTAATATGCTGCTCTCCAACATCCACTTCTGTACAATGTACTGCAACTCTGACCATATCTAGGCCAAGGTCTGCTCCAATTCTCAAGTCATCCATCGTTCCTAATCCCGGAACCAGCAATGTTCCTAACTTAGTTTTTTTAAGTTTTGATTTGGCAGCTGTTAATATTTCCTTATCTGTATGCTTCGCAAAGCCATAATTTAATATTGAGCCTCCTATTCCCGCTCCGTGACCCACCTCAGCGGCATAAATACCTGACTTTTCCAGTCCTTCGCAAATGTTTGCAATTTGCTCAGTAGTATATTGATGATGAACTGCGTGACTTCCATCTCTTAAGGTAGTATCAATTAATCTTATTTCGCTCATGCTATATTTCCTCCTTCAGCATCTTCTCAGCATATAGCTCCGCTATCTTGACTGCTGATGATGTTTCTATGTCAAGATTTCCTGCATATGTCGGCAAGAAATCTCCCTGACCTTGAATGGTTACTGCTGTAACTATTAAGTTCTTCTCAACTTTAGGTGATAATACTAATTCATAGCCGGGTACATATTCTTTTATTTTTGCAGTCATTTCTTTAACAGCAGCTTCGATTTTATTTATATCGAATTCACCCTTTGGAATTATATAAATGGTGTTTCTCATAGGCGGCTCTGGAACTGCCGGGTTAAATAGTGTCATTACCTTACATCTCTGTGCACTTGTCAATAATTCAATTGCTTTTGCTGTTGTCCGTGTATATTCATCTATATTCTTTCTTGTTCCGGGTCCTGCGCTTTTGCTTGCTACAGATGTTATAACCTCAGCATATTCAATGTCAACGTTTTTTCCTATAGCATAAATTATCGGAGTAGTTGCCTGACCTCCGCAAGTAATTAAGTTGACATTTTTAACTTTTAACGCATCTTCTATGTTTACCATTGGGGATACTATTTTTCCTATGGCAGCAGGAGTTAGGTCTAATGCTATCTTTCCTAATTTTTCCAAAGCGGGTCCGTTAATCTCTGTATGCGCCTTTGCAGTAGTAGCATCGAAAACAATTTCAGCAACATCAGGATTATCTTCAATAAATTTTATACCCTCTGTTGATGTTATAAAGCCTAATTGCCTTGCTCTTTCTAATCCTTCTGATTCCACTATACCAAGCATAGCAGACATTTCCAGTTTATCACTTCTCATAACCTTATACATAAGGTCAGTACCGATGTTTCCTGGTCCTATAATTGCAACCTTTATTTTTCTTTTCATGTCGTCTCCTTTCACCATAATGAACTAAGTTCATTTATAAAAACATTATACAATCGTTTTCAGACAATGTCAATAGTTTTTAAAAAATTAATAATATACTATAAATTGCAAGTTTAATTATCTGGACAAATTATACCGGTTTTACTTATTTGGGAATTTATTTTACAAGTTATTAAATTAATGATATATTTATAGTTGATAAAATAGATATTAGTAAAGGCAAGGTTCAAAAAGATGAAAAAAATTGTTTTGGCTTCGGCTTCGCCGCGTCGCAAGGAAATATTGGAGCAAATAGGTATTAACTTTGATATAATTCCAAGCACTTGTGATGAAGTAATTACAAAAGATGTTCCAAAAGACATTGTTGAAGAACTGGCACAGCAAAAGGCATATGAAGTATTTAAAAAACTTGATAATCCTGATATTGTAATAGGAGCAGACACAATAGTTGTATTAAATGATACCATAATGGGAAAACCAAAAGATGAAAAAGACGCTTTTGACATGCTTGGTAAACTGCAAGCTAATACGCATATTGTATATACAGGAGTCTGCGTACTGATAAAAGAAAATAATGCAATCAGAAAGCTGGTATTTTCAGAGGCTACAAAAGTAAGCATGTATCCGATGTCTAAGGATCAAATACTTGATTATATAGCTACAAAAGAACCTATGGATAAAGCGGGAGCTTATGCAGTTCAAGGAAAATCTGCGATTTATATAAAAAAAATAGATGGAGACTATAATAATGTTGTAGGATTGCCGATAGCCAGATTATATAATGAAATGCTTGAATTTGGAATTGACTTAAAAACAATTTAGTCAATTAAATTAGTAAAGGACGATATCTGATGAATAAGACTAAAGGCTTTATATGTGTAATAATATCAGCATTTATTTTTGGATTTACACCAATACTCGGCAAATTGACATATTCAGGCGGAAGCAATGCAATAATGCTGGTTTTTCTGAGAAATTTTATGAGCTTGCCTATAATATATGCTATATTAAAGTATAAAAAAATATCATTGAAGGTAACTAAAGAAGAATTTAAAAAATTATTTATTTTAAGTATATTCAGCACTATATTGACAGCTCTTCTTCTATACGGATCATACAGCTTTATATCAGTTGGAATGGCAACGACAGTGCATTATGTATATCCAATACTGGTCGCACTCGTTTTAGTTATATTCTTTAAAGAAAAAATAAGCAGAATAAAAGTATTTTCTCTTATTATTTCCTTTGCCGGTGTACTGTTGTTCTTTGACGGAGATGTGTCATCAAGCTTCGTGGGACTTTTTATAGCATTTGCGTCGGGTATTTCATACGGCATGGCGCTCATATATATGGATAAAAGCGGTCTTAAAGATTACTATCCGCTTTTGGTTACATTTTACACCTGCGTTTTTGCGGCAATAGTTTTATTTTTGATTGCTGTTATAAGCGGCAGATTTACCGTATCCTTAACCGGTGACGCATGGCTTTACTCGTTTATAGTAAGTATTATGACTTCAGTTATAGCCATAAGCTTTATGCAGATAGGTGTCAGAAATATCGGACCTACAACAACTGCAATTTTGTGTATGTTTGAGCCGATTACAAGTGTATTGCTTGGTATAGTTTTACTTGACGAAGCTATTTCTTTTAAAAGTATATCAGCTTGCGTATTAATATTATCTGCAGTTTTGATACTGTCAATTTTTAAAGAAAAAACATAAGTTGAAAATAATTGGATAAAAATATATAATATTCATAATAAATAATAAGGAGGAGGTATTTTAATATGCCATTTTGCAAGTTATGTGGAAAAAACTTAGATGAGGGAGAGAAATGCACATGTAAAGCTTCAGGCTCTGAGGAAAACTTTGAAATCAGCAATTCAGATGTAAGCGCTTTACCGGAGGAAACAAAGAAAAGCATACCGTATATTCCCGATATTTTTAATCTTTTCAGAAGAACTATTTCAAAAAACACTATAAAACAGGTATCATTATCAGCTAAAGAAAACAGTATTTTATGGACATTTGTTATAGTACTGGAAACTCTTATAAATTCTTTAGCACTGACAGTTGTTATTCATAGAGGAATATATACAGTCCTTAAAAGTTTTCTAAAACCCTACGTTGGTGCTAATATGTCATATGGGGATTCGGCAGCAATGCTGAAGAAAATAGGATTAGGGTTCTTTAGTTTATTTTCAAGAACATTCGTTATAGGAATAATAGTATTTTTCATTACAGTAGCTTTAATCTATGTTTTATTAAAAATCTGTAAAAAGAAATGTGTGTTTAATAATATAAGCAATATGATTTCTACAGCAGCTATACCGCTTACGTTTTTATCGGTAGTAAATCTTGTACTGTGCTTTATTTTGCCTCAAGCTGCGTTGTTGGTTTATATTGTTGCTGTAACTTCAGTTTTATTATTGATGTATTTTGGTATTCAAAAACTTGATAAGTTCACTGAATCCCCGTTTTGGATTTATATGGCTTTTATATTTGTCTTATTAATTGCTTGTTTTTTGATAACAAAATTACTTATGCCGGAAATAGAGCTGAATCAAATTTTTTCGGGCATTTTTTAATTTTTTTGAGAGGAGCTAATAACCGAATATGAATTACCTTAAAAAATATATAAGACATGTGATTCTATGCAGCCTATTAATCTTGTCTTTATTTCTTTTTACTGCATGTGGGGCAAAAATTAATACTGAAATGAATATTGATAAGAACTTCAAAGGCGAGCGAATTATAACGGCATTGATAAAAAGCTCGGATTTAAAGAGCTATGTATCAACGGGAGCGGACGGAATTGAAGAAACTGTCAAAAATTACATACCCGAGGCAATGAGCTATAAGAGAATAGACAAGGAATCGGGCGATACAGAATTTGTTTTTAATATAAGTTTTGACAATGTAGAAAATTATACTAAAAAAATAGCACAAATATTAAATAAAAATCCGGACAATGCAATTCAAGCTAATATAATATATGATAATAAAAGTAATGAATTTAAAAAATCTATATTGTTTGAAGAAAATTTTTCGTCTAATGATTTATTAAGCTGGCTGGTTTATGGTCTTAAAGCTGAAAATAAGATAAGTCACAGCACTGTAAGCGATTGGATGGAAACAGGAACATCATCTTTGAAAATAGATAATCAAGATTTTAATGTATATAATATTTTCAGTGTGAGTCAATCCGAATCAACAAGCTTTGAAAAAATAAATGTATTAACAGAGCTTTTGGATAATGGAAAATTTGAGAGAAGTATTACATTTTCAGTTCATGAAAAAAATCTTAAAATTTTAAACGAGAAAGGAGTAGTTTTAAGCGAATATCTAAAGAATCTCTCGCCTAAAGACTCTATGTTTGAAGAATCAAAAGAAGACAAATATACTAATTACATTGTATCTTTTGAAACAGGCACCTCTCAGGAGCTGTGTTCAATCACCGATAAACTTTTTAACAGTCAAAACTCAGTTTTTGCAATAAATTATTCTTCCTATGAAGATATTAAAAACAATGTAAAAATAGATTTAGATGAGTATATCGACGCATCATACTATTTGGATTATGACAGCAAAAAATTGACCAGTGAAGTTTATCTTTATGACAACCTGTTTGTAGATTATAAAAACACGCAAAAAGACTTATATATGAATAAGATAGAAGACAAAACAGTCTTTAGCTATAGTCCGAATTTCTATGATACATATAAATTTACATTCTCTTTGCCTATTCAATTCCAAAGTGTGAATCTGGATATTGATGTAAATAAAAATAAAATTTCAGAAAAATTGGCTATGACGGTAAGCGGCAATTTGCCGGACAGCTTAACGAAAATTATTGAAAATAATATAAAATCCAGTATTGAATCAGGGAAAATAGACTTAGATATAAAAAATGAAGAAAATACTGTTACTTATACATTAAGCCTTAAAGCTGAGCCGGAAGAACTTTCAGGCGAGTTTAAAAATTTCTTATCAAGCTTCACAGGTAATAATGTAAATCACGAAATAACATATAACGAGGTAGAAAGTAAATCAAAGTTCAAGACGATGAACTCCTTAGAGATTGTTGCAAATTTATCCGGATTGACTACAGAGTCAATGAATTTTTACTGCAAGCCTTCAACAGCTAAAAAGTTTGAAATTTTGGACACTTCCAGTATAGAGGAGTCAGAAAAGAGCACAAATAAAAATGTATCTGCAACGATAAGAGGAGGATATGTTCGTTTTTACGCATTAGAGGTCGGAATAAATTTTGTATCTTTAATTATCTTAGCTTTATTTATAATAATTTTAGTGCTTGTATTATGGTACCTTATAGCACATAGGGAAAAAATAAAGGCTTTGTTTGAAAGTATAAAAGAGAAGAAACAAGCAGTCAGTACAAGTGATAATATAATCAGTATAAAAGATAATGCTGCTTTAACAGATACTAACGAAGTAAGTTTGAATCAAGACGATGAAGAAGATGAGGATGAGTTTATATAATTAAAAATCCAAAATCATAAATAAATAAACCTTAGGAAAAAGCGGAGCCCCATATATAGTTATTTTGGGGACTCCGCTTTTATTATTTGTATTTTATTATATCTACACCTGTATAGTAATGCTTTAAAATGTCTTCATAATTAAAGCCTTGAATTGCCATGCCGTTAGCTCCGTATTGACTCATTCCTACACCATGACCATATCCGTTTGTTATAATTTCAATTGTATTATTGCTTTGCACGAATCTGAAACCTGCCGAGTTTAAATTATATAAGGAACGAATATCTCTGCCTGTCAATACTTTATCCCCTATTTGCAAAGATTTTATCTTCCCGCCCTCACTGATATCAACTAAGGATATTTTATTTTTTAGATTTTGTGCTGTTAAATCGCTTACGCCAAAATTCTCATTCAGCTTTTGGATAAATTCTGAAACAGGTATTGAGACGCTTGAAGTGAGCTTAGGAGAATTCTCCTCATATGGACTTTCTACACTTCTCAAATATGGAGTAAAGGCGCTGAAAACATCTTCTGAATTTTCAGTTTTACCTCCGCTTGTAGAATGAAATAAGGGCTCAATTATTTTATTTTTATAGCTCAATATTTGTCCTCTTGTTGAATTAACCGCACTTGCAATTTTATCCCAATATTTATTATACCAGTCTTGAGAAAATTTTTCTATAAGCTCGTCTTTTGAGTAATATACCTGACAATGTATACCAGTGCAAATAGGAGCATCTTTATGCTGTTCCGGGTTTTTTGTGTTTTTCTTTAATTTATATAAAAGATAAGTACGTGCTGCAACAGCTTGAGCCTTCAATGCCTCGGATTCAAATTCCGCAGGCATTTCTGCTGCAACCACTCCCATAACGTAGTCCTCTATTTCAAGTGTCAGAACCTTATCATTGTTAATATCATAGACTTGTACATATCTGATTTCAAAATCATCACTGGATATCACCAAATCATCCGTTTCTTTGATTTCTATTTCAGAATTTTTTAAAGGGTATTTTTTTTCAAAAAAGTGTAAAGATAATGTAGGTATTATATAAAGAAACAAAAAAACAACAGCTGCAAGTAAAGAAATCTTTTTTATATTATCATTTGCCATTTCTCTTAACTTTCCTCCTTAACATTAGTTTATATAAATAATTATATTAATTTTTAAGAAAAATAGAACATGAGTAAAAGCTCAATTTATCATCCCAAATTATTATTTATTAATGTATATTATTAAAAAATATGGAAATGATATTAAAAAATGAGGAGGTAATGTTGAAAAAATGAAACAGAATAACTTTTTCAATAAGATGAAAAAACAATTTAGGAAGATTTTCAAGGAGTTAAAAAATAAAAATACAAGCTTTTTTGTATTAGCTCTGTGTATCTGCTTGATTTCGACAGCAATAATATGGAAATATACTAACAATGATAAAAATAATACAATAGTGAAAGAAGATGATAAAGGTTCAGATAGTTTAAGTGCCAATGAAGATCCATATAAGGATTATGTTGAAAAAACTATGGATGAGTACCAGAGAGCATTAGAAGAGCAGAAAAAAAATGATAAGGAAAAAGAAGAAAACATATTAGACTCTTTTGAAAAACCAATCTCGGGAAAAATATCCAGAGAATTTAATATTGATGAATTAATTTATTTTGAAGCTATAGAGGAGTGGAGAACTCATCAGGGAATAGATATTCAACCGGATGGAGATCTTAATGTATATTCTTCATATGATGGCGTAGTGGATAAAGTAAACAGAAACAGTATAGTAGGTGTTGAAATTGTAATAAATCATGGAAATGACATTCTTACTGTATACAACTGTTTATCAAGCAGTGCTGTTAAGCTTGGAGATAATGTGAAAAAAGGACAGAAGATAGGAACGCTGGGAGTAATAGAAAATATAGAGATGTCTGAAGTTCCGCATCTTCATTATGAAATCGTAGTTAAAGGGAAAAATTATGATCCAAGTTCTTATTACGAGGACTAAAAAATCTTAAGATATGTTCTATTATAACAAACTTAAGCATATGAATTAAAATAAGATGATTGCTTTGCTAAAGGAAATAAAGGGTGGCAGACATTTGTGTAAATAATAGCATGGAGGTAAGTATGAAGGATTACATAGAAAAAAGAGCAATGGAAATCGCGGAATATATTATAAATACTGAATCTACAGTGAGACAGACAGCAAAAAAATTTGGTGTTAGTAAAAGTACAGTCCATAAAGATGTAACCGAAAGACTACCAAAAATAAACCCTCCTATTGCAAATGACGTAAAGAGGATTTTATTAAAAAATAAATCGGAAAGGCATATTAGGGGAGGAAAAGCTACACGCCTGAAATATAAGGAAGTAGATAAAGAAGTAATAAATATGTAAAACAGAAAAAACAAGCGTGAACAAGTGCTTGTTTTTTCATGTAAAAAATTATATGTTAAACAATTTATTTAAGTCCAATACACCCGCACCCTCATCAAATTGACCTGCTCCGGTTTTTGTGCAGTTTTCAAGCAAAAGTTTTTTAGCTTCAAAATGCGTAAGATCAGGTCGTTCCTGCAATAAAAGAGCAACTACACCGGAAACGATAGGAGCAGCCATAGAGGTGCCCGTAAGTGATGAATATCCTGTGTTATCTGTACTTGACAATGATGTTATATCAACACCCGGTGCTAATAAATCGGGTTTTCTGACTCTGTCTCTGGTAGGACCTCTGCTTGAAAATGCAGGAATAGTAAAGGAATCTGTGTCGGAATATTTTCTGTCATCACAAGCTCCTACAGATATAACAAACCTGCTTGTAGCAGGTGAAAGTATGCTTCTTGGATTCGGGCCGTTATTTCCTACAGCTGATATTACAATAAGCCCGTTTTCTATTGCCTTATTCGCAGCCTTTACAAGAGGGTCAACACGTTCAGAATTCTGAGCTGCGGTGCCTAAAGATAAATTCAGTATCTTAGTTTTAAATATATCCTTTGTATATATAACCCATTGTATTGCCGATAATATGTCTGATACCTTTCCGTTTCCTTCTTGATCCAATGCCTTTACTGATAAAATATTTGCCTCAGGCGCAATACCCCTGTACTTTCCCTTTGAAGATACTCCGTTTGATGCAACTATTCCCGAGATGTGGGTTCCGTGTCCGTTGTCGTCATAAGGCTTAGCACTGCTTTTAAGAAAATCCTTGAATCCTACTATTCTGTTGCTTGGATAGGTCAAATCTCTGTGCATAGTTATGCCTGTATCTATTATTGCGACAGTAATTCCTTTTCCGGTGTAACCCGCAGTGATTGCTTTATCTGTGCCTATAGTTTTACCTGCCGTGTTAATTATAGTATGAATTCTTGAATCATAAGAAATAAAATCTATATCCTCATGGGCATAGAAGTTTTTTATTTGCTGTATATTCATGTCACAGGCAAAGCCGTTGACTATGGGAAGCTCATATTTAATTCGTTTTGAAAGCGCTGAAACATTACTCTGTGTGTATGCTTTTTGGCTTTTTAGGCTAACAATAACAGGTATGCTGTCATTTTTGTTTGAGTTTATAATTGATTGTATAAATGGACATGCCTTTGCATATATGTTATTTTTTTTCATTTTAGTCACCTTCTTGCAATCAATTTATGCAAGAGGGCATTGTTGGTGTGCAAAATAAAAAAATTGCTGTAATTTATTTTTAAATATTGTATAATAGAATGTATAAACGTTCAGGAGGGGAAAAAGAATGGATGAAAAGATTCTGGTAGTTGATGATGAGAGACCGATAGCGGAAATAATTAAATATAATTTAAAAAAAGAAGGCTTTGATGTTAAAACTGTATATGACGGAGAAGAAGCTATAAAAGCAGTTCATGAAATGAAACCTGATCTGATAGTGCTGGATGTTATGCTGCCTAAAAAAAATGGCTTTGAGGTTTTAAGAGAAATCAGAATGGAATATGTTATGCCTGTTCTTATGCTTACTGCAAAAGAAGAGGAAAATGATAGAATTACAGGACTTGAACTCGGAGCTGATGATTATATAATTAAGCCTTTTAGCAATAAAGAGCTTGTTGCCAGAGTAAAAGCAAATCTAAGAAGAGTCAGACTTTCTACAGTAGAAGAGGAAATGAAATCCAAAATAACGACAGTCGGCAATCTTGAGATTAATCTGAATACTTTTGAGGTTTCAAAGCATGGTGAAATTGTTGATTTGACAAACAGAGAATTTGACTTATTAAAATATTTTGTTCAGAATCCTGATAAAACATTTGACAGAGAGCATCTGCTCAAGGCTGTTTGGAATTATGATTTTGGGGATTTAAGAACAGTTGATGTAACAATAAGAAGACTTAGAGAAAAAATAGAAACAGAAGATGACAAATATATCATAACTAAGCGTGGGGTAGGATACTACTTCAAAAGCTAAAATTAAAATTTGTACACAGAACCGTCCAAAGACTGTTTTTAATGGTCTTTGGATATATTCAAATGTCTTGAACTTAGTTTGAGACTGTGCGGAGGACACAAACAATGTTTAAAAGTATTAGGTGGAGATTTGTATTAATATATTTTCTATTAATCTTTCTTGCTATGACAATAGTCGGATTTTTTATTGTTATGCAATTTGAAAAAATTCAATTGGATATGAATTCAAAAAATATAAAAGCTCGTGTTACCTCTATTTATGCATCATCAAGTGCGATGCAGCAAGATAACTGGATAAGTAATGCCGGCAACATAAAGCGTAATGTAATGAACAGCATACAGCTTGGATACAATGAAAATGTTTATATAATTTTGAATGATATGAACAAAACTATCATAGCATCAAGCATCTTAGGTCTGGAAGAGTACAGCGCATATAACGTTGAAAGAATAAACAGCGAAATATTGGTAAAATCCATAAATGGAGCTGTAGCCGAAACTATCGTAAAAAACGAGCTTGATAATACTCAGATAAGTCATATTTCATATCCGCTCAAAAATGATGGCGAAGACATAAAAGGATATATTTACTTGACAAATGATATAAGCTATATATATTCAACCGTTGATCAGTCAAGAGACATGTTCACAAGGGCTACGTTCATAGCGCTTCTTTTGACCATAATTCTCGGATTTATTATTTCAAAAAGTATTACAGGACCTATAAAAGCTCTGACTGTAAAGGCTAAGCAAATGTCGCAGGGAGACTTTAATCAGAAGGTTGAAATAAAATCTGATGATGAGATAGGACAGCTCGGCAAAATGTTTAACTATTTAATTGATGAACTCAGAATGAGTATGTCAAGATTAACTCAGGAAAAGAGTAAGATTGAAACTACTCTTACCTATATGGCAGATGGAGTATTAACAGTAGATAAAAGAGGAAATATAATACATATAAATCCGGTTGCAAAAAAAATATTGTCAGTCAGAAGCAAGGATGTATTTTATGATCAGATTATTTCGAGGAAAACCCATGATTTATATTTAGATAGAATAGAGGAAAATAAATGGAACGGAACATATGTATTAGAAACAGAGAAAGAGACATATAAAGTTGATTATGCACCGTTTATGGATGGACAAAATCAAATAGGCGGCGTTATTTTAGTGTTTAAAAATATAACAGAGCAATTCAGGATGGAAAAACTGCAAAAAGAATTTGTGGCTAATGTATCGCATGAGTTAAAAACGCCGATAACTACAATAAAAAGCTATACTGAAACCTTGCTTGAAGGAGCCTTGGAGGAAGAAGAGGTAGCAACTGATTTTCTAAAGGTAATCAACAGCGAAAGCGATAGGATGTCGCGCTTAGTCAGCGATTTGTTAAGATTGTCAAGAATGGATCATGAGGAAACAAGCTGGACTAAGGAAAAGATAAACATAAACGAAATAGTTAAGGACACATATACAAAGCTTTTATTGCAGGCAAAGAGCAAGAATATAAAAATGACCTGCAATTTAGACAGCAGAAATTCAAATGTACTGTTTGACAAGGATGGTCTTGAGCAAATACTTTTAAATATAATCGGAAATGCTATCAAATATACACCTGAGGGAGGCGATGTCAGCATAGATATTTCGTCTGAAACAAGCAGAGTGGTCATAAGTATAAAGGATACCGGAGTGGGTATACCAAAGGAAGATTTAAATCATGTATTTGAAAGATTTTATAGAGTTGATAAGGCAAGAACACGTCAAATGGGCGGAACCGGTTTGGGTCTTTCGATTGCCGAACAGATAGCCAAAGCGCATGACAGTGTTATAGAACTCAACAGTGAATTTCATATCGGCACTACAGTTGATATAAAAATACCTAAATTGCTGAAATAAAGGGACAATAAACTTGTGCTAAATATGCTTATACTCAATCTTGATTGAAGTTTGAATATTTGAAATGTCTCAACGCAGTTGAGGCTATGGCATAATAAGAGGTTATTATGAAGATAGTAAAAAATTTAGTTTTGTTTTTAATGGTAATTATATGTGTTTTTCTAAGTACTCAGGTTTGGCTGCAGCTGCCTGATTTTTTGTCGTTGAATAAAAGCGGATATATAGAGGAACCGGGTAATCAGGATGTGGACATTGACCTTTGGACACTTATAAGACCAAGTAAATATATACTGAAAAATGACAAAGAGCTCAAAGAATTCTATTCAAAAGACGAGCTTTTGTGGCGGAACACATTAGTAAGCTTAGAAACAGCACTGAAAAATTTAGCAGACAGTCAATCAAGCACAATTATGGGAGAATTTTATCCTGAGGAGTATGTAATGCTTGAATTTGAAAATAAGCTTCCGATAGAAATCTTTGCCGGGAAATTTCAACTAAACAAAGATAATATTAAGTCAAAGCTAGGCTATATTCAAAAAATAGTTTTTGGGCTTAACGAAGTCAATAATATATATATATATAATGGTGAATCTACGGTTATCATTAAAAACTCAATGATAAAAAATTTAGAAATATACGATAATTTAAAGGCTATAAAGGATTCTGACTACATAAAATATAAGCAAGATATCGAGGTAGAAGGTGAAATAATACCTATTCCTATTCCGGATATAAGCACTGCCTTAAATCCGGTGTTCGTGCAATCAGAGCTTAATGTAAAAAACAAGCAGGCTATTGAAGCCATAGCAAAGGATTACTTTAAGAATAACTATGATTATGTAAGAAGGTCAGAAGATATTGAAGGAGACATATTATACGTTTATAAAAACGAAAAAGTGCTTAAAATAACTTCAGAGGGACTGTTGGACTTTTTTGATTCAAATATAGATATTGATAATAACAGCAATGTTTATGAGGGACTTCTCATTGCACTTAAATTTGCTACTAATTTTTTAAACTTTCATGAAGATATGTATTTAAGTGAAGTAAAAACAGCACAATATGAGGGGAGTTTCGGTTATGATTTTATATTTACCTACAGAATTAAAAATAAGCCTATACTTTTTAGCAAAGTCAGAGAAAGTGCAGCATTAGAAGTTGAAGTAATAGGCAATAATGTAGTTTCCTATAAAAGACTTATAAGAAATTTAGATACAAAACAGGACAGCGAAATGAAAGAACAAAAAATACTGTCTTTTGAAGATGTTCTCAAGAAACAGATAATTGTAGCTGATGAGGGCAATATCCTTAAAGTTATAGATAAATCAATGGTTAAGGATATAGATAATGTTTATTTGGCATACTTTGACTATGCCAGAAGGGTCAATGAACAGCATCTGATTGTTGTTTGGGTTGTTGAAATTAGTGATAAAACTTATGTGTTTAACGCTATAACAGGTTCTTTAATTGAGTAGAAAGGAAAACAGGTGAACGATGGATTGGAATAAATCTAATACTATTTTAATAGTTGTATTTTTAATAGTTAATATATTTTTATTCAGCTTTATTTATTTTTCGGATAGCTTCAATTTAGAGTATGATCTGAAAGAAAAAGAGGAATTTTTACAAAGCGTGAAAGAAATTTTAAAGCAAAAAAATATAATAATATCCTGTGAAATTCCAAGCAAGATTCATAAAGCACCGTTTTTAGAGGTTGAATATGACGTTATATCTCCGAATAGGGAGCTTGTGGAGAACTTCATAGGTAAATATGACGGTATAATCAATGAAGATGTATTGTTTTATGAGAACGAAAACGAGTCGCTGGAAATAGTGGGTATGAAAAAAATTATCTATGAAAAAACCGGTGATTTCAATATAAAAAATGAGGATTCTGCAGATGACATAATAGACGAATTCTGTAAGAGGAAAAATATAGATATAAGCGGTTTTGTCAAAGTTAATGAAATAGATTCAAAAGATTATAAATTGATTAAATTTGTTGAGAAATATAGGACTTATAATTTAGAAAATTCGTATATACATTTTTATATTAAAAATGGAGAGATTATTAAATTTGAGATGCAAAAAATTGTAAGCTTAAGTGAAAGAGCTAATATAAAATCTATTTCAGCAGCAGAAGCCCTTCTTAGACTTATGACTATTAATTTTGCCGACAACAAAGAAATCGTTGATATTCAGATATGTTATTATACAAAGGAAAACGAAGATTTTCAAAATATAAATTCAATAAGCGTTGATTTAGTTTGGAAAGTCATTTTCAGCGATAAAACCTGTGCCTACCTTGTAGGGGAAGAATATTAACAGTTGCAAAATTGCAAAAAAAATAGTATAGTATCTATGATTGTATTCATGTTTTGAAAACTTAGTTCAAAAGAAAAGTTCAAGGGGAAATTTATATGTCAAAATTTTTAATAGAAGGCGGTACAAAGCTAAAAGGAAAGGTTAATATCGGTGGCTTTAAAAACGCCGCCCTTGCTATAATACCATCTGCAATTTTATGTAAGGAAAAGTGTATTATTGAAAATGTCCCGACAATAGAGGATGTAAAGGTTTTTAAAGAAATACTTACCAGTGTCGGCGCTAAGGTTGAAATGCTTGATGAGACCTCTATAGAAATAGATGCGCGTGATGTAAAAGAGATTAGTATAGCAGAAGCCCTACCTAAAAATATAAGAGCCTCATACTATATGTGGGGAGTAGGACTTGGAAGGTTTAAAAGAGTTTCTATGCCTCTTCCGGGTGGCTGTGATATAGGGGAGAGAAAATTTGACTATCATATTAAAGGCTTTGAGGCATTGGGAGCTACTGTTGAGCTTACAGACAAAAGCATTACTTTTTCTGCGGATAAGCTGATAGGTAATAGGATTTATTTAGATTTTGCAAGTGTCGGAGCTACAATCAACATAATGCTTGCAGCAGTTTATGCCGAAGGAAGAACTACAATTGAAAATGCGGCTAAAGAGCCTCATATAGTCGATACTGCGAACTTTTTGAATGCTATGGGTGCGGATATCAAGGGAGCGGGAACAGATGTTATAAGAATAAACGGAGTTTCTGAGCTCAAAGGATGTACATACGGCGTTATACCGGATCAGATAGAAGCGGGAACTTATATGATTGCCGCAGCCGCTACTAAAGGCGATATAATAATAGACGGAATCATACCTAAACATCTTGAACCTATAACCGCGAAGCTTGAAGAAATGGGAATGGGTATAGAAGAATATGGAGATTCTCTGAGAGTTTTCTATGAAAAAGAGCTTGTGCCTGTAAATATAAAAACACTTCCTTATCCGGGATTTCCTACTGATCTTCAGCAGCCTATGGCTGTGCTGCTCTCATCATTAAATGGTGAAAGCATGATAGAGGAGAGCATATTTGAGAGCAGATTCAAATATGTAGATGAGCTTAAAAAAATGGGTGCCGATATAGATGTAAATGATAGGACAGCTAAAATAAAAGGTATGGGATTTTTAACGGGAACTTCTGTTAATGCGACTGATTTAAGAGCGGGAGCGGCTCTTATAGTTGCCGGATTAGTTGCCGAAGGCGTGACAGAAATAAATGAAATATATCATATAGACAGAGGGTATGAAAATATAGAAAATAAATTTATGAATCTCGGAGCCAGAATTAAAAGAATAAAGTCGTGATTATAAATAAAAAATCCCTGCAGAGATGTTATCATGTCATAGGGACATTTAAGAAAAGAAAACTGTATACAAAAATATAAAAAAATCGTGCCATTGCACGATTTCTTTATATTTTTGTCTAAGATAAACCTACATAGAGATTTTGTGATTTTATGTGCGTAAATCGACTATAGCTAAGAGTTCTAATCTCGAAGATAAAGGATGTCAAAAATTTGTACTATACTTATTATCGGGATTTGGCATTATGCTGGAGAGCATATATAAAGAATGTAATAGAAGCAGTTAAAAATATCAGTGAAATCAAAGCTGTAAAAATACTATATGTTTGCCAAACCAACAAGTGTGACCAATCGTACCCGAAGAGCATTGGAAAAAACCAGCACATAGCACATATGGAAACAGTAAGCGTTAGCCAAACAACAGTTATGAGTATTCTCTTTTTAGTTATTGCTTGGCGTTTATTCATTTTCTTTCTGCGTAATCCTAAAATAAAGAAAATGATAGCCAGCAGGCAAACAATAATTGTAGCAGATGAAAGAATTATGTCTAAAAGTTGCATGCTGCTTATTTTATATGTTTGCTTAAGATTGCCGTCCAATATATCTTTGATATTTTTTACCAGACCGATATTGATATTAGAGCTGTTGGTTAGCAGGCAGAAGGCTGTTCGTTCATTTTTAAGTATTAGTACTTCAGTTGAGAAATTAGGATTGCCTCCCGAGTGCTCAATAATTGTTTTGTCGGCATTTACCGACCATCCTGCTGCATAATACATTTTATTGACATCAGGAACGGATATATCTCCATGATGTGATTTACTAATAATTGCTTTAAATACTTCGGGTATGTCCTGCACATCACCCATCTGCATGTTAATCCAACGCGTCATATCCTTTGTACAGGACATGATATATCCAGCCGGTTTGTTACCGCCATAATCCGGTGCATTATATGGGATTGTTATAAAAAAAGAAGATCGATAGCCCTGTGCCAGTTGCCCGGTTGTTTGGGCAAGTTCTTTATAAACGTAAGTATTATATAAACCCAAGGGTTTAAACACCTGCTCGGTCATAAAGCTTTCATAGCTTTGACCTGATACAACTTCAATAATCAAACCTATTACATCATAGTTTACAGTTCCATACTCGTATTGCTGACCGGGATAAAATGCCAGTTCAGTATCCATCAATACTTCGACGGTTTTTTGCAGCATGTCCGGCGTATTGCCTTTCGGGATATTAAAATGCTTTTGATTTGTCAAACCGCTGGTATGGTGTAGAAAGTGATTAAGTGTAAGGTTCTGCATGTCAATAGGAATTCCCTTATACTCCATTGTAAACCAAGGCAAATATTTCTGAACAGAATCGGTCATGGAGAGTAGCCCCTGCTCCTCTAACAGTAAAATTCCCAAGCCGGTAAAAGCCTTACTGACCGAAGCCAGTTCGTATATGGTATTTTCGCTTGCAAGCAAGCCTTTCTCACGGTTTGCATAGCCAGACGAAAAGTAGAAGGTTTCATCTCCAGAGATAATAGAAATTGAAATGCCCGGTGTACCTGATATATGACAGGCATCATCAAGCAATGTTTGTATTGCCGAAGATTGTGCGCCAGATAGTGCATAAACCGGTATTGTAAATCCTGTGAATAGTATAAATGATGCTATCATAGTAACGATAATCTTTTCCATTGGGGCCTCCACTATAAAAAATACCTGTACGAATAATATAAATTTTCTATTTCAAGAATATTTTATTCTGTAGTATCTATGAAATCTTACCATAATAAAGTAAATGCTTCAAGGTTGAAATTATAATATGTGGTGATAGTTTAGCTGGAGAGTCATGGTATGTTGTGTTGCCACAAAAAGATTGTACGGTCGGATAAAAAATACCGACAAACAGTTAAACTTACTGCCTGCCGATAAATTCATCACAATTTACAACTTGCTTGAAAATATCTACATGATATTTATTTTGAATTTTTTACATAGTCCTTTATTTTGTCAAAAGTTTCCTGGCTAATTATATGTTCGATTCTGCAGGCATCGGTTGCAGCTATCTCATCATTTATCCCCAATGAAGAAATCAAAAATTCAGTGATGAGTCTGTGTCTTTCATATATAGAATTAGCCTTGTTTATACCTTCTTGAGTAAGGAGAATTTGTCCGTTTTCTGCTATAGTTATAAGGTTTGCTTTTTTTAATATGCTCATTGCCCTGCTGACACTTGCCTTTGAGTAATTAAGCTCTGTTGCAACATCAATGGAGCGCACAAAACCACTCCTGTTTTGTAAAATCAGAATAGTCTCTAAATAATTTTCTCCGGATTCTTGTATTTTCATAATTATGCTTATTACCTCCTTTATACGAAGTGCGAGCAGCACTTTTTATAGATTGAACACAGTTCCATAGAGTGAAGCTTGCTTCACTTTTTTTAGCTTTTTATTATATTATTTATATGTTATCACAGTATTTATAAAAATTCAAGGATTCTGTAAAATGAAAAAATTCACGCAATAAATTGCTGTCTAAATACAGTAAAAACAAGTCAAAAATAATTATAAATATTTATTAATTTTGATTGACAAGAAGGGTTGGTCATGGTAAAATATATACGAAAGTTAGCGAAAGCTAACTATAGTTTACGGAAAAGGTTAGCTAGAGCTAACATGCTGGATATAGCATGTAAATATATCGTTATAAAATTTTATTTTGGAGGACAGTATGAATACTTTAAGAGATATTAAATGCGGTGAGACTGTAAAGGTTAAAAAACTAACAGGAGAAGGCGCTATAAAGAAGAGAATTATGGATATGGGTATAACAGCCGGTGCAGAAATATTTGTAAGAAAGCTTGCTCCGTTGGGAGATCCGATGGAAATAAAAGTTCGAGGATATGAACTTACTCTAAGAAAAGCTGATGCAGCAATGATTGTGGTTGAATAACCAAATAGAAATGAATTTTAAGTAGTGTTTAGCAGGGGCTAATCACATCAGGAGGAGAAAATATGAGTATTAAAATAGCTTTGGTTGGTAATCCAAACAGCGGAAAAACTACAATGTTTAATGCTTTGACTGGTAGCTCGCAATATGTTGGAAACTGGCCAGGTGTTACGGTAGAAAAGAAAACGGGAAAATTAAAAGGACATAAAGAAGTTGAAATTGTTGACTTGCCGGGTATTTATTCCTTGTCCCCGTATACATTGGAAGAGGTAATTTCAAGAAATTACTTAATAGATGAGAGACCGGATGCGATAATTAACATAGTAGACGGTACAAATTTAGAGAGAAATCTTTATCTGACAACTCAGCTTATGGAGATTGGAATACCTGTAGTTATAGCTCTTAACATGGTAGACATGCTCCGCAAAAGAGGAGACGAAATAGATAAGGCTAAATTAAGTGCTAAGTTTGGCTGTGAAGTTGTTGAGACATCTGCTCTAAGAGGTGAGGGATGTGACAATGTAGTAAAGGCAGCAATAGATTTGGCAAATAAAAAATCAAGTAAGTTGATAAACTGTACTTTCTCAGGTGAAGTAGAAAATTCTCTGTCATCAATAGACGAATTGCTTCCGGATGAAATTAACAACAGAAGATGGTTTGCAATAAAATTATTTGAACGTGACGAGAAGATAATTGATAAAATAAAATTATCCTCAGATAAATGTCAAATTATTGAGAAAATAGTTGAAAATTGTGAATCTAAGCTTGGAGAAGACTCTGAGAGTATAATTACATCAGAGAGATACAAAGCTATAGATAAGATAATAAAAGGTATTTTTAAGAAAAAGAATACTTCAAACGTTACTACGTCTGACAAAATAGATAACATTATAACTAACAGATTTTTAGCTTTACCTATATTTGCAATAATTATGTTTTTGGTTTATTATATATCGATTTCAACTGTTGGTACTATGATGACTGATTGGGTTAATGACGGTTTGTTCGGAGAGATTATACCTCCTGCTGTTGAAGGATTTTTAGAATCTGCGGGAACAGCTGAATGGCTTAACTCACTTATACTTAATGGAATTATAGGAGGAGTTGGAGCAGTTCTTGGCTTCTTGCCTCAGATGCTTGTGTTATTCTTACTCTTAGCTATACTTGAAGCTTGCGGATATATGGCGAGAATAGCATTTATAATGGACAGAATTTTCAGAAATTTCGGATTATCCGGAAAATCTTTTATACCGATGTTGATAGGAACAGGTTGTAGTGTACCGGGAATTATGGCATCAAGAACTATAGAAAGTGAAAGTGACAGAAAGATTACAATAACTACAACAAGCTTTATGCCTTGCTCGGCTAAGATTCCGATTATAGCACTTATAACCGGAGCCTTATTCAACGAATCTCCTTTTGTTGCTCCTGCAGCATATTTTATAGGAGTTGCGGCAATTATCGTATCGGGAATCATACTTAAGAAAACAAGCGGATTCGCAGGTGAGCAAACACCGTTTGTTATGGAATTGCCACCGTATCAGATGCCTAGAGTAAAGGATGTTCTAAAGCGTACATGGGACAAAGGAAAAGCCTTTGTTATAAAAGCGGGTACAATAATATTCTTGGCCTGCGGTATTATTTGGTTCTTAAGCAGCTTTAACTGGTCTATGGAAATGGTTGATACTAATGATTCTATCCTTGCTACAATAGGAAGAGTAATAGCTCCTGTTTTCGCTCCTCTTGGATTTGGAAACTGGGAATCATCAGTTGCCACAGTTACAGGTTTGGTTGCTAAAGAAAATGTTTTAAGTACTTTCGGAGTATTGTTTAATTTTGCCGGAGAAGTATCAGAAAACGGAAGAGAAATATGGGCAAATATGCAGCAAACATTTACGCCTTTATCAGCATTTTCGTTCTTAGTATTCAATCTTTTATGCGCACCTTGCTTCGCGGCAATCGGAGCTATTAAAAGAGAGATGGGCAATGCAAAATGGACTATGTTTGCAATAGGATATCAAACACTGTTTGCATATGCAATTTCGCTTATAGTTTATCAGTTGGGTACTTTATTCGGAGGACAAGGATTTGGTATAGGAACTGTAGTTGCTTTAGCAGTATTGGTATTTTTATTATATATGCTGTTTAAGCCATCTAAAAAAGTTTCCGGGAAAACTTCAGATAAGGAACCTTTGAAAGTGAAAGGAGTATAAAGTGTGAAGAGACACACTTTGCACTTTATAATTTGTTGTAACGCCGTGTAACGGTGGAATGGAGGAAATTATGTCAACAATCATTATATCCGTTTTAGTGTTCGGATTATTTATTGGAGTTGCTCTTCATATGATAAATAAAAAAAGGAAAACAGGCTCTGCTAGCTCTTGCAGCGGATGCTCAGGCTGCGCCGATTCCGGCAGCTGCCATAAATAGATAATGAGTATAGTAATAATAGGCGGTCATGACAGAATGGTCAGCATTTACAAAGAAATTTGTAAAGAGCATAAATGTAAGGCAAAAGTTTTTACTCAAATGCCGTCTAACTTAAAAAATATGATAGGCAGTCCTGATTTACTGGTTTTATTTACAGATACTGTTTCGCATAAAATGGTTAAGAATGCAACTCAAAGTGTAAACAAAAATAACGTTAAAATAGTTCGTTCGCATAGCAGCAGTTCATGTGCATTAAAAGAAATATTAGCCACTCATTGTGTAAATTGTACAAAGAAAAGCTGTTTAAACTGCGTAAATAATTCTTATTAAGACATAGCTGTGTTGACACAGCAAAATAAAAATAGGGAGGTATTAAAAAATACTTCCCTGTTTTTTTACATAAATTGAATTTTATTTTTTCCAATAAAAGCACTCGGATCTATGGTGCTTTTATTTATAGAAGCACTCGGATCTATGGTGCTTTTATTTGTAAAAGCACTCGGACCTATGAGGTATTCACTTCTGAAAATCATAAAGCTTAATCCAACTTATATAGCTACTTATTAACCGCAAGTATAAAGGTTTTCAATAAATCTTCTGCGTATATCAAATATTTCGGGTCAAGATTTGACAACATTTCATAAAATGACGACAAATCGTTTTCTCTGTCTTTTCCCAGGAGTATGTAATCAGCGGAAGAACTAAGGGCATTGCAGATTTTAAATAGTGTAGCCGAAGACATCCCTCTTCTTCCAAGTTCAATTTGCGCAAGAAATTGCGGAGATACGTCAATACATTCAGCAAGCTTTTCACGGCTCATTTTTTTTTGCTCACGTTTTGTACGAACACGCTGTCCGATTTGTATATCTAACATTTTTTTCATAATCACACCTCTTAGTATCATTGTATACAAAGCTATTAGTTTCAAAAATAATCTATTAGATATTGATTTTTGTTGTCTATTAGCTTATAATTAAAATAGTATTATATGCACTAGAATAAATAATATAAGCAAATATATAATATTTTAGCTATTATACACTTAATGACATGAATGGGAATATATAAGCTATTAGTTTAAATATAGATTTATTTTTAAACGTTAAGAGGAGATATTATGCAAATTAATTCTAAAGAGCTAATGAACATGGGATATATGGATAAATTGTTTGACTGCGTAAGGTTGATAGATGTTCAACTTAAAAGTCTGCATCAGGAAAAATATATTGGCACCTGCATTGACTATATTCCGAAATTTAATTACGAAGATCGGCAGGATGAATACAATAGATGTCTGCTTTCAGACTTGACAATCTGTTTACCTAAAAATGACGACAATCGCTTATTACTTTATATTATATTCCCGGTTTTAACAGAAAATAAAAAGCTGATAATGGAGTGCATTTTAAATCTGACAAAAAAAATAGAATTAAATCAAATCTGCATACAAGGCAATGGTCTGCAAAATCTAATTACTTCAAATCATTTCGGTGATACATATAATAGCTTACATAATCTTGCTGTTACAGATGAACTTACCGGTGCATACAACAGAAGACATATCAATCAAAATCTCCCAATTGATATCATGAAATGCTTTACGAAAAGAATACCTTTATCAGTGCTCTTTGCGGATTTAGATTCATTTAAGATTGTGAATGATCTATATGGGCATGAAGCAGGAGACTATCTTTTATGCGAATTTGTAGAAGAACTGCAAAATAGTATAAAACAAAGCAAGGGCTGGGTAGCTCGTTATGGGGGAGATGAATTTTTACTTTGCTTAACAGATGTAGATAATGTAAAAGCTAAAGAATTGGCAGAGAAAATAAGGGAAGGTGTAGAGCAAAAAAACTTCAGATACTGCGGGCATAAAGTTGAGATTACTTGCAGTATAGGGGTATACACAGTGGACAGTTTCGAAAAAATTCCGAGCTTTGATACAATATTAAGAGAGGTAGACGCTAAACTCTATGAAGTCAAAAAAGCAGGTAAAAATAAGGTCAGCTAAGAATAATTTAAAGAAAGTTTAAAATTCCTATAATATATGTTTAATAATATAAAAAACGCAGATTTTAAGATAAATACTTTAAATCTGCATTTTTGTACCATTAGCTAAATTCCTATTTTATCAATCCAGTCCTGAACTTGCTTATCATCAAAATCACTTGTTACTGCAAATCCGGGAAGTAATTTTGAATTTGGACATTCTTTAGAAATATTTATCTCTATTTGCCCAAACCCACCGCCGCCATGAGTGCAAAAAGGTATAATTGTTTTTCCATTCAAATCAACATTTCGTAAAAAGCTTAATATAGGCGGTGCAAAAGACTTAAACCAATTAGGCGTTCCGATAAAAATATTTTCATAATTGCTTATTGGTTCATTTCCGGACAGAAGTTTAGGGCAGCAGCCTCTCTCAATTTCATTTCTCACTTCTTTTGTTGCCCCGTTATAGCTGAATGAATAAGCTCTTTCGGGAACTAGCTCTCTGATATCTCCGCCGGTAATAATTGCTATATCTTCCGCTAAATTTTTTGTTGTATTTGAGAAAGAGTAGTATACGATTAAAGTTTTACTCATAATAATTCCTCCTAAGTTTACATTGGTAAAGCTCAGCTTATTTATTATAAGCTATAATCTATGGTATCTGTCAAGGCTTTTTAAAACAAACAAACAAAAAGCCGCATGAAAACTATTTTCATGCGGCTCCATTAGCACACCTAAAAGGTGCACATTTAAACTTACTAATTACAGAGTATTCTTATACACAACTCCATCAATCATAGTTAATCTGCATAAAGTCATTGAACTGAAAGGATGTCCGTCAAATATTGCGATATCTGCATCCTTGCCGACTTCTATTGATCCGACTCTGTTTTCAACTCCTAAAAGCTTAGCAGGATTTATAGTAACTGAATTGAATGCATCATTCTCATCTAAACCATTTCTGATTATTATACCTATATTTCCAGGCAGCCATGCAGTACCTGAGCCTGTATCAGCTGTCAGACAAACATTAGCTCCCGCTCTGCAGAGTATACCCGCAGTTTCTTCACTTACTGCGTGTAATTCCTGTTTTACAGGATCCATAAGAAGAGGTCCTACGACACAGTCTGCTTTTTTAGCTCCCAGAACATCAGCTACTTTATAACCTTCTGTAGCATGCTCTAAGGAGTAATCAAGATTAAATTCCTCCGCAACTCTTATAGCTGTCATTATATCATCTGAGCGGTGGCAGTGTATACGGGCTTTCATTTCGCCTCTTATAACCTTAACAAGTGATTCCATTTTAAAATCAAATTTAGGAGCCTTAGAAGGGTCATTTTCCGCTTCTATCAACTTGTCGGAGTAATCCTTCGCTTCAGCAAGAGTCTGTCTCCAAAGTCCTGCTACGCCCATTCTTGTCATCGGCAGTTTCTTGTCATGACCGTAAACTCCTCTGGGATTTTCGCCAAGAGCCATCTTCATTTGCTCTGTACCCGGTATTATCATTTCTTCGGCAGTATGTCCTCTTAACTTAAATACTATACCTGTTCCTCCGATTATATTAGCTGAGCCGGGCAGTGTACAAACTGTAGTAAATCCTGCATTCCTGACTCTGTCTATAGCAAAGTCAAATGGATTAAGAGCGTCCATAGCTCTTATAAATGGAGTTATAGGATTTGACATTTCATTGCCGTCTATCATGCCAAATCTTGTAGTAGGTTCACTGAATGTTGAAATATGAGTATGAGCATCAATTAAGCCGGGCATTACATAATAACTTGATGCATCTATAATCTCCGCATCGGAAGGTACTGATACATTAGAGCCAAATTCTTTAATTTTTCCGTCTTCTACAAGTATCACAGCATTATCAATTAAGCCGTTTGTTATTGTGTTAAGCTTTCCGCATTTTATAGCAATCATCTTTTACCTCCGTTTTTATATAGGTTTTAAGTGTCTGTTATTTTAAATATTTTTCGAACCAATTTGTAATTTCTTCAAGCCTTCTTACTCTGTGCTTAGGTTTGCCGCTTCTTGAAAGCTCGTGGTTTTCTCCTCTGAACATGCAAAGTCTTGATTCAACACCGTGATATTTAAGTGCTGTAAACATTTGAAGACCTTCAGGAAGCCAGCAGCGGTAATCCTCTTCGGAGTGGATGAATAAGGTCGGTGTTACAGCCTTATCTGCATATTTGAGAGGTGAATGCCACCATAATTTATCGTGGTTTTCCCACGGAGTGGATGCATTTTGATCAGCATTGAAATAATATCCTATATCCGTAGTTCCGAATTTTGAAATCCAATTGGAGATACTTCTTTGAGAAGCAGCACATTTGAATCTGTCAGTATGACCTATTATCCAATTTGTCATAAATCCGCCGTATGATCCTCCGGTAACACCTACTCGTTTTTCATCAATCTGAGGATAGTATTTCAATACTAAGTCGGTAAATTTCATTAAATCATCATAATCAATAGTGCCGTATTTACCTCTTATGTCGGAGAATTCATCTCCTCTTCCGTCACTTCCGCGAGGGTTGCAATAGAATACGAAATATCCCATGTTAGCCCATACCTGCATTTCATGGTAGAATACTTGGCCGTAAACAGTTTTAGGTCCTCCGTGAATGTCCAGTATAGCAGGATATTGTTTATTTTCATCATAATCTACAGGCTTAATAACAAATCCTTCCAGTTCAATTCCATCATTGTTAAAGAACGGCATATACTCAGGATGGGAGATAGATTTATTTGTATAAATATCTTCATTAAAATCTGTCAGTCTTGTTTCAGCTTCTCCGACAAGACTATAGATCTCCTGAAGTCTTGAGCCTCTTAAACCTATAAAAAGTATTTCGTTATCATTTACATCAAAGCAGTCTATTGAGCCTATATCGTCAGAAAGTATCAGCAAATCTCCGTTAACTGATAATTTATTGATAAACGAGCTTTTTCCGAGAGTAGATGTAAAGTACATATGCTCCCCGACTACTCTTGCGCCTTTGCCGCCGCCATATCTGCAATCAGAACCGACAGAGCTTCCGAATCCTGTGTCATGATTTGTAACAAGTTTTAACTCTCCGTTTTCAAGCAGATATATGTCCTTATTTTGATTTAAGCCTATTCTCTTCATATCTGACAAAGTCAAAATTATATTGTCACCTATAAAATCAGCATATCCTATAGAATATTTTTCTTGAGGAATCAAGACCGTATTTTTATTTTCACCTATATTATATAAATTTAAGCTGTCATACAAATCAAGTTTATCGGTGAATCTGTTAGCTGTATACAGTACATTGCCGTTTTTATATCTGAATACTCCTACATCGGTAAATGCATCTGTTATAGGACTTAATTTCTGGCTTGCTTTATTAAAGATATAGAGTCTGTTTCTTTTTTTGTTTGTAAATCCTCCGCCGTTACTCCAGAAAGGTATTTCATCCAAAACTTCGTAATCTTTGTTTTCTTTAATTTTAGCAGCTGCTTTTTCTCTTTCTTCTCCTGTAAGACCGTGTAAATCAATGAGATTGTTATCAAATTCTGCCGTTATGACGAAATTTTCTGAATCTATGACTTTAATGTCATTTACATTCATAGGAATTCGCATAAATTCTTCAGCTTCGCCGCCGTTTATATTTATAGAGTAGTACACAGTCCATGCCTCTCCGGCTTCTATTTTGGATTTAAGGCTATCGTCTCTTAACGATGCAAAAAGCAAAGTTTCATCATCCAGCCATAAGAAGCTTTTTTCTTTATTAAGAGAGGTCAGTTTTGAATACTTTTTAGTATTTGTATCCATTATCCATATGTTAGCTTTATAACAATTGTTGTCATAATCCGATACATTTACTACAAAGCCCGCTTTTTTCTTGTCCGGAGACATTTCAAGATTTGAAATAAATTTGTAATTCAGAAAATCTCTAAGTTGTAGTTTTTCCATTTTTACCTCCATTATATGGTTCCATACTCTCAAAATAGTCTGTTGAATGAGGCTATTTTGGGACAAATTATTTGCACAAAATTTTTAAGATGAATTTGTATCTTGTGCTTTGATTATAAATTGATTATATAATAAAAGAATTTATATTACAAACTAATATTTTCCGCAAGTTTTTCAAATAAAACACAGACCTTGTTATAAATGTGTAAAATATAATGTTAGACACCATTCTAACTAAAAATGGTAAATTATGTAATTTAATAAAATTACGAGTAATCATAAAACTGCTGTTTTTTTAAAAGTTATTTGAAATTATTTAAATAAAAAAGTAAATTTTTAATGCATTATTTTTATTGAGTTTTTAAAGTTCATGTGATATATTATAGCTATTATCTATGAAAGGTGGAAAAAAATGTTTAACAAGGATTTTACGACAAAAATATTAGAAAGAATTATTAATATACCAAGTCCTACCGGATACTGCAAGGAAGTTATAAATGAGATCGGCAAAATTGCAGACGAATGTGGATACAAATTTGAAAAAAATCAAAAAGGCAACGGAATAATCACAATAGACGGAGAAGATAATTCTTACTGCATAGGAGTCCCGGTTCACGTAGATACCTTAGGAGCAATGGTAAGATCTGTTAACGGAGACGGAACTTTAAGAATCAGCAGTCTGGGTGGCAATATGTTTTCTACTCTTGACGGAGAATACTGCAAAATTCACACAAGAAACGGTAAAATTTATACAGGTACTATACTTTGTACTTCACCTGCAGTTCATGTTTTTCCTGATGCAAATTCTAAGGAAAGAAAAGAAGAAAATATGATGATTAGATTAGATGAACTTGTATATAATAAGGCTGATGTGGAGAAACTGGAAATTGAAACAGGTGATTTTGTATCGGTTGAACCTAAATTTGAGATAACACAAAGCGGTTTTGTTAAATCGAGATATTTGGATGATAAGGCAGGAACTGCTTGTGCACTAAGTCTAATGGAGATTTTCAGCAGAACAGGTACTAAACCTAAGCATATGGTAAAAATACTGATTTCTACATATGAAGAAGTAGGACATGGCTGCTCGTGGCTGCCTAATGGTGTAAATGAACTGATAGGTATTGATATGGGCTGTATAGGACTTGATTTATCGTGTACCGAAGAACAAGTATCAATATGCGTGAAAGATAGTTCAGGGCCATATGACTATGATATAACAACAAAGTTAATAAATATTGCAAAAGAAAAGAAACTGGGATATGCACAGGATATTTATCCGATGTATGGCTCTGATGTTTCTGCGGCATTAAGAGGTGGAAATGATATAAAGGGCGGTCTTATAGGACCGGGAGTAAATGCGTCGCACGGAATGGAAAGAACGCATTTAAAGGGTATAGAAAATACTGTTGAATTAATTTATGCTTATTTAATGGCATAGTAAATATACAAGTTGAATTAAAATCAACTTAATATAATAAATTAATTAAATTGCTTTAAATCGGAGGAGAAAAAATTGTATTTTAGGGAGATTGATGAAGTAGCAAAAGAACTTAATGTTGATCTGACCAAAGGACTTAGCAGCGAAGAAGTAAAAGAAAGAATTGAGAAATATGGAGAAAACAGACTTAAAGAGGCTAAGCAAAAAAGCTTCTTTGAGTTATTCGTATCTCAATTCAAGGATGTTTTAATTCTGATTTTGATAGTTGCGGCACTTGTATCTGCGGCTATGGGGGAATACACCGAAGGACTTGTAATATTAATTATAGTTTTACTTAACTCATTTATCGGCGCAAAACAGGAGAAAAGTGCGGGAGATGCGGTAAGAGCTTTGCGAGAGATGACATCACCCAGTACAAAGGTTTTAAGAAACGGAAAATTTGCAGAAGTCGAATCACCGAATTTAGTTGTAGGTGATATTGTTATCTTAGAATCAGGCAATTATGTAGCGGCAGATATAAGGCTGTTTGAAACTATTAACATGCAGATTGAGGAATCCTCATTGACAGGAGAATCTGTTCCGGTCGAAAAAAACTCCAAGTCGCTGCTTGATGAAAAAACACCTCTTTCCGAAAGAGAAAATATGGCGTACACAGGAACTATGGTTACATACGGACGCGGAAAAGGTATAGTTGTTGCAACCGCTATGGAAACTGAGATGGGAAGCATAGCGAAAATGCTTGAGGAAGAACAGGAGGAAACTCCTTTACAGCAAAAGCTCAATAAGCTTGGTAAAATGCTGGGTATAGCCTGTCTTGCAGTTTGTGCAGTAGTATTTTTACTCGGTATTATCGAGAAAAACGGATTGTTTGAGATGTTTATGACTGCTATAAGCCTGGCAGTTGCGGCTGTTCCTGAAGGACTTCCGGCTATAGTTACGGTTGTTCTTGCCATAGGAATGAAGCGAATGGTAAATAAAAATGTTTTGACAAAGAACTTAAGCTCTGTTGAGACACTTGGAAGCACAACTGTTATTTGCTCGGATAAAACCGGTACGCTGACACAAAACAAGATGAACGTTAAAAAAGTATTCGATTTAATGCAAGAAATTGATGTAACAGGCTCGGGATATTCATCAAACGGTAAAATCGGTGAAAATTACAACGTAGAAAAATTGAGGATGTTGTTATTGACATCGGCACTTTGCAATGATTCCGAAATTAACGAGCAGGAAAACGGAGTTTTAGGGGACCCGACAGAGGGAGCCTTAGCAGTATTGGCAAAGAAAGCAAAATATGATTATAAAAAACTAAGGGAGAAATATCCTCGTATTCAAGAGTATCCGTTTGATTCTGACAGAAAAATGATGTCAACCTTACATAAAATTGACGGTAAAAATATTCTGTTAGTAAAAGGTGCACCTGATTCTATAATGGCTAACAGCAAAAGTGTTCTGATAAACGGAGAGTTAAAACCGATAAGCGAATATAAGGATAAGATAATTGAAGTAAACAACAGATGGGCGAGTGATGCACTCAGAGTTTTGGCTTACGCATATAAGGAATTGGATCGTGAGGACAAAAAGCTTCAAAATGAAGAGAATAACCTGGTGTTTGTAGGTTTGACAGGAATGATTGATCCTCCTCGTGAAGAGGCTAAATCAGCTATCGAAAAATGCCATTCCGCAGGTATAAGAGTTGTTATGATTACCGGGGATAATGCAATAACAGCCGCTGCTATCGGAAAAGAAATCGGACTTCTTGATGAAAATTCTAAAGCGGTTACAGGTGCGGAAATAGACGAGATGAGTGATGAGGAGTTTTCAAGGATAGTAGAGGAAATAAACGTATTCTCAAGGGTTTCTCCTAAACATAAGGTTAAAATTGTCGATGCTTTAAAACAAAAAGACGAAATAGTTGCAATGACAGGAGACGGAGTCAATGATGCACCGTCATTAAAAAAAGCGGATATCGGCATAGCAATGGGTATAACAGGTACTGACGTATCAAAGGAAGCAGCCGATATGATACTGACTGATGATAATTTTGCGAGTATAGTAGCTGCTGTTGAGGAAGGAAGAGTAATATTCTCCAACATCAGAAAATTCGTTGGTTTTTTAATTTCATGTAACATAGGTGAAATTTTAGTAATATTTATATCTATGCTGTTTGGCTGGGGGGTTCCTCTTATGCCGATACATCTATTGTATATCAACCTGATTACTGACTCTTTGCCTGCTTTTGCTCTTGGACTTGAGAAAAAAGAGGATGACGTTATGGATAAAAAACCTCGTAATCCAAAAGAAGACATTATCAATAGAAATATGAGAATCAGCATAGCATTCCAAAGTATAGCACTTACTATTGCTACCTTAGTATCTTACAGATACGGATGCAGATTAGACGCTATGTATGGTGAAAGCGGTGCAAGCTATGGAAGTACATTTGCATTTATTACCATAATAAGCGGTGAGCTTTTAAGAGCATATTCAGGAAGATCAGAAGATAAATTCTTATATCAGATAGGAATTTTCTCAAACAAAAATATGAATTATGCAGTTATAGGCTCATACATTGTTACAACGCTTATAGTGTTCCTGCCTGTATTCAGAAACATATTTGAAATACATGTATTAAGCCTTGGACAGTATGCAGTGGCTATAATTCTTTCTTTTATACCTCTAATAGCAGGAGAACTGGCAAAACTTGTGAAGTTTAAAGAAAAAGCATAATCATATAATAAGAGGCTGCAGAAAAATAAGACTGCTGCAGTCCTTTCAAAAGGCGGATATTCCGTCTTTTTTTGTTGCGGGTTGTTTAATCTGCTTAAAACAGTTGATATAATTTGATTTTAAGGTTATAATTACAATATATTTTTAGACAAAGAGGTCTAGGTGAAATGATAAATATAGGTATTTGTGATTGCAATAAGGAGCATAGAGAAGAGCTGTGCAAATTTATAAACATGTACTTTTCCGGTCATTCATATTCATATAAAGTTTTTCAATTTGAATCAGCTGATAGCTTGACAGCTTATTACGAAAATAATGAAAATGAGATAAATTTGTTGTTCACTGAGATAGACTTAGGTAATTCAGATGGATTTGAAACGATAAAGGCTATCAGACAAAAAGACGAAGATTTATGTATTGTATTTAATACTTTCAGTGACTCTTATGTGCTTAAGAGCTTTGAGTTATGGACTTTTTATTATAACATTAAGCCTATCGCATACAGCACTTTTTCAAAAATAATGGATAGGTTTATAAACCAGCATAAAAATATCAGAGAAGAGAATATACTGATTAAAAGCGGAAAAAGATTTATGAATCTTTCTTTCAATGAGATATCATATATTGAAAGCCAGAATACAACACTCAAAATTCACATGAATAACTATGAGGTTTTAAAAACCTATGGAAAGCTGGATGATATAGAGATGCAGCTTTCAAATATCAGGTTTTTAAGATGTCACAAAAGCTTTCTCATAAATATGGATTATGTCAAATCTGTAGAGGCGTATAAATTTACCACAATTTTTGGAGATACAGTTTCCATAAAACAAAGAGAAGCTTCAAAAATTAAGAAAATGTATTACGATTACAAAACTCTTAAAGAAAGATATGAAAAAAATATATAATAATTTCAAGGAGCATGGTGTGCATATAAATAATTTATCCTTTACCATAGAAGAAGCAATAGATTTTTCCGTAAAAGGGAAAATAGAAGAGTGGATTCATTTATTTTTAAATTCAGTCGGGGATAATAAAGCTCTTTCAGAAGGGCTGAATCTGCAAAAAAGGTTTTGGCTGGGACCTATACTAATCAGCCTTGATAATCTTAAAAGATGTACAGGTCCTGAACCTGACATGGAGTATGTTGATTCTGATGAAGCTTGGGAAAAGCATATAATAAAGTTTCAGCAACTGATTAATGACGGTTGGGATATGCCTCCTTTAATTGCTGAGAACACGAAAGGCAAGTTAATTATAAGAGATGGCAATCATCGTTTGGAAGCAATGAGACGTGAAAAATTCGATAAATGTTGGGTTGTTATTTGGGATAATGATAATCAAGATAATCTAAAACTATTCATTTAAAATCACAACTTGAATTAAAATTGTCTTTATCGGGTTACTCTAATCTAAATTAGCATATGGAACAAATAAAAATGATTTTTATATTACTATAATAAAAAGCACTTCATATTGAAGTGCTTTTATATATAGACTATTCAGTTTTAATTTTAATCAAACCTTGAATTATAGCACCTTTTTCTATGCTTATAGTGCTTGCCGTTACATTACCTATTATGTAAGCTTCTTTTGCTATAAATACTTCTCCGGAAAGTACAATATTTCCCTTTACTCTTCCTGATAACTCTATTCTTTTAGCAGAGATATCTCCTATGATATCGCAGTTGTTCTTTATAATCAGTATGTTTTCAACCTTGATATCCCCTTCGATTTTAGCATTGCTTCCTTCAAAGTTTTTACATGTAATGTTGCCCAGTATTTTACCTGTAGTGCTTACAGAATTAGTACTTGTAACATTACCAATCATTTCTCCTGCTATTACTATGTTTGAATCTGTTGCTATAGATCCTTCAATCTTTGTTGTTTTAGTTATAACACTTGTTTCGGCAGTATTATTAGCCTGTCCGAAATTATTCTGTGAAGAAAAACTTGTTCCTAAACCGCTTGACTTTTTAAGCTCCGCTTCCTTAACAGATTCTAAAGTTATGTCTCTCGCTTGAGAAACAGTAGGCTCTTTAAAATCAGGCTTTTCATCAACAACTGTGTTTGCCGCAGCATCAATTACTTCTTTATTTTCAACAACATTTTCCGCTTTGCTAGATTTGTCAACACCCATTACTTCCTTTAAAGCTTTTCTGAAATTACTTTCCATTGATATAACTCCTCCAAGATAAATTTATTATATATTTTCTAAGATTTCGACAAAATGAATTGTCAGATTAAATTATTTATTTGAAAACGTAATTGGCTCAACACTATTATCTAGTTTATCAAAAGAGTAGCCATAAGACTCCAATACGTCAATCACTTTCTTTAGCGCTTCTATTGTATTATCATTATTTGCCTTGTCATGTGCGAGAATAATCAAATTATTATCAATATTTTTTTCAATTCCGTATAATGCACTTTGATATATTTCATCAACATCAGAATTGTTTTTTGCATCCTCAAAGGATACATTCCAATCGTAATATTGAAAATTTCTTTTTAAAACCTCAGCAGTGATATCCTCATAAATATCTTGATTGAATTTATTTATGCTGCCTCCCGGAAATCTTATAATATCTGGCTTAACATTAGTTTTTTCATATATTATATTAAAAGAATTATTTAATTCCTTAAGAAAAGATTCCTTAGAATCATAAATCTCTTTGTAAATATGAGTATGAGAATGAATTCCTACAGTGTGACCTTCGTCGGTTATTTTCTTGAGTAAATCTAAATTATGCGAATTATAATCTCCCGTTATTACAAAAAAAGTTGCCTTTATATTTCGTTCTCTGAGGATATCAAGAATTTTTTCGGTATTTGCCGAAGGTCCATCATCGAAGCTTATGTATGCTGTTTTTTTATCAGTCGGCACAATTTCAGACTTTTCACAATATAGATTAGGGTAGGTGTCAATAATCACGGGCTCTTCTGAATTGCTATCATCAGGCTTATCGCTATCAGGCTCGATTTTATCTTCTTCAGATTTATCTTCTTGTTCAGAAGAGTCCCGATTATCGTCAATTTTGTCAGCATCATTTTCTAAATTTTGATATTGAAATGTATTATTTATATCATCCATCCCGGCAATATCATTATCAGTCTTACTGGCAGCCTCAGCACTTGCATTCGGTATTGCCAGACTTATCAGAAAACCAAGTCCGATTAAAGCTAACACTAATATTGTTACAATGGTAATATAAATAAGATGCTTATAAAATTTTACGCTTCCCAGATACATAAATGCCATCCTCATATTAAATTTTTTGTCTTAATATGCAAATTTATTTACATTAAAATCAAAGCTTCGCATATTAAATTATAACACAAACTATAATATCAAATTATGTAGAAAATTAATATAGCTTTATGAAAAAGACTGTTTTAATTATGAAAATTACACTTTAAAATAAAAAGGATATCGAAATTTTTCCGATATCCATGCTATAAGCTATTATTCTTACAAATCTTTTGGTTTTTCTTGCAGTGTGATCTCAACAGTATACTCACTTCCGTCTCTTAAATATTTAAGCTCTACCTTGTCACCTGCTTTATATTTATATAATACTCTTTTCAAATCAGACATATCTTTAATCTCTGTTTTGTCTATAGCTATTATTATATCTCCTGATGTCAAACCGGCCTTATAAACAGGTCCATCTTTTTCGATTTCTACAGCTATAACACCATATTCAGCCGAGAGCTCAATACCCAGTCTTTGTTCGTAGTCAGCTACACCTGTTCCTCTTATTCCGACATAAACACTGCTTACTGTGCCTGCATTTGTTATTTGATTAAGCACAGGTATAGCAACATTTATCGGAATTGAGAATCCCAAGCCTTCTGCTGTACTCATCTTGGCTGTATTTATACCTATTACCTGACCTTTTGCATTAAACAAAGGACCGCCGCTGTTCCCCGGATTTATTGAAGCGTTAGTTTGAATTAATGGCTTTATAGTTGTGTTTTCAATTGTTATTGAACGATTTAATCCGCTGACTACTCCGGTTGTCAATGTACCGTTTAATTCTAGGGACATTGGATTTCCGATAGCTACTACGGGCTCTCCTACGATAAGAGAATCTGAGTCGCCAAGTTCGGCAGCATGCAGCCCTGTTCTGTTAATTTTAATAACTGCCAGATCAAGAGCCGGATCATACCATAAAACCGTTGCGTCTTCATTGGTACCATCTGTTAATGAGACTGATATTTTCTTTGCCATACCGTCTCCTATAACGTGAGAATTTGTGAGTATAAGACCGTTAGGATCAACTATAATTCCAGATCCTATGCTCTGGCCCTCCTGCTCTTGCATTCCGCCCCAAAACGAATTATAAGTCCTTACTATTGTAGTAGTAATACCCACAACTGTATTTTTTGTTTTCTCATTTACCGCAGCGGCAAAATAGGTTTCATTGTTCAAATTAATCGTAATATCCTGCTTGTTCATATCTGTTATGCCGTTAGTATTTCTCAGCATGTCATTGTTTCTATAGTAATATAAGGTTACAAAGCTGCCGGCAGTTCCGCTGACTAAAGACACTACTAAAACAAGTGCTACAGTTGCCAAAAATCTGCTCTTGCGTTTTTTAGGCTTAGATTTATTTTCCTCATTTACCGTATACTCAGTCTTAGTCTCCTGTCTTGCTGCTTCTGTTTCTTGCTTTAAAGGCTCTGTAGGCTGAGCTTGCATTCTGTCCTGATTATCATTTTCTATGTTTTCTGTATTCTCTGACTTAGAATATATTTCAGACCCGGAACCGTAAATATATTCTTTGCTTCCCGAAACAGCACTGTAATTTATAGAATTTTCTTCAACTGTTTCATTAGATTTGATTGGATTTTCATTTTCCTTTTTCAACTCATCATTGTTGAAGTTATTATTTTCACCGTTCATTTTATATCCTCCTAATATATTTTACATATAAATTGTATTTGCAATTGCAAACTAACTGTAAATAAATCTTAAAACCGTTTCCTTAATTTTATCTTTATTTTAAACATGAAACTTATATATGTACAAAGAGCATTTTAACAAAAATTAAGATATAATTAAGTATTCTTTTCATATAGCATTATTATTCGTAAATTAGGAATTTATATTAAAATTGTGTGAAAATAAAAACAAAATTTAAAGCTCATATACTTTAGATGGTTTGTCCCTATAAGTCATATCAAGAGTTAATCCGTCTTTTATAAATATATTATTTTCATTTAATATATTTTCTACGGTTTTGTATGCCAGTTCAGGAAAGTTGTTTTCCTTGCTCAAATGACCAAGAAGTACAATTTCACTGCCTTTTTTTAATATTTCAGCTAATAAATTTCCGGCTGAATCATTTGACATGTGCCCGTGATCTCCAAGAACACGTCTTTTCAGAGGCCAAGGATATGAGCCGACTAAAACCATGTCCTCATCGTGATTAGATTCTATAAGTAAAAGGTCAGAATCCGAAATGTGCTTTTTTATGTCTTCAGTGACACAGCCTGTATCAGTCAATAAGGATATCTTTTTAGTCTTATTAAATATCTTGTATCCCACCGGATTTACAGCATCATGAGATATATCAAAGGCTTGTACGTAAAAATCGCCGATTTCAACACAATACTCAAATATTTTTATATTTTCCGATTTTATTTCTCCGATAGAAGGCTGCATGGCTTCCCAAGTTTTTTCATTGGCATATATGGGGATATTAAATCTTCTTGACAGAATACCTGCACTTTGGATATGGTCTATATGCTCATGGGTTATAAAAATACCTTGAATGTCGGAAGGGTCTTCTCCTATACATTCCATTGCCTGCTGTATCTTTTTGCCGCTCAATCCCGCATCTACCAATATTTTTGTGTTTCCTGCCATGATAAATTGACAATTCCCGCTGCTGCCGCTATATAATGAACAAAATTTCAATTGTTTTTCCTCCGATTTAATAACAATACTTTAAAGTATTATTATACTATAGTCTGGCTAATTAAATATATGTAAGCTCAAGCAAGGCCTGAGGATAGACATATTATACTATAAATTAAACATTAATTCAAAATAAAAAATAATAATTTATTTTTCAATTGTATTGGTGTATAATTATATGCGATTTGAAAAATAATGACTTGGACTATTTATGCTAAGGAGGCATGTACATAAATATGAGTGAAGATAAAATAATTTATACCTGTATTGAGCACGCAGAAATGGCTTTAGATGATTATATAAATGAAGAAGAGACAGCACCTCTTATGGAAAAATGTGAGGACGAAGTTTGTACTTATTGCACTAATAAATCTGTATATAAGCTGTCAAAATAGTATTAATGATATTTTTATAAATTACAAATAAATTATATAATTTATTTGTAAAAAAACACTTGTACATTGTTTTAAATAGTGTTACAATATATAGGCTATCCTTGCCATTGACAAGATTAATGGCCAGAGACCATGAGGAGGTGAAAAGTATGAGAAAATATGAAGGAGCATTTATATTATATTCTAACTTAGAAGAAGATGTAAGAAATGCAGAAATTGAAAAAATTAAGAACATAGTTACTAGCTTTAACGGAACTGTTGACAAGGTAAATGAGTGGGGTCAAAGAAGACTTGCTTATGAAATCAAGAAAAAAAGAGACGGCTACTATGTAATAATCAATTTTACTTCAAATTCAGATGCTGTTAATGAAATTGACAGAATTTGTAAAATCAGCGATAATGTATTAAGACATATGATTACAGTAGAAGAAACTAAATAGATAATAGAGGGGATAAAATATGAACAGTGTTGTTTTAATTGGGAGATTAACTAGAGATCCTGACTTAAAGTTTATGCCATCAGGTATGGCGGTTACAAGACTAACTTTAGCAGTAGATAAAGAATTGTTTGGAGATAAAAAACAGGAAGCTATTAATCAAGGCAAGCCAACCGCTGATTTTATAAATGTTTCGGTGTTCGGAAAACAAGCAGAAAACTGTGCAAATTATCTTTCTAAAGGAAGCATGTGTGCTGTGAACGGCAGAATAAATACAGGAAGCTACACAACACAAACAGGCGAAAAACGATATACTACTGATGTAGTAGCAAATAGAATTGAATTTATTGGTTCAAAGCAATCATCATCAACATTACCTGGAAAACCCGCAAATCCGGATAGCAATTTCTTTGATGATTTCCCAGATGATGATAATGATATTTTCCAACCAGTAGATGAAGATGACATTCCATTTTAAAGGAGGGAAATATAGTGAGTTCAAGAGAAGGCGGCTATAATAGAAATAATAATGCTGGCGGCGGTCAAATGAGAAGAAAGCCGCGTAAAAAAGTTTGCCAATTCTGTCAAGAAAAAGCAACTAGCATAGATTATAAAGAAATTGGAAAGCTTAAGAAATATGTTACTGAAAGAGGTAAAATATTACCAAGAAGAATAACAGGAGCATGTGCTAAGCACCAAAGAATGGTAACAAGAGCTATAAAAAGATCAAGATCAATCGCACTTTTACCATATACAGCTGAATAATAAAAATTATCAAAATCACATTTCGTATATAAGAGATGTGATTTTTTATCTGATAGGACTTTCCTATTTAGATAAATTAAGAATCAAGATGATTCTTCCATAGAGCGAAACTCGTTTCGCTCTTTTTATATAATTTATTATATTGTAAATAACATCTTATCTTGATATAATATTCTTAATTGTTAATACTTTGGAGGTTAAGAATGCATAGAGAAATTTCAAAAGAACTGCTTAATTTTATTGAAAAAAGCCCTAGCTGTTTTCATGCTATTGAGGCTATAAAGGAAGAATTAAACAATAACGGCTTTGAGGAGCTTTTAGAAAGCAAGGCTTGGAAGCTTGAAAAGGGAAAGAAATATTATGTAACAAGAAATTCATCATCTGTTATTGCCTTTAAAATAGGTGAAGATTTAGATAACTACAGCTTTAATATGACTGCTTCGCACAGCGATTCACCTGTATTTAAAGTAAAGGATAACTACGAAATAGAAGCCGCAAAAAATTACATCCAATTAAATACTGAGAAATACGGCGGAATGCTGCACGCAACATGGATGGACAGACCTTTGTCGGTAGCGGGAAGACTTGTTGTAAAAGAAGGGAATAAACTGGTAACTAAACTTGTAGATGTGAACAGAGATTTACTTCTCATACCTAATGTGGCAATACATATGAACAGAGATGCAAACTCAGGCATGAAATATAATGAGCAGGTTGATATGCTTCCGTTGTTCGGAACTGCTGAAAATGCAAAGGGTGCATTTATGGATATCATAGCTGAGGCAGCTGATGTGACTAAGGATAATATAGTGAGTCATGATTTGTTTTTATATAACCGCATGAAACCGTCTGTTTGGGGCAGTAAGGAAGAATTTATTTCCTCACCTAAATTGGACGATTTACAATGTGCCTTTGCTTCATTGAAAGCTTTTATTTCTGCTTACAGTAAAAAATCTGTAAATATATATTGCTGTTTTGATAACGAAGAAGTTGGAAGTCAAACAAAACAGGGAGCACAATCAACATTTTTAGTTGATATACTTAACAGAATAAACGAGGGTTTAGGTAAAAACAAAGAAGATTATTACAGAGCTATCGCTTCATCATTTATGCTTTCATCTGATAATGCCCATGCAGTACATCCGAACCATCCGGAAAAAAGTGACCCTACAAACAGAGTATTCATGAATGAAGGTATTGTAATAAAATATAATGCAAATCAAAAATATACAACTGACGGAGTGAGTGCCGCTTTATTTAAAACTATATGCGAAAAAGCTCAGGTTCCTTATCAATCATATACAAATCGTTCTGATGTAGCAGGTGGAGGAACACTTGGAAATGTAGCAACCACACATGTGAGTATAAAAATGGTAGATATAGGACTTGCACAGCTTGCTATGCACTCATCCTACGAAACTGCAGGAATAAAAGATACACATTATATGATTAAGGCTATGGAAGAGTTTTATAATTCTCACTTGGAAGAAACAAGCTCAGGAGAAATTCAACTGAGCTAAGAGAGAAAATTATTGACAAGATAAATGATTAGTCTTATAATCTAAATATATTCGGCGTTTTATAAACGCATATCATGTAACATATGAAAGGAGTTGCTGTTCTATGAAAAAATTATTATTGGTGATTTATTTATAATTTAATATAGGCAAAAATTTATGACCTGTGTCATATGTTTTTGCACTTTAACAAACCTTTCATAACATAGTTTTGATTTTTAGCACGACTTTTTTAGGAGGGTCGTGCTTTATTGTGCCTTTTTATCCAATAGGAAATTACTTTTCCTATTAGAGGGGCAAAACAAATTAAATTCGGAGGAAATTGATGAACTATACCTTACATGATTACGGCTACACAGATTTTTTTGAAAAACAATTGGATAAATACAATAAAGAAGAACTTGTTCCTGCCAGAGTTATAGAAATTCAAAAGGAGCAATATAAAATATACAAGGAATTTGAGGTAAAAACTGCTAGGCTTAAAGGCTCAAAATTTTACAACAATTTATCAGATGTAGTTTTTCCTGCAATAGGTGATTTTGTTTTAGTAAAACCAAATCCTGATGGTGATGATATTATACACGAGGTCTTAAACAGAAAGAGTAAGTTTTCGAGGCTTGATACTCACTACGACAAGGAGCAGTTAGTCGCTGCCAATTTTGATTTTGTATTTATTGTTACCTCGGCAAATAAGGATTTCAATATAAAAAAGATAGAAAGATATATTTCTATAGCATGGCAAAGCGGCGGTACACCTGTGATTATTCTGACTAAGGCAGATATATGTGATGATTATTCAGATTATGTGTTTGAGGCTGAAAGTGCATTTATCGGAGTAGATGTTATAGCAATAAGCTCTATGACGGGATTAGGACTTGATACTTTGTCAAAGTATATAAAGGAATCTAAGACTATTGCTCTTTTGGGTGCTTCCGGTGTAGGTAAATCATCTCTTGTAAATGCTATAGCTAAAAAAGACATAATGAAGACCAACGCCATAAGAGAAGATGATGCAAGAGGAAGGCATACTACAACGCACAGACAGCTTATTATGCTTGAAAATAAAACAATGATAATAGATACACCGGGCATGAGAGAGCTTGGCATGTGGACTGATTCAGGAGACGGAATAGACTCGGCCTTTGCAGAAATCGAGGATTTAATTCTCAAATGTAAATTCAAGGATTGTGAACATAATAAAGAGCCCGGTTGTGCTGTAAAGGAAGCGATAAAAAACGGAACACTGCCTTTAGACAGATGGAATAATTATTTAAAATTAAAAAAGGAAGCTAAAATAGCTTTAATAAAAGAGAAAAGAAAAGCAAGAGCTATGGAAAAAATGCAGGAAAGAAAAGAAAAATCAAAGCCTCGAAAGAAGTCTTTTACGGAGTATGAATAAATAGGAATTTATATAAAAAGCTTTCTTAGCTACGATATCCAAGGAAAAAATAAAGGGCATTTTTCCTTGGATATCTGCGTTTTTGTCAGGCTTTTTATTACTCTGCTTGCAATCAAGCTGAGTAGTAGCTTTGCTATTGCTTCGAAAAATTCTTATTTACCATAAACTCTTTTAAGTCACCCATAACATCTAAAGCATCTGAATAACCTAAATTATAGACTTTGTTAAGTTTCTCGGTGTCCTTCTCAAATCTGCTTATTTCCAATGGCTTGCTCGGATATATAGCAAAAACCTTTTTTTCTTCCTCTAATTTACTTATATAACTAAGAGTTTCATTATATATAGTATGCCTTTGATTTAAAAGCTTAATAAACTTCGGATATTTTCTGTATTTGATTTTTGCGTAATTGTTCAAAGATGAGGCTCTTTTTTCATATCCTTTGTGCTGTGTAAGCACAACTACATTTTTTTCATTTCCATCCGATATTGATTTTCTTATCGGAATAGGGTCTGCAATTCCGCCATCCAATAAATATTTATTATCATATTTAGATATTCTTGATATGTAAGGCAGTGAAATAGAAGCATTTACTATTTCATATTTATCTCGTATTGTATCAAGCTCATAATATACTCCTTCACCTGCTATGCAGTCTGTTGTTCCTGCAATCAATCTGCAGCTTGTTCTTTCATATGCATCATAATCAAAAGGCAGAAGATCGTTCGGTATAGTATCAAACAGCATTTTATACCCGAACATAGAGCCTGTAGTAATTAAATTTCTGATGCTGAAATATCTTTTATCATTGATATAATTTATATTTACATTTTTATTTCTCTCTTTTTGCTTTGAGATATAAGATAAAGCGTTGCATACACCGGCAGAAACTCCTACACAATAATTAAATTCTATATTATTATCCAAAAAAGCATCCAATACGCCGGAGGTATAAACACCTCTTAGTCCGCCACCTTCTAATACTAAGCCTATATTTTCCATTATGCTCACCGCTTTCTAAAATAGTAAGTATTAAATTTTATAGTTTCAATAATTTAATAAACCAAAGCATCAAAAAAGATGCTATATATATTATAACATCTTTTTAAAATATGACAAATCTTATATAGTATTTATCTTGGCGATTAACTGCAGTATATTCTTACTCTTGCAGATACTAAGCAAAACTCCTTGACTTAAGACAAGTTATGCTGAGTAAATAATAAATAAACTCTTTAGTTAATTCTATAGTCACTAGGTATTTTTTTTAATTTATCAAAATACTGAAGATAGTCATCCTTCATACCTGACTTGACCCAATCCATTATCATCCCTACATATGAATGTGCCTCTAATCTTGATAATATAAACAGTTCAGTGGAGTCCAGATTAAGTTGTGAAGATTTAGAAAGCTCTTTTATGCGATTTTCACATAGCCTAGAATAAAAATCAAGCAAATAATCGCTTAAACTGTTTTGACCTAAATATTTAAAAGCGTTCAAATAAAAAAGCCTGTTTTCATATAGATATTTGCATAAATTAACATAACCTATATGCAGTTTGCCGGGATCAGAGATTGAGCTTACCTGAGATGAGGCTTCGGAACTGAATATCCAGTTGACCAAATCAAATTTGTCATTGAAATAGTAATAGAAACTACTGCGACTTATATTCAAAGTATCTGTTATATCCCTAACAGAAATTTTTGTAACTCACCTTTTTTGCATCATAATTTTCGCCGTATCGACGATAGCTTTTCTGACGATATCAGAACTTGACATAAAATTCACCTACTTTTGTAAAACTAGCTTATTATTCATATAAATAACATTTATAACAGGATTTATATGAATAAATCATACATTAATATTATCATTTCTGTTGAAATAAATAAAATATTAATATATAATCAACTTATAAGTTTAACTTATAAGCAAGAGGTGCAATATGGATTTGAACAGTATTAAATATGTTGTTACAATAGCAGAGGAAGGATCTTTTTCCAAAGCATCAAAGAAACTATACATAAGCCAGCCGGCGCTTAGCCAATATATTAAAAATATTGAAACTGAACTTAATGCTCCGATATTTTTCAGGAATACTCATTCAGTAGAACTGACACCTCTGGGAAAAATTATTGTAGACGGAGGAAAGGAGCTGCTGGAAAAGAGCAATGAGTTTTTCAGTAAGATAGCCTATATGGCAGAATCTGTACAAAATAAAGTCAGATTCGGAATAGCCGACTGTTACAGCAGATTTTATTTGCCTAAAATTTTATCGGGCATAGCTAAAGACTGTCCATATATAAAGGTAGAGGTCATGGAGGCAATGCCTGAACTACTTGAGCCTGCCGTTATTAACAATGAGATTGATTTTTGCCTTACTCCTGCTGACCCTCAGTTTCCCAAACTTTTATATGAAACCTTATATGATGAGGAGATAATTCTCGCAGTACCGGGCTATCACCCATATAACTTAAACAATCCCGAAAAGAACTCTGATGATACAGTTTCTATTTCAAACTTTAAGGATGATACATTTGTTTTAAAAAAAGGAGCACCAAAGCTGTCAAAGTTAATTCTTAGTGTTTTGTTTGAAGAAGCCGGATTTTATCCTAAAAAAATTTTTGAAACAATTAACTGGGACACAGTAAATACTATGGTAAATAATGATGTTGGAGTTGGCTTTATACCAAAGCCTTTAATAGAATGTTCAAATAAAGAGAAAAAGACGAAATACTATCGAATTGAGAGCTCACACTCTACATTCAGAAAATATGCAATAGCATATATGAGAGATTCCGTTCCCTCAACAGCTGTAAAAAGTGTAATTAAGTGTATAAAAAATGTTTTTTAAAGGAGCGAAGATAATTATTCTTCGCTCCTTTTTTATATTTGTTAAGTTAAACCTACAAACTTCCAATATGTGAAGTACAGTATAACACAAGAAATTATAGTTAAAAATACATAAGGGACTGTAACTTTAACAAGATCTTTAGACTCATATCCTCCGGCGGCCTGCGGAAATAGAGTATATGGTGAATGTACAGGTAAAATAATTGCAAACAGTAAAGGATAGAACATTACCATTGTGAATCCCATAGGATTGAAGGATGCACCTAAATTATTCGCAATTGCAGCTGCTAACAATATAACACACGGTATTATGGAGTTGACAGCCGAGGCACGAACAGAGAACGCCATACTGCAAATAGCCATAATTATCAAAGTGCCAATCAATATGATGATAAACGGAGCACTTGTCAGATTTGTCATGTTTATCAGATTATCTACTAACCAGGCGGCTGTTCCGTATGTTACCATACCTGAGGCAAGACTCATTGAAGAACCCATAAAAATTATCGTTCCCCACGGAACTGTGCTTGACATTTCCTTAAATGTATATACACCTACATAAGGACACATTAAAACAGCACATGATATCATAGCGACAGTCTGTGAGCTTATATCGTGGAACTTTCCTCCGGTCATCCATAATATTACTGTTAGGGCAAGGACTATACCTGTTTTGATTTCCTTGTTATTCCACTTGCCGAGTTCTTTAAGCTTGTTACGGATATAATCTCCTCCGCCCGGTAATATTTCATATTCTGATGGGAAAAGTCTGGTTATCAGGAAATACGCAAATATATCCATTAGAATCCCAAGAGGTAAGCCGAACTTCATAAATTCAAAATAAGTTATGTCATAATTAAAGTTGTTGCTGATAAGGCCTGTTATAGCTACGGCAGGTGCTCCTGCGGTCTGAATGAATATATTTCCCGCTATAGTTCCGACACCGACAGCTAAATAAAGTGATTTTGAAAAATTACTGTTTTTATCAATATTATAATCAGCAACTATACCTGCAACTATACCTGTAAGCAGAGCCGATACTGACATTGCAGCAGGTAAGAATATATTTAAAAATCCGCCGGCAAATAAAATTCCCATTAAGAATTTTTTAGGTTTCGGACCTACAATGTTTAGTATAGCCAGTGCTATACGACGGGCAAGTCCGGATTTTTCTACTGCTGATACTATGAAGAATGCACAAATAAACAAGGCTATTGTATTGCTTGCAAGACTTGTCATAGCAACTCTGAATATTTCAGCTGACTTCATGTCCGATATAATCGGCATAACTAATGTAACCAATCCGATTTGTATAAAGAAGGTTACAGGAGATGGAACTGCTTCAGTAAACCAAAGAATAAGCATACATGTTATAATTCCAAGGTGCATTTTTCCTAATGGCTCTAATCCCGCAATAGGCAGCAGGTTTATTATGCCAAAAGCACAAATAGCTATAATTACTATTATAAAATTTTTTAATTCTTTTTTCATTTTGTTTTCCTTTCATAATTATTATTTTCATGTTTGTAAAGGAGCATATATCTAATATTCAAATAAAGTTTTATCTTTAACATTACACTCTAAGCCTTTTAAAGCAGTTTCCACGATTTTACGCCTTAACACTTCTTGTTCAGATAAAGGCAGGTTTGGATTCCCGCATGGATAAGGAATAGCAACAGCCTTTTCTATACGGTTTGAACCTACAGTTTCAGCGATAGAAACGATTGTACAAACCTGTATTACAGGGATACCCGCTCTGTCAATTTCTTTTGCCATCGTTGCACCGCAACGTGTGCTGGTGCCTCATGTCGATGTAAGTATAACTGCTTGTACACCGTCATCCTTTAACTTCTGAGCTATTTCTGAGCCAAATTGCTGTGCATTTTTTAAGCTTGTCCCATTACCTGTAGTTGAATATATTTTATTGTGAATACTTCCGATTTTACCCTCTTTGATAAATGCCCTGACGGTGCTTAGAGGAAGAATTAATTCAGGGTCCTTATTTGCAAAGGTAGTCTCAAAACCACCGTGCACAGAGCAAAAATCATCTCCGGATAAGTAATCCATATTACTGATGTCAAATTCCAAATATTTAGTTGCACGTGCCGACTCAAGTCTGTTCTCATTATGCTTATCCGTTAATCCGCCATCGGTAACAAGAGCGATTTTTGCTTTTTTTATATCTGCAACAGCCGCAGCCGGTTCAACCTGTTCAAACGGCGGCAATGCCAGCTCAGTCTTAAACGGTCTTTCCGCCAGCTTATTTAAAATCATGTCTACGGAACGTACAGCACCGTTTTTTTCAGTAAATGAATTTTTCTTAAAGCCTTTGGCAAAGTAATTATCTGCTTCCGGTGAAACTTTTTCCTTATATGCCAACTTTTTAACAAGCAAAGATATGTTTGCTACAGCTTGGCGCATACCCGAAACAGAGGATTTTGTCTTAACGATGAAGCAATCCTTTTTATACATTTCAACTCCGGGGTTTTCTTCATACATTGCAGTTATGGCAGGTATTCCCATAATTTCACCTGATGCTTTACAAACAGCTCCGCATGCCGGTCCGTATCGACCTGCGTTAAATGCCGGACCTGCTATTAATAAGTCGGGCTGCCAATCTTTAATAAAATTCATAATAATATCAAGAGCTTCGGAAGTGTTTTCAGCTATGAAATTATCACCGCATATAACCGTTCCTACTATTTCAAACTCATCCTTTAGCGCATCTTGTATAGCTAATCCCGGACCTATAGGACCGTTCTTTGCCATAGGATGTGTAAATGCCATTTCTTCACCGCCTATTTGGCCGAAAAACTGGTTTATATAATGTACTATTCTATATTTTCGCATCATACTTACCTCCATCTTAACTTCCTTATTTAATATTCCAAAGTTGTCATATAATTAGCACCTAATTGATTAGTAGATGTGTACATGATACCAAGATTAGTGCTGAATGCTTCATAAGGGTTGAATTTTCCGTTTAGAATGCTTTCTCCGCCTATTACGGTATCTGCGGCTTCTAAATCAATAATTTCGTCATTGTTTCCGTTTGTCACTATTGCATCAGCATGCTTTGAATAGCATACAAGCGGAGGTAAATCACCGCCTGGACCTGCAATTTCATTTGTCTGAAGGACAACTGCAATACCGTTTTCAACACATGCATCTAAAGTCATCATTAAATCAACATCTGCATGTCCTCCGCCTTCCTGTGTAACTATAATTCCGTCAAATTTGTTTTGCTTGGCAATATCAGCTATTATACGGGCATTATTTTTTTTGGAATCATTCAGATTACTTTCTGTTGAAATGATGACTCCCCCGAAGCTGAGTTCTTTGCCGTCGCGTGCAAATAAATCCAGAATCACAGGATTTTCCTGATGAAAATACGTAGGATTTTTCTGACAAGCTATTATATAATTTCCGCTTATAAGCTCTCCATCGATTAATTTGCAGGGATTTAACGATACAGGACTCATTTCAACGCAATTTTGTCCGCCAAGATGAACATTACGCAAATTTCCCTGAGCTTGTATAAAATAGGCATATCCGATTTTAGGCAACTCGGGAAAATCTTTTATTTCAAATGTTTCTTCACTGTTCGGAACTGAATCTGTGCAGATAGAAGCTAAATAGTCTGCCGCTCGTAAATTCATCATAATCAAATCATGGGCTAAAATTTCGTTATTCATATTTTTATCGACTATATTGACCTCCATAACCAAATTAATCTTTGAAGAAAATTGGCTGAACTTTGCACCATTTCCCCACATATCTACGATACCTTCCTGGATACCGCTAAAGGTGCAGCATTGCATTATGCTTAATCCTTCAATTTGATGAGTTTCACCTTCTCCAGATTTGCTCTCTCCGGGAAGCCAACCGGGAAAAGTGGATGCGTTTTCCTTGTGAGAAGGCTTAACTACATCAGTGATATGAATAATACGAGTTTTTTCACCGGGAATAGCTGCATAAAAATTCAACTCATATCTATTGATTCCTTCTAAACAGATTTTTTTTAATTTTTCAATATCCACATAAAGTGTTTCATCTTCATATGCAGACATATCGCATAATTTAATTTTTTTTACATTATGTCGTAATATTTTTAAAGACACACGACACCTCCATACTTTTATTTAGTAATATCAAATGTAACTATAGGCCTGACAGTCACTTGAGTTTTAAATACATCTTTATTGTATTAATATATTTATAAAGATTCCACTGCCACAATCCAAGATGTGTAGTTTTTTAATACAAACCAGCGAATATGTCAAAAAATAAACCTGTTAAAATTAAAAAATTAAATAAAAAATTATATAAAAATAAGCATATTCATACATATAAATCAAAAATACACAAATAATATAAAAAAATTAATAGGGTGGTTTATATGCGTAAATTATTAAAACATACTTTTTTATTTTTAGTCGGCGGAACTATATATTTTTTACTTGAGGTTTTATTTAGAGGGTACTCACATCCATCCATGTTTATTCTCGGAGGAATATGCTTTTTACTAATAGGGATTTTGAGCGAATCTAAATACTTTCAAATACCTTTACTGGGGCAAATGCTCATATCCAGTCTTATAATAACTGTAATGGAACTTGCCACAGGATTAATTGTAAATGTATGGCTTGGGTTAAACGTATGGGATTATTCTTCCTTGCCCTTTAACTTCTTAGGTCAAATATGTATATTGTATACAGTCATCTGGTTCTTCTTATCATTTGCTGCCATTATATTAAATGACTATCTGAGATATAAATTTTTTGGTAAGAAATCCATGAAATATAGGATAATATAAGTATCTAACGACGGTTTCAGACATGATTTAAATAAAAAAATAACCGATATTTTTTAAAGCATAAAATCTAATGAAAATACAAGCTTTGATTAAATATAAATTAGCCAAATTCTTTAAATATCGGAAAAAACGTTTGCAATATTTCTTGACTAAAACCATATTTTGTAATATCATTGTGTTATTAGATAAAGCTAAATACAATATTATTTATAGCTTTATAATAAATATAGGGAGGATTATAATGAAAACAAAAAGGTTATTGACATTAGTTCTTGCAATAATGATGATTATTGCTACTTTTTCCGGATGTAACAGAGACTCTGGAGCCGGAAGCAGTGAAATTTTAAGATTTGGTACATCAGGATATAGTGGATTGTTAAATCCTATTATGTCAGACAACGTGTATGACTCTTATGCTTGCTCGCTAATATTCGAATCGTTGATTAAGCTTGATGCAAACGGTGAATACCAACCGGATATAGCTGATTGGAAACTTTCAGATGACAAGTTGACTTATACATTCACATTGAAGGATGGTATTAAATTTTCTGATGGAACTCCTTTAACAGCTGATGATGTATACTTTACATATGCTACTATAGCTCATCCGGATTATAACGGACCTAGAGCATATGCTGTAAGCAGCTTAGTGGGCTATGAGGAATTCCATAGCGGAGCTACACAAACTTTTGAGGGAATCAAGGTTGTAGATCCTAAGACAATTTCCTTTACGTTTAATGATGGATTACAGTCTCCTGCAAATATTGAATGCTTTGTATATGGTATATTATCAAAAGATTACTACAAATTTGACAAATGGGATGATTTCCTTGCACTTAACGAAAAACCTATGGGTTCAGGCGTTATGGTATTCGAAGCATTCGAGCCTAAACAATTTATAAAAATGTTAAAGAATGAAAACTATTGGGATGCTAAAAATGCTGCTCAAATAGGCGGAATATATTTCTTGGAAGTTCCTGATGAGAGTTTAATATCTGCACTTCAAACTGAACAAATCGACTTTGCTCAGCCTTCAGCAAGCTCAGATAACTTAAAAGCTCTTGAAGAATTATCAAATGTTAATGTTGCTAATTATTTAGGAAATGGTTACACTTTCATGGGATTTAACTGTACAAAACCTACACTTTCTGATAAGAGAGTACGTCAGGCTCTTATGTATGCGCTTGACAGAAAAGCTTTCATAAAAGCACAATATGGCGAAGGTATAGCTGAGGTTGGTATGGCACCTATATCTCCTACTTCATGGGCATTCCCTGATCCTAAAGATATAAATGCTTACGATTTTGATATGGCAAAAGCTGCACAGCTTATGGATGATGCGGGCTGGAAGCTTGGAACAGATGGATATCGTTATAAAGACGGACAAAAATTCAGCGTTTCATGGTTGGTTTACAGTGAGTCTCCATGGCCGGGAAAATTATCTTCTATGGCTGCAGATACTTGGAAACAGCTTGGAGTTGACTTGACTATAGAGCTTATGGACTTTGATACAGTTGCATCACGTACTATGGACGCACCTGTAGAAGATAAGAACTTTGATATATATACAATGGGATTCAGCTTGTCTGTAGATCCGGATCCTACAGGAGCATTGTTTGATGATGATGCTTATGTAGCAGGCGGCTTCAATGCTTCAGGATATAAAAACCCTGCAGCTATGGAACTTGTTAGAAAAGGTAAGGCTGAATTTGATACAGATAAGAGAGCTGAGATATACAAAGAGTGGGCTACTATTATGAATGATGAAATACCTCATGCAATTGTAGCTTACAGATCAGAAATCTGGGGAATCAATAAAAAGATTAAAGGTATGGATATAGGAACATATCAAGACTTTACAAGCGTAATTAAACAAATCAGAGTAGAAAAATAGAGAAGTGAACTTTTAAATAAGCCCGGTCTTTAGCGGCCGGGTTTTATTAGTTATATAAATTTCACAAAGAGATAAAAAATAAAAAATAGGCACCGGCTCCGTGACCGGTCATTTCGCGGAGTTTTGTGCACTATGTGCATGGAGGTAATAATGAAGAATTATATCATAAGACGTTTGCTGCAAATGATTCCTGTTTTTATCGGCGTTGTTTTTATTCTGTTTTTCATGCTTGATAAGGCTCCGGGAACTCCTGCAAGTAATATGATGGATCCTAAAATGACGCCGCAGCAAAAAGCAGAACTTTTGGAGAAAATGGGATTGGACAGACCTTGGTACGAGAGATTTGTCACATGGTTTCAAGAAGCAGCAAGAGGAAATTTAGGACAGTCAACCAAACACAAAAAACCTGTTACGGATGTAATAGCAGATTATATAGGACCTACACTGTTGTTATCCTTGACTTCACTTGCGTTTGCAATATTTATAGGTATACCGATAGGAATTTTAAGTGCGACTAAGCAGTATTCGCTTGCGGATAATATTTTTACAATCTTCTCGCTTGTCGGAATAAGTATACCCGCCTTTTTCTTCGCACTTTTATTGCTTAAATTTTTTGCTGTAGATATGAGAATCTTTCCTCTGTTTGGGCTGGAGGATGCGACTCTGAGAACTACAAGTGTATTTGTAAAGATGGCTGACATAGCATGGCATCTATTTTTGCCTACCCTTGTTTTGGGACTGAGTCAGGCTGCTTCATTTATGAGATACACACGTTCCAGTATGCTTGAAGTTATAAGGCAGGACTATATAAGGACTGCAAGATCAAAGGGATTGAAAGAAAAAGTTGTTATATATAAGCACGCTCTTCGCAATGCGATGATTCCGATTGTTACATTGCTGGCGTTTTCTATACCGGGCTTGTTATCCGGTGCTGTAATGACAGAGACTATATTTGCCCTTCCGGGACTTGGTAAAATATCTGTCGAAGCAATCATGACCAAAAATTATCCTCTTATATTAGGTATCAACGCAATGTTGGCAATGCTGGTATTATTATCGACTTTAATCGGTGATATAATGTATGCTGTAGTTGATCCTCGTGTCAGATTTGATTAAGGAGGCTGAATGATGAAAAGAGAAAGAACTCAATCGTTTTGGGGAAGCGTATTAAGAAGGTTCATTAAAGATAAAAAGGCAGTAATCAGCTTTTTTGTACTTTTTATTATAGTTGTAGCGTGTCTGATAGTACCTATGCTTTCTCCATATTCTATGGAAACTATCAATATGTCCGATGAAGTAAGAGATATGGCTCCTAATTCAACCCATATTCTGGGCACAGATGATATAGGCAGAGATATATTCACCAGATTGTTTTATGCGGGAAGAATTTCTTTAGGGCTTGCTCTTATCGTAGTATTCTTTGAATGTCTGGTAGGTATAATACTTGGATCACTGGCAGGATATTACGGAGGCGTGGTAGATGCTGTAATAATGCGTTTATCAGAAGTATTCATGTCATTTCCTTTTATTGTGTTTTGTATAACTGCGGTTGCAGTAATGGGACCCGGATTTAAAACCTTGGTTATAGTTTTGACTATAATCAGTTGGCCAAGTATAGCGAGAGTTGTAAGAGGTCAGATACTTACTCTTCGTGAGATGGAATATATGGAGGCTTGTGAAGCTTTGGGTATAAGTGACTTTAAGAGAATTTTCAAGCACCTGCTTCCGAATGTTTTGGCATATATCATAGTTTATGCAACCTTAGGAATGGCAGGCGTTATATTAACAGAAACCTCGCTTAGCTTTTTAGGTCTTGGAATATCCCCACCGACTCCTACTTGGGGAAATATGATGCAGGATGCGCGTAATGTGCGTGTTATGCAGCAAAAGTGGTGGTATTGGATTCCACCGGGACTTTGTATATTCATTTCGGTTATGTGTTTTAACTTATTAGGTGATGGCTTAAGAGATGCTATAGACCCTAAGATGAAGAGATAGGGGGTAATATTATGAATAATAAAGATGATATATTGTTAGAAGTTAAAAATCTTAAAACATATTTTTATTCAGAGAGTGGTACAGTAAAGGCATCGGATGATGTAAGCTTTTATGTAAAAAGAGGTGAAACTCTAGGCATCGTAGGAGAATCGGGCTGCGGAAAAAGTATAACCAGCATGTCTATTGTTCGTCTGATAGAAACTCCTCCGGGAAAATATGAAGGAGGAGAAATCTGGTTTGAAGGCGAGGATATGCTCAAGATATCTGATGAGAGAATGCGTGAAATCAGGGGAAATGATATCTCTATCATTTTCCAGGAGCCTATGACATCTCTTAATCCTGTATTCAGAATAGGAGATCAAATATCAGAAGCACTTGTTCTTCACAGAGGAATGAACAAAAAAGAGGCAAGAGAAGAGAGCATAAAGATGCTTAGACTTGTTAAAATACCTAACCCTGAAAGAATTGTAGATAATTTCCCGTTTGAATTATCGGGAGGGATGAGACAAAGAGTAATGATAGCTATGGCACTTGCCTGTGCACCTAAGCTTCTTATAGCGGATGAGCCTACTACAGCTCTTGATGTAACTATTCAGGCGCAGGTTTTAGATCTTATGAATGATTTGAAAAAGAATATTGATGCATCTATAATTTTTATAACTCATGATTTGGGCGTTATAGCCGAGATGAGTGACAGAGTAATGGTTATGTATGCCGGAAAAGTTGTAGAACTTTCAACTACAGAGGACATATTTAAAAACCCTAAGCATCCGTACACTGTAGGACTTATAGGGTCTAAACCTGATTTGACTACAGAAACTGACAGACTTCATGTTATACAGGGCAATGTGCCGGATTTGAACAACAGACCAAGCGGATGTCCGTTCCATCCAAGATGTGAACATGCTATGGATGTTTGTAAAGAACGATTCCCTGATGAGACAATTATAGGCGACGGACACTTAGTAAACTGCTGGCTTTATCCTAAGGAGGGAAGGTAAAAAATATGAGCAAATGTTTAATTGAAGTTAAAAATCTGAAAAAATACTTTCCTATAAAAGCGGGAGTTCTGAAAAAAACAGTTGGTCACGTTAAGGCTGTTGACAATGTGTCGCTTAAAATAAATGAAGGAAAGGTTTTGGGTGTAGTAGGAGAGTCAGGCTGCGGCAAATCCACGCTTGGCAGAACTATGCTCAAGCTCTTGGATCCTACTGAGGGAGATATGCTGTATGAAGGCAAGAATATTTATAAGATGGGCAAGAGTGAGCTTAATCACATGAGAACCAAAATGCAGATTATATTCCAGGACCCCTACAGCTCTTTGAATCCCAGACTTCCCGTTTCAGAAATTGTCGGAGAGGCAATGATGCAGCATAAGCTTGTTAAAAACAGAGACGAAATGGATGAAAAAGTAGAAGAAATAATAGGCAAATGCGGACTGTTTCCTGAGCAGGCAAGACGTTATCCTCACCAATTTTCGGGCGGGCAGCGTCAGCGTATATGTATAGCTCGTGCACTTGCACTTAATCCGAAATTCATAGTTTGTGACGAGGCAGTTTCCGCTCTTGATGTTTCTATTCAATCGCAGATTATAAACCTTCTCAAAGACGCGCAGGAAGATTTTGGATTAACATATATGTTTATATCTCATGACTTGTCGGTAGTTAAATTTATAAGTGATGATATAGCTGTTATGTATCTTGGACAGGTTGTTGAGACAGGAAGCAAAAAACAAATATTTGATAATCCTCTGCACCCTTATACGGAAGCCTTATTGTCTGCTGTACCGTCATTTGACCCTTCAGCGAGAAATAATAAAAAGCGTATTATACTGCAGGGAGATATACCTTCTCCTGCTAATCCGCCTAGTGGATGCAGATTCCATACAAGATGTATTTATGCTGCTGAGGTATGTAAAACTCAAGTGCCTGAATACAGAGAAATTGAGCCGGGACACTTTACAATGTGTCATAAGGTTAACGGAGTGTTTTAAATGTTATTCGGCGGTAAAAGAAGAGTAGAAGAAGATTTGGAGAAGATAAGATTTGCAAATCTTCCTGCCGACAAGCAAGAAAAAGAGTTAGCTGAAAAGGAATTGAGAAAAAAGGAAATACAGTCTATAAAATTTGAAAAAAATGATAGATTAGCTCTTGTTATAGCTACATTTTCAATTGTATTGCCTTATGTTTTTGCCTTTATTGCAATTATCGGTGCGGTAATTGGACTGATGTATTTTTTCTTTTTAAAATAATCGGCAATGCTAGTCTCAAGCTAAAACCTTGATAAATAGTATAAGATATAAAAAGACTTTGTTTATTTATAATTATTTATAAACAAAGTCTTTTTTATGTGTAACATCAATAAAAATCAGACATATTGTAATATAAGCATAGCTTCCATAAAGACAAAGTTTTAATAGAAATATTGTTTTATATAAACATTGTTTCGTTAAAACTTTGTTTCACAAAAACAGCGTTTCTTTGTATCAGGGAGGGATAAATTTGTCAAAAAAAGGTGATATAGCTGTCATTGGTGCTGACCTAAGACAGATATACATGATAAACAATCTGTACGAAAAAGGCTATACAGTCTATACCTACGGTATAAATAATGATTTAATAACTGATAAAATAAGAAAAACATCCTCGTTACATGAGGCTATATCAAGAAGTAATATACTTATTTGTCCTATTCCCTTTAGCAAGAACAATAAAGATATTGCTTTTTTAAATTTATATGAGGATAAAAATGTTAAGCATTTTATGGAAGGCTTAAATTCAAATCATATTTTATTTGCCGGGTTAATTCCGGATTATTTATCCAGCTATTGTAACAGAAATAAGATTGTATGTTATGATTTTATGAAAATGAATGATGTAGCCATATTAAATGCCATTGCAACAGCAGAAGGAACAATAGCGGAAGCAATAAAAAGAAGCCTTATTAATTTGCACGGCAGCCGCTGCCTGGTACTCGGCTTTGGAAGGTGTGCCCAAATATTAGCATCTAAACTAAAAGCTTTTGACGCAGATATTTGTGTCAGTGCAAGAACTAAGGATGCATGTGCCTTGGCAACAGCTTATGGCTACTTTGGTATATTGCTTGATAAATTAGACCAGGACTTAGATAGCTTTGATTTTGTATTTAATACAATTCCTGCTATGGTATTGGCAAGAGATAAACTAGAGAAACTATCGCCGCATGTTACAATCATCGATATAGCTTCTTCACCCGGAGGGATTGATTATAGTGCCAGTGAAAGTTTAAATTTAAATGCATCTTTGTGTTTAGGACTGCCGGGGATATATTCACCTAAAAGTTCAGGTGAAATTTTAGCTGATGTAGTAGAAAATATTCTAATTGAAAGAAGTGGTGAGTTTGAAACTAAATAATTTAAATATAGGGGTTGCCTTTACAGGATCATTTTGCACATTCGATAAAATATTTGTTGAGCTGGAGAATTTAGTCAAGGGGGGCAGCAAGGTATATACGATATTTTCATATGCCTCGCAAAATATTGATTGCAGATTCGGAAAGTCTGACGAATTCATTTCAAAAGCAGAAGGTATTACGCTTACTAAGCCTATATTGACATTGGAAGATGCGGAGCCTCTGGGCCCGAAAAATATACTTGATATATTGATAATAGCACCTTGTACAGGAAATACACTCGCTAAATTAGTAAACGGAATAACAGATACACCGGCACTTATGGCTGCAAAAGGGCATTTAAGAAACAATAAGCCTCTTGTAATAGCTTTATCTACCAATGATGCCTTAGGATTTAATTTTAAAAACATAGGAGTTATGCTTAACACTAAAAATGTATATTTTGTTCCTTTTGGGCAGGATAATTACGAGGGAAAACCTAACTCAATGGTAGCACATACAGAGTTGATTATTCCAAGCTTAGAACATGCACTTGACGGAAAGCAAATACAGCCTGTAATTAAAAGCCCGCATTAAAAAAGATGCGTATAGGTAACAAATAAGAGCTGGGATCTATTGTTATCTTAACGCATCTTTTATATTGGCATTATTTCGGTATTATACTGCGAGCATTTTTATTATGGAATTTTTAGACTTCACGCCTACAGACTGTGCAATCAGTTTACCCTTATCCATAACAACTAAAGTGGGTATGCTTCTTATTTTGAACATTGAAGCAAGCTCGCTCTCTTCATCTACATTTATTTTGCATATCTTAGCAGAGCTGGACATTTCCTTTCCTATTTCATCAATCACAGGAGCGACAGCTTTGCATGGACCACACCAAGATGCCCAAAAATCCAATAAAACCGGTACTTTGGATTGTAAAACCTCAGATTCAAAATTTTTCTTAGTTATATTTATTACAGACATAATTTACCTCCAATATTTTATTTGTTAATTTCATAGTCCAAACACTGAAATATGCGTAACAAGGGCTTGGTGTAGCCAAGACCATGCATATTTCCAAGGGCTTGACGTAGTCAAGACCATGCGTAGCCAATACCATGTCAAGACCGTACATATTTAATTATTTCAGTTCCGGCTTTAGAGCCTTCATATACTGCTTTTGAAATTTGAAGCATGCCTCCTGTACAATCTCCCGCAGCAAATAAACCGTCAATATTTGTATGTAAATTTTCATCCACTACAATATTATCCTTATCAATTTCAGCACCTATTTTTTTAGCAAGATCACTGCTCGAAGCACTTCCGGCAGCTATAAATATTCCGTCTGTGTGCATTTTGCTTCCGTCTTCAAAGCTTATTTTCTCGGCAAAATCAGTTCCTTCAACAGATCTGATTTTTTTGCGATTTACTTTTATACTTGGCGGAACATTTATAGTTAAATTATTACCGTCTGTCAGCAGTGTAAGAGATTTTACCAAAGGCAATAATTCCTTTGCCTCATGTAAGGCATAATCGCTGTTTCCGATAACCACAACATCTTTTCCTCTATAGAAAAAACCGTCACATACTGCACAATAGCTGATGCCATTTCCCTCAAATTCTTCTAAACCTTTAAATCTTGGCTTGTTTTTAACTTTTCCTGTTGCAATAAGCACAGATTTTGAACTAAAGTTTTTATTTGCTGTATATACCATAAAATTTCCGTCGTAGCTTAGTCCGGTAACTTCATCATTTATATATTGCGCACCCAGACGTTTTGCCTGAAGCAATCCGTTAGAAACTAATTCCTTTCCGCTTATGGGATTTACAAAACCATAGTAATTTTCTATTTTTTCAGCTTTGGCGAGCGCTCCTGAATCCTTTCCGATGATTAAGGATTTAAGACCGGCTCTTTGTATATAAAGAGCTGCCGATATACCGGCAGGACCATTTCCTATAATTATAGTGTCTAACATATATTCAATCCTTTCTTTAATCAATTAATACATTATATTTATATAATATATAATGTTTAATAATTTTTAAGTAACTTTATCACAAATCATTTATTTTTATAAATTCAAGGCATAATATCTATAAGATATTTAAAATGAAAAACATTTGTTAAATAAAACATACGTAATTGGACTATAATATATGCCGGGATATTAAAATAAAAGCAGTCAGAGTTATTCTGGACTGCTTTTAGCTAAATCTATTTAACCTCGAATGACTCACAATCCGTACATTGAACTTCTGTAGGATTTGTTTCGTGAGTACCTACTTTAATTGAAGAAAGCGTACAGTAACTCTCTGAAGTGTTATTGTATTTACATTGATGTACACTACATTTAATACTTGAATTTTTTTGCATTTGAGCACCTCCTTTTATCACATTAAGATTATTATTTGTATTTATATTCTTAATATTCAGGTGTTTTGTGAATATTTTTTTAAAAAAATATTTTTATTTTATCTTATAGAAAGTTCTCTTTCCTATAAGATAAATGAAGAATCGGAACGATTCTTCCAACGAGAGAAACTTGTTTCACTTTTTTAATCTGAATTTTATTGAGATATTTTAAATATTTTATCATATTTAGTATATACAAATATATAATTGTAGTGGGGGGATTTTTTTGATAATTTCAATAAAGAAAAAAGCATTTATTATAAGCTCCGCTTGCTTATTACTTATAATCTTTGGAATAGTGTTAATGACTAATTACAGTTTTAGAGTAAAACAGGCATTTTCCGAAATAACCAATTGGGGTCTGAGCTTCCGGGAGGAAGGTAAAGCACCTCAGGGCAATGTAAGCGCGGAATTTTTGAAAAACTACAATGCATACTACGTATTAAACGGCGAAGAAAAGGTAATTTATCTGACTTTTGATGCAGGATTTGAAAACGGATATATGCCTAATATACTGGATGTACTGAAAAAACATGATATAAAGGCTACATTCTTCTTAGTGGGAAACTATTTAGAAACTGAGCCTGATCTTGTAAAAAGAATGATAGAAGAAGGACACATAGTAGGCAATCATACATATACACATCCTGATATGTCAAAAATATCTGATACTGAAGCATTCAATAGAGAGCTGGTCAAATTTGAGGAAAAGTACAAAGAAGTGACAGGTCAGGATTTAGTGAAATTTTACAGACCGCCTCAAGGAAAATTTAGTGAAAGCAATTTAAAACAGGCAAATGAACTCGGTTATAAAACATTTTTTTGGAGTTTGGCATATGTTGATTGGTATGTAAATGATCAGCCAACAAAAGAGCAGGCATTTAGTAAGCTGATACCAAGAATCCATCCGGGGGCAGTAGTTTTATTGCACAGTACATCGAAAACGAATTCAGAGATATTAGACGAATTAATTACGAAGTGGAAAGAAATGGGATATACATTCAAAAATTTAGATGAGATATAAAAAATTTAGCGGAATCAACCCGCTAAATTTTTTTATCTGATAGGAAGGTTCTCTTTCCTATCAGATAAATGAAGAATCGGAAAGATTCTTCCATAAAGTGAACATAGTTCACTTTTTTATTGATAACAATTTTACAGTATAGAAACTACTAAATGCTGACATGCCAAGAGCCGTTGCAAGATAATAGCATTAAGAGAAAGAATTTATTTACCTTTCGAGTCTATAAAAGAAGCGGTCGATTTGACAAATCTTATGTTTAGTCTTATTATATATAAGTTATAAATAAATAAAGAAAGGTTGGTGAAAAGAATGGAATTGTTAATGGTGTTTTTAAAAAAGGTGGAATTAGTAGATGATGTAATGCATCATTTAGCTGAATGCGGTATTAGAGGCGGTACTATAGTTGAAGGTACCGGTATGGCAAAAAGCTTGGCTAACATGGAAAGTTTGCCTATGTTTGGTATGTTGCGATTTATATTATCAGATGAAGAGAAATTAAAATGTAAGATATTATTATTTGCAATTGATGAAGAACAGATAGCATTGGCACAAGAAAAGATAACGGAAGTTGTTGGAGACTTTAGAGAGCCAAATACTGGTGTAATGTTCACAATTCCAATTAAGAATACAAAAGGATTTGGTGGTGACAAGATTTGACAGACTTAAATACTTTTTCATACTTGGCTATTGCAATAATTTTAGGTATCTTATCAAGTAAGATAATGGAAAAAGTTAAATTTCCTAATGTAACCGGGTATATTATTATTGGATTAATTGCAGGACCGTATTGCTTAAAAATTTTATCATTAGAATCTGTTGAGAATTTTTCAATTATTTCTGATATTGCTTTAGGACTTATTGCTTTTTCAATTGGATCAGAGTTTAAATTATCATTTTTAAAAATAGTAGGTAAATCTCCAATTATAATTGCTTTTTTTGAGGCTGTTTGTGCAGTTCTAGTTTTAGATGCAGTTTTAATTTTGACAGGGAATGATGTTTCATTTTCTATAGTTTTAGGAGCAATTGCGGCTGCAACTGCGCCGGCAGCTACATTAATGGTTGTACGTCAATATAATGCCAAAGGTCCTGTTACTAACACTTTATTGCCGGTTGTTGCTATAGATGATGCAGTTGCTTTAATGTGTTTTGGAATATCGGTTGCTTTGGCTAAATCTATTGGTTCTATGGGAGATGCATCGATATTATATACATTGCTGGAGCCATTGGTTGAAATATTAGGCTCATTAATATTAGGAGCTATATGTGGTGTTATATTAAAGTTTTTGACAGCATGGTATACCGGACAGGGTAACAGGTTAAGTATAGCTTTGGCAATGGTTTTTTTATGTATAGGGGTGTCACTGTTGTTAAACCTTTCTCAATTGTTAGTATGTATGGCAATGGGTGCAGTGTATACAAATATTTCCAAATATAGCGAAGAGGTTTTCAAATATGTAGATAATATAACTCCTCCGATATATTTATTGTTCTTTTTTATTTCAGGAGCAGAACTAGATATAAGTTTATTACCTACAGTTGGTATGATAGGTGTTATATATATAATATTTAGAGTTGTAGGTAAAGTAGCCGGTGCTGCTATTGGAGCAAAAGTTTCTAAAGCAGAACCTGTAGTAACAAAATACTTAGGTTTTACATTGATTCCTCAAGCAGGTGTTGCAATTGGGTTAGCTGGTATGGCTACATCTATTGTGCCGGAATATGGTTATAAAATACGGGCTATTATTTTGTGCGCAACTGTAATATATGAACTGGTTGGACCTTTGGTTACAAAAATGGCATTAATTAAAGCCGGTGAAATTAATAATTCATGAGTCAAAAGATAATATAGCTGTTTTTGCAATAATTGCCGCAATAGTTGCGTGTACCTGAATTCATTCAACAAACCTTGTAATGTGATACATTTATTTGATGGTAAACTATTTGTTAATCGTAATTAAAGAGTACAAGCTTGGATTTAATAAGATTTTTGCTTAGCCCCTACCTATTATCGGCTTAATAGGTAGGGGGATTTTTCATTTATTTTAAAAGTTCCTTAAAATCCGCTGCCAAGAACTTCATGAACAGTTCTTACCAGCATGAAAACTTCCGGATCAATTTCTTTTAGCTTCTTTTTTAAAGCAAAGTATTCGTTTTTAGCCAGAACTGTTACTACTATATCTTTTGATGCATGAGTATATCCGCCCTCGGCTTTATATATGGTTACACCTCTGTCTAATTTTGTGAATATATAATTTTTAACCTCTGTAGGCTTTTGAGAGATTATAACAACCTCTCTTTTTATATTTAAACCGTCAATAAAATAATTTATAACAACTCCGTTTAAAAACCATCCTAAGGCTCCGAGCACACCTGTACTGAAACCAAAGGTCAAAATTGACGATCCGACCACGACTATATCGGCTGCCAAAAGTCCTGTTCCGATATCCAGATTAAGATATTTGTTAAATATTTTTGCCAATATATCTGTTCCGCCTGTTGAGGCATTTTGGTTAAATACAATTGCCAATCCTATAGCTGTAATTATAACACCGCATATCAGGTTAACAAGAATTTCTTCGGTGACAGGAGCGTTTAAAGGAAAAAGATTTTCAAGTATTTTCAAGTAAAAAGAAAACAATAATATGGAGAAAATAGTCTTTCCTCCAAATTCCTTTCCTATAAAAATAAAACCTATAATTAATAAAATTATATTAATAATCAAAGATACAAGGGAAATAGGGAGCTTTATATAATGTGTCAGCACTATAGAGAATCCGGACACCCCGCCGGCTGCCAGATTTTCCGGAACCATAAAAAAGTATATACCTATAACTACTATAAGAGTGCCTAAAGCTGTGAATAAATATTCCTTTATAATTTTTTTGTTTTTCATTTAAGTATTTCACCCTCTTTTTCCTATTTTAATCTAATGTAACTATTATAATATCAAATAGGATAAAATCAATAGAAATATTTATTAATTTTTGCTTTTTAAAATATATTTACTGTTGTTTATTTGAAAATTAAATGTTATTCTATTTATGATATTTGTTTTAAATTGGAGGAGATGATGGAAAATAACTTAAACGGCACTGTTCATGAAAAATCAGAACGCCTTATATACTTAGATATGATGCGTATATTTGCGACATTTACAGTAATTGTGCTGCATGCTTCCGCACAGCATTGGCTTGATGTGCCTACAAACAGCTACGAATGGCAGGTCTTTAATATATATAACAGCTTTGTGAGGTTTAATGTACAGCTTTTTGTTTTGATAAGCGGAGCATTGTTTTTAGACAGTGCATATAAAACAAGCATTAAAAAGCTATATCAAAAAAATATTTTAAGACTATTGACGGCATATATAGCATGGTCATTTATATATGCTATATTGACATATTTTTATTCCGGACTTAATTATAGCGCTTCACAGGCTATAATATATATAATAAAAACAGCTATGAACAGTCACTATCATTTATGGTTTGTGCCTATGATTATAGGTGTTTATATGATGGTGCCGATACTAAGACCTATCACAGAGCATAAGGATTCTAAGAAAATCTGCGAATATTTTTTAATTTTATTTTTAATCTTCGGGATTTTTAAACCAAGTATTTTCGCGTTTAATTTTCCGTATAAGACTCAGTTATCGTATCTTTCTA
>DGYI01000070.1:95782-96097 GCA_002396645.1 Firmicutes bacterium UBA5010
ATATTTTCACCGCAGCGGCAAGCAGCTATTTATCTGTGAAAACAGGCAGCGCAACATCATTTTTTACCTTTTCGTTTTCATTGAGCAGTTTTCTCAGCACAGCGGCATGCTTTGTGTTTTTCAGATACGAGGTATCAAAAATAAAATTGAGTGAAAAGTCCATAAAAATTATAGGAAGAATGTCAAAGAATATGTTCGGATTATATCTTATACATGCCCTGGTCTTAAGACTGCTCCTTAACTTCGGGCTGAGTGCCTTGTCCTTTAATGCGGCACTTTCGGTACCTGTTGTTTCGCTGGTGACATTTATATTAA
>DGYI01000032.1 GCA_002396645.1 Firmicutes bacterium UBA5010
GCAGGCATACGCCCATAGTTTCCATCTACACGCATAGCTCCGTCACGATGATATTCATTAACTTCAACCTTCGCACGGTTAACCGGAATATGATTATGGTTAACTCCCAGACGATAACGCTGTGCATCACCATAAGCAAATAATCTGCCCTGTAGGAACTTATCAGGAGAAAAACCTATACCAGGGACAACATGTGCTGGTGTAAAAGCAGACTGCTCAACTTCTGCAAAGTAATTCTCCGGATTGCGATTAAGCTCAAGAACACCAACTTCAATCAGCGGAAACTCTTTATGTCTCCATATCTTTGTAATATCAAAAGGATTTTCATAATGATTTTTTGCCTGTTCCTCAGTCATGATTTGAACAAACATAGTCCATCTTGGGAAATCACCTTTTTCAATAGACTCAAACAAATCTCTTCCATGACTTTCACGGTCAGTTCCGCAAACCTTAGCTGCTTCTTCATTAGTAAGGTTTTTAACGCCTTGCTGCGTATGGAAATGGAATTTACACCACACACGCTCGTTTTTATCATTGTAAAAAGAGAATGTATGCTCACCATAAAAATGCATATTTCTAAATGACGCAGGAATGCCTCTGTCTGACATGACAATTGTTCTTTGATGGAAAGTTTCAGGCAACAAAGTCCAGAAATCCCAGTTGTTCTGTGCTGAACGCATACCTGTTCTCGGATCACGCTTAACTGCACGATTCAAGTCAGAAAAATTATGTACATCTCTTATAAAGAAAGTAGGTGTGTTGTTTCCTACAAGGTCCCAGTTACCTTCTTCTGTATAGAATTTTACAGCAACCCCGCGAATATCTCTTTCCGCATCAGCGGCACCGCGCTCTCCGGCTACGGTAGAAAAACGAACAAAGAGATCTGTCTTTTTACCGGGCTGTAAAACCTTTGCTTTTGTATATTTAGAAATATCTCCGGTTACTGTGAAGTTTCCGTAAGCTCCCCAGCCTTTGGCGTGCATACGTCTCTCCGGAATAACTTCTCGATTGAAGTGTGCCATTTTTTCTAACAGCCATACATCCTGCATAACAACAGGTCCACGAGGTCCTGCCGTTATGGCGTTTTCATTGTCCGCAACAGGAGCACCCACTTCATTTGTTAATTTCTTTTTCTCATCCATATAAAATCCTCCTTTTATTAAATTATTTATAGAAAGTGTATCTGACAAAACTATATTAAAGAAAAACCCATAAGTATAATAGCTACGTAAGCGCAGCTTTTAGGAAGCATAAGCATCCCAATTTTAGGATTTTTATGTGCGTAAAGAACAACAGGCAAATAGAAAGCAAAGCTTACAAAAACAGTAAGTCCCAGAAAAGCCAAACCACTTGGTTTATGTATTCCTCCATAAGTAAAAAGCACTGTAACGAAAGCTCCTAAAAGGAAAAACGGGATGTTTCGCAAGATTGCCCAGTTGTACGGCGTAGTGCTTGTCCACTTATTTTGAGGCATAATACACAGAACAATACGAAGAATAACAAGCATAGTTACAATAACAGTAGTTAAGGTAAGACTTAGTTCATAATAATGTAGCCCTAAAAACCATAAGCCTGCATAAAAAATTGTCATTGTTACAGATGTAATCATTTTGCCAACGCCCATATACTTTTCATAATCTTTTTTACTGTCCCACATAGCTGCTATCCTTGGAATCAAATGAAAAGAATCTCCAAATCCTAAAATAAAAGCAAGTATTCCAAAATAGAATCTAAAGCTGTTTGGCAATGCACTAAAGCTAAAAACGAAAGCCAAAATGAATACGGTGCTAAGATATATTACATCAAAAGTTGTTTCAACTATTTTTATGATTTTTTTCTTATTATACAGCAAGTTATTCCTCCTCTGTCTCAAAGTTCTTTCCAGAACATTCAGGGCATATATAACTTATATTTAAGTCAAACGAGACAATATCACATAGTATTTGCGACTTTAAAAAATCCTTTAAATCAGGCACAAATAAATCTGATGTAACACCGCATTTAATACAAACTGCATGATCATGAGGTTTAGTATTCCATTCATAAAAGTCGGGAGCATCTGCTCTGTATACTCTTCTAATCATTTTTTGGTCAGAAAAATAATTCAGGTTACGATAAACCGTACCTAATGCTAATTTAGGAAATTGAGGTTTTAGAGCCCAAAAAACATCTTCAGCTGTGAAGTGATCTTTTGAGTTTTTTAAAATTTCAAGTATCGCTTGTTGTAATTTCGTCATAAAAAACACCTTCAATATTTATTTTTAGGAATAAGAACTATTCCTATTTATAATATCATAAAGCATAAAAGCTGTCAATATTTTTGTGTTGCAGCAGTTTTCAGCTTGATATTATTCACTGTTATGTCAAACAGCGTTTAAATCCCGTTTTTCAAAAGCTTTAAATGCTATATACAAAAATACAAGACTAAATATCAAACTTATTAGTACAAATAAAATGTCCAGTTTACCCTCCAGTAAATCAACCGCTCTAAAATATTTAAGAGGTACAATGATTTTCAATAATTTTGCCCAATTAAAAATATCATATATAACTGAAATTATGTATGTCAGCATAAATATTTTATAGCTATTGCTAATACCTTTTTCAGTTTTACTTGTAAATGAGGCTAAAAATATTGACATTGAAAAAAACAATATTCCTATCATAATATTTGATGTTGCAAATAAAATCATTTCCTTCACAATTGTGTTATCAATATCTAAGATTATAAATGCAGCATAAGAAAAAATTAGATTTAATATACAAAATACAAATAAATAAGTAAACGCTGCTAAAATTTTATTAAACAATATATATGAACGGGTACACGGCTTGGTAAATATAAATTCATATGTTTTATCTATACTTTCTCTTGCTACCGAATTTGAGCCTAATTGAATTGCATAAATTATAGTAAATATAAAAATATAATTTTCAAGCACTGAATAAAATCCTCCAACACTTAATATATCAACCTCTCCCATTCCGAATACTATTAATATTATTTTAGGAATTTTTTCTAAAATTATTGCCATTTCACTGCCCGTACTCCCGCTGACACCTAAAAATTTTGTCATTCCTATAACTAATAAAAATGCCAATACAATAATCCAAAATATAAACGTCTTTAAACCAATTTTCAAATCATGCTTATATATATTCATAACAGACCTCCTATACAGATACTATATCTTCGCTGCAATATTTTTTTATCGACAGCAATATTGATACAGCAATTAAAATAATTGCAAAAACAACTAATTTAATATCAAATGAACCATCATGCACAACGTGTTCCGGTCCAAAATATTTAAGCGGTGCCAGAAAATATAAATATTCTTTTTCTAACAGATTCATAAGTGCTGACAATATAAATGCCATAATTCCAAAAGAACTTGCAATAACCGAAACAGATCTTATTTTTTTGAATGTAACGGAAACAAATATACCAAATGATAAAAATACTATCTGTGTAAAAAAAGGGGCCGATAGAAGCTGTAAAGTCTCAAGAGTGAATTTATAGCCTTCTTCATCAGCAAAAAATATCATTGTTGTACATAAAATATAAATTAAGTTGCTTAAAATAAATGCTGTTATACATGCAGCCAGCTTATAAAAGTAAATCTGTATTCTGCCAATAGGTTTAGCCATAATAAAATCCATACATTTATTTCTTTTCTCTCTTGAAAATATATCAACTGAAATTGAAACAGCCATTATTGCAAACATTAACCCTAAATATGTAAAGCTAAAAGCATAAAATGGCTCAACACCAAACAAATTATCCAGATTAAATCCAAATGCCGTCAAAAATTCCGGTGGAAAATTATTAAATAATTCTACCAATTCTTCGCCGCCATCCTGAAAAACCGGGTATACAGCAAGCATAAAAACAGCTAAAGTTATTATTATGCTAAATGTCCACCAAAAACAAGATTTCATTACGTTTTTAAGTTCAAACAAGTAAATATTCATTTTGCTTCCTCCCTAATTCTAAGAATAATAATGCATAAATATTTCTTCTAGCTCAGGGTCAGAAATATCAATATTTTTTATGCTATATTTTACAACTTCATTTAAAAGTGAATTACAATCACCTTTATATATAAAGCTGATATTTTGACCATTTATATTTATATTAGTGATTCCGTCAAGATTAAGATTTTTATAGCTTTCATTATCAAAAACAGTAATAGATACCTTTTTATATGAATCTCTTTGTAAATCACTTATTTTTTGGGTTTGAATTATTTTTCCTTCCCTAATAATTGCAACTCTGTCACAAATACGCTGTACCTCGGATAATATATGTGAAGAGAATAAAACTGTCGCTCCATTTTTATTTTCTGCCATGATGATATCAAAAAACTTCTTTTGCATAAGAGGATCCAGCCCACTTGTTGGCTCATCTAAAACTATTAATTTCGGGCTGTGCAGAAGTCCTTGAATAATACCTGTTTTCTTTTTATTGCCTAAGCTCATGTCCTCAATTTTTTTATTTAAATCAAGCTCCAGCTCATTAGCTAAATAATTAATTTTATCAGAGCAATCCTTTTTATAAAAACTTGCAGAATAATTTAGCAAATCTATAGCCTTCATATTATCATAATAAAACACCTCACTTGGTAAATAACCAACTGTCATCAAAATTTTCTTTTTATCCTTTTCACAGTCTAAATTAAAAATTTTAGCTTCCCCGCTTGTCTTGTAAATTAAACCGAGCAAAGTTCTTATAGTTGTTGATTTTCCGGAACCGTTAGGGCCTATGAATCCAAAAATTTCACCTTCTTCCACCCTTAAGTTTACATCAATTATACCTCTTGATTTTCCATAGTATTTAGTAAGATTATTAGTTTCAATAGCATACATAATATATCCTCCAATTAATATTTTTTATAATTTGATTGAAAATCCTGCAAAGCTTTATTCATCCTTTTTGTTTCATAATTTATACTTATTTTAAAAGCTATAAAAAACATACATATAGCTATTATATTTACAATATACATAAATAAATTGCACCAATTACCAAATTCGTCAAACCAATTAAAATATTCTATAAAAAGTATGCTTAAACAAATATTGATAATTGCCCAAATAGATGTTCTTTTTAGACTAATATTATGCTTTGAAAATATTATGCTTTGAAACAAACCTAATATTCCACACAAAGACATTATCTGAATAATTGTTATAAAATCAATAGAATGATTTACAAATCCATATTTTAATACAGAAAAAAGCATGTAAAATATAACATAGAACACAAAATATATTCCGCTTGTTGTTTTACCTTCGTATACACGAGCAAAAAATGCATAATACAAATTTTTCATAAACTAACCTCCTTCAACCTAATCGTATAAGCCAAGCCTATTTTTAAGAAGCTGTGCATAATGTCTTGATACTATAAGCTTTTCATTATTATTTAAAGTCAACTCAACTCTGCTGTTAAATAGATTCTTTAGATTTCTGACATGCTGTAGATTTACTACCTGAGACTTGCCTATTCGCAAGAATCCAAAATTAATAAATTTACTTTCAATCAGCTGTAATGTTTCAGATGTTTCATAGACACTGTCTCTGGTATATAAAAATATCTTATTATCTACAGCATCGGCATATAATATTTCTTGAGGGGTTAGCATTGTAACATTTCCATCCATTTTGGCAGGCAATTTAAGAGTTTGTTCCTTTAATATGCTTAATACTTCCAGCATCTCATCATCAATATACTTACATCTCAGAACAATTTCGTTTTCTTCACAATCAACATGCTCAACTGTTATCTTCAAATATGTCACCTCGCATCCTTCATAATATATTCATAGTATATAAAAAAATCCATCAACAAACAATAGCTGTATGCTAAGTTGCCAATGGATTTAGTTAAGTTGCAAAATATTGAAAAAACAAATCGCTGAGTTCTCAACGATTTGTTTCAAAATTTTATTATCTGTTAAATTTACTTCAATTTTGCAGTATCAATTCTTTGTATTGCTTTTTTTAGTGCAACTTCTGCTCTTAAAAAATCAATTCCTTCCTGCTTTTCTTCAAGACGTTTTTTAGCTCTTTGTCTTGCAGCTTCTGCTCTTTCAATATCTATCTGGTCTGCCCATTCTGCAGTATCTGTGAGTATAGTAAGTTTTTCGCGGTCTACCTTTACATATCCTTGTGAAAGCACTGCATATCTGTCTTTATCATTATGAACTACCTTCATTTTACCTATGCCAAGCGGTGCAACATATGGTTCATGGTTTTTCAATATACATATGTCTCCCTCGATTGTTCTTAAAACTACTCTGTCTGCATTTCCTGAATAAAACACACTTTCAGGTGTAACTATTTCAAGCAAAAATTCTTTTCCTGCCATAATTACCGCCCTTTCTTTAGTTTCCTTCTCTCATTTTATTTGCCTTTTCAACAACTTGTTCGATTGTACCTGCAAACATAAAGGCTTGCTCAGGCAGATTATCATATTTTCCTTCTAATATTTCGCTAAATCCTCTTATAGTCTCTTTCAGAGGGACATATTGACCTTTCATACCTGTAAATTGCTCTGCAACCGTAAACGGCTGAGAAAGAAATCTTTGTATTCTTCTTGCTCTTGTTACAACCAGTTTGTCATCATCAGATAATTCATCCATACCAAGTATAGCAATAATATCCAATAACTCATTGTATTTTTGTAAAACCTCTTGAACTCCACGAGCTACTCTATAGTGCTCTTCCCCGATAATTTGAGGATCAAGAATTCTTGAGGATGAATCAAGAGGATCAACTGCCGGATATATACCCATTTCAGTTATCTTTCTTGACAATACTGTTGTAGCATCAAGATGAGCAAAGGTTGTAGCAGGAGCCGGGTCTGTCAAGTCATCTGCCGGAACATAAACAGCCTGAACTGAAGTTATAGATCCTTTTTTAGTTGAAGTTATTCTCTCTTGTAACTGACCCATCTCAGTTGCAAGTGTAGGCTGATAGCCTACGGCACTCGGCATACGTCCGAGAAGTGCCGAAACCTCAGAACCCGCTTGTGTAAATCTAAATATATTGTCGATGAATAACAGCACATCTTGCTCTTCTTCATCTCTAAAGTGCTCTGCCATAGTAAGACCTGTAAGAGCAACTCTCATTCTGGCTCCGGGAGGCTCATTCATTTGACCGAAAACCATTGTTGTTTTATCTATAACTCCGGATTCAATCATTTCATAATATAGATCGTTACCTTCTCTTGTTCTTTCGCCAACACCGGCAAATACCGATAATCCACCGTGCTCTGTAGCAATATTGTTAATAAGCTCTTGGATAAGTACCGTTTTACCTACACCAGCTCCTCCAAACAAGCCTATTTTACCACCCTTTGAATATGGGCACATTAAATCAACTACCTTTATACCCGTTTCAAATATTTCAGTAGTTGTTTGCTGCTCTTCAAATGATGGTGCTTTTCTATGTATAGATGCCTTCTGTGCACTATCCAAAGAGCCTTTATTATCTATTGTCTGTCCTGTAACGTTAAACAATCTTCCGAGCGTTTCACGACCTACCGGCACTCTTATAGGAAATCCTGTGTCTATAGCTTCCATACCTCTTACAAATCCGTCTGTCGAATCCATAGATATACATCTTACAGAATCATTTCCTATGTGCTGAGCGGCTTCTACTACTATTGTTTTGCCATTTAGGTTAATTTCTATGGCATTTAACAAGTTAGGAAGATATCCCTGTTCAAATTCTATGTCTACTACAGGTCCTATTACTTGCTTTATCTTTCCAATATTTCTATCCGCCAAGAATATTCACATCCTTTCAATTGTACTGTTATACTGTTTATACTGTATCTTTTTACGAAAGTGCTTCCGCACCACTAACTATTTCTGATATTTCCTGAGTTATAGCAGCCTGTCTTGCTCTGTTTTTAACTAATTCAAGAGATTTTATCATTTCATCTGCGTTATCTGTTGCATTTTCCATAGCTAATCTTCTTGAACCCGATTCGCTGGCAGATGCTTCAATCATAGCACCATATATAGTGCTGTCAGCACATAGGAAATGATTCTNNATAGCACCATATATAGTGCTGTTAATATATTTTGGTATTAAATAATCCAAAACAGTTTCTTCTGACGGCTCGAATCTTGTTAAGGTTTTATGACCTTTATTATTTAAAGATTTTTCTTTTTCTTCAAACACTGCCGGTAATAATGTTATTACCGCCGGAACATATGAAATTGTACTCTTAAATTGAGTATAAACAATTTTTATTTCGTCAACTTCGCCCGTTCTGTAAAGAGAAATTGCTTTTTCTCCTATATGCCGTGCATCAAAAGCTTCCGGAGTTTCGGATATACTTGTTAAGCTTTCTATGACATTGTATCCTCTTCTTCGGAAATAGTCTCTGCCTTTTGCTCCGACAGTTATAATCTTAGCTGTTTCTTTATTTCCTATATCACTTTGCAGAAGTTTATTCACATTTGCATTATATCCACCGGCAAGCCCTTTGTCCGATGTTATCAATATGTATAGAGTATTTTTAACTTCTCTTTTTTCGAGAAACGGATGTCTGATGCCTCTTGCATTGGCTAAAACATCTTTTATGCTCTCTAATACATTTTCAAAATATGGCTTTGACTTATCGAGTCTTACTCTCGCTCTTTTAAGCTTTGAGGTAGAAACAAGCTCCATAGCCTTTGTTATCTGCATAGTGCTGTTAACACTTTTAATACGTCTTTTAATATCGTTTAATCCTTGAGGCATATTTAGACCTCCCTATCTGAAGCTCTTTTTGAAGGCTTCGATTGCAAAATCCAACTTTTCTTTTGTCTCGTCGGATAATTGACCGCTTTGCTTAATTGTAAGACCAATTTCAGGATGTTCTAAATCCATATAATTATAGAAATCATTTTCAAATTCAGCTATTCTGTCTACAGGAATATCTGATAAATATCTCTTATTCGCCAAATAGATAAGCATAACCTGATTTTCAACAGATATCGGTTTATATTGAGGCTGTTTTAACACTTGCATCAGCCTTTGTCCATGCTCAAGAGTTTCTCTTGTCTCTTTATCAAGATCTGAACCGAATTGAGAGAATGAAGC
>DGYI01000020.1 GCA_002396645.1 Firmicutes bacterium UBA5010
ATAGGTTTGTCATTGGTCTGAATAACTCGCTGAATATTCAGCGAGTTATTTTTTATATTTCATCAAATTAGTCTTTTTATAAATATATAAAAATATAAACCCAAAAAAGGCTCTGTCACTTAACGCTAAGGCTTAAATATACTTATTGATATTTTATTACATTTCCTTATGTTTGAACAATTTATTTCATACTTTTCGTAAGTGCCTATATAAGACGTTTTGAAGACTTTTAATCAATAAAAAATACTATTTTTATGAGAACTATAGTTCTCTTTACAAAATATAGAAAAAACTTATATAATAATCATACAATATATTGTAAAAAATAAAAAGACATAGTTTATTAGTTTAATGCCAAGAGAAGAGCCTTGAATAGCCAAGTGAAACTTATACTGACATAAAGTTAAAGGCAATAACAGCTTAAGTATTTTTTGATTAAAGCTTCTTGTGTGTCTTTAGTAATTCTAAACGCCTTCCTATTATAAAAAAAGTGGTAAAATCTAATAGAAATTACCACTTTTTTTATTTATTTCAAGTATAAAAAATATTTAAATTTCAAAAAATATTCTGCTAAAAGCTGAAACTTATTTAGCTAATAATTTTATAATTTCATCTAAGGATGTACCCTTTTTAATCGTAAAGTCACCTGATTTTAATTTAGTGTCAAGCTTTAGTTCTACGCATCTTGTCAAGAATGCCTGTTTATCTTCTATCAAATTGTTTGTCAATAAAATATCCGCTATTTTTGAAGGGAAAGAACCGGCCGGTACATTAAAGCTTATTTCAGTTCCTACAGCGACATCAGAATCATTATTTTGATCAGGCTGATTGTTTTGATCATCATCAGGTGTATTGGAATCATTGTTATCCGGGTCTTCAGAATTATCAGGATTATTAGTTTCATCACTTCCGTCACTGTTATCATCATTATTCGGTATATTGTCCTGATCAGCTGATATATCTATAGGCGGAGTATCAGGCTTGATAGTATCTTTGTCTATTTTTAAATCAAACAATGCATTGAATCTCCAAATTAGTATTGCGGCTACAGCTGCAATAACACAAAGTATAATCGCATAATCAGTAAAATTGTAAATTAAATCTCTAAACCAATTAATAATTCTTTTCACTTTTATGTCCATGCCTCCTTTGCACAAAGAGCTCAAATTATTTTTAAAAAGAGCGACTCGGTGTGTAATTTAATTATTTGTATCGTTTCTTTTGATGTTTCAATCAATTTTGCAAGATTGACTGAAAATGATAGATTTTTCAAATCAATCATAATTTTGACAAAAGCAAGATTATAATTGATTGAGCCTATGTAATAATAACATATAAAAACGCTTTATTCAATAATTTTAGCAAATTTATTTAAGTTTTTTACAAAATATGATATAATATGCTTAGCATATTAACAATGGCTCAGCTTGCTGAGACTATGATATAATATCTTTAAGATATTTTTTAATGGTTTTATAGTTCTCTGCGCGGAACATTACGAGACTATGATAATTCATAATATAGAAATATCTTAAGATTATTTAAGATATTTCATAGAAACTTAAATTATAATTATGTAAAGGCAGCATATCATAATAAAGATATGCCACCTAAGAGAGTGGAAAAATTAGTTTAATTAAACCTATTTTTTAAGACGCAGAAAAAATCTGAAAGTTCCAAAAAAATATTACCAATTGGAGGCCGAAAATTATGAATATAATAGTAAAAGGTGTAGGAAATGTTGAAATACTTAAAAAACAAAGCTGCTATGAATTATTAAAGCAGATACATAAAGAGGATTATAACAAATACCTGACAGTTAAGGTAAATAATATGTTAAAAGAGCTCAGCTATGATGAGCTTTCTGAGAATGATGAGATTGAATTTTTAGATATTAAGCATCCGGATGGGATGAGAGTATATATAAGAACACTTTGCCTGGTATATATAAAAGCGTGCAGAGAATTGTTCAATAATGTTCAGGTATCCATAGAGCATTCCTTAAATAAGGGATTATTCACTGAAATAAAGCTGGACAGAAAATTGACGGAAGAAGATATCATAGAAATTAAAACAAAAATGCAAGAAATTATAGATAAAAATATTTTTATAGATAAGCAGATGCTGACGATAGATGAGGCTAAGAAAATATTTATTAAGCAAAATATGCCGGACAAGGTATCTTTATTGTTAAATTGGGATACTGAGGATATCAGGGTGTATGAGCTTGATGGATATTATGATACATTCTACGGTTATGTCGCACCTAATACCAATGTTATATATAAATTTGATTTAAAACTGTTCGGATCAGGCCTTATACTTCGCTACCCTTCCAGAGAGAACACAAATGAGTTTCCCGAATATGATGAGCATATAAAGCTCGCTAAAATATTCAAGGAGGCCGAGGATTGGGGAGAGATTATGGAAGTAGGTCATGTCGGGGCATTAAATAAAAATATACTAAATAATAAAATCCATGATCTAATATTGGTAAATGAAGCACTTCATGAAAAGAAAATAGCATATATAGCAGATGAAATTTCAGCTGATGAAGATATTAAGGTCATTTTAATTGCCGGTCCTTCGTCATCAGGTAAGACAACATTTGCTCAAAGATTATCAATACAGCTTAGAGTAAACGGTAAAAAGACATACGCAATTTCACTTGACGATTATTTTGTGGACAGAGAAAAAACTCCGCGAGATGAAAATGGAAACTATGATTTTGATACGATAGATGCACTTGATATAGATTTATTTAACGATCAGCTCGTCAGACTTATGAAGGGTGAAGAAGTACAGGTACCTACCTTTGATTTCAAAACAGGCAGAAGAGTTTACGATAAAAATCCTGTAAAACTTTCAAAGGATCACCTGATAGTTGTTGAAGGAATACATGGCTTAAACGACAAACTGACATCACATGTATATAAGAAAAACAAATTTAAGATATACATAAGTGCATTAACTCAGTTAAATATCGATAATCATAACAGAATATCGACCTCCGATACAAGGCTTATAAGAAGAATAGTAAGAGACAATCAATTCAGAGGTCATAATGCACAAAGAACTATGGAGCTGTGGGAAAATGTAAGAAAAGGAGAAGAGAAATATATATTTCCTTTTCAAGAGAATGCAGATGCAATGTTTAATTCATCTTTGATATATGAATTGGGAATTCTTAAAAAATATGCAGTCCCTTTAATAGAAAAAGTCGAAGAAAACAGTGAATTCTACTCAGAGAAGCAAAGATTGTTAAAATTTTTAAGCTATTTTAAATCAATAGAAGATGAAAACATGATACCTAACACTTCAATACTTAAGGAGTTTATAGGCGGAGGAATACTATAGACGTTAAAAAATTGTTTGATGAATTTTTGTCAAAATAATCTGTTTACTGCATATATTTTGTTTTAACTTTTATGCAAAAGATAGCCTTTTTTTACCGAATTTACAAAACACCTGTTCTTTAATCGAACCGGTGTTTTTAATTTTACTTGTTATTTTTTTAATTAATTAAATTTCTCAATATTTTAGTTGTCTAAATTTAGCAATTAATATATAATACATATATGTGTAAATTTCATTATACAGTAAAAATCAATCTTATAAGAGTGATATGATGAATAATAAGTTTAAAATATATAAAAATTTATTTTTAATAACGCAAATTGGCCTGGTATTTATGATTTCGGTTTTATTGTCAATTTTTTTGGGAAATATAATTGATGAAAAGCTTAACAGCGGAAACATATTCAAGGTAATATTTATTATAATAGGAGTAGTTTCGGGTTTTGCAAGCGTTTTTAAAATCATAATGAATTCTGTAGAAAAATAACATAAGTAAGAGGTGTAACTATGGGTGATGTTATTAAATTGCAATATAAAATAATATTTATTGATATATTAATACTCTTAGCATTGATGCTAATTTCATTTTTTGTAATCGATGAGCCTATGCCTTGGATTAAGGGATATGTGTTTGGCGGACTTATAGGAGTATTAAATTTTATATTGCTTGGCAATACTATATATAAAGCATCAATGATGAATCCTGCAAGAGCTAGAATCTATGCAGGAGCACACTATTACATACGTTTACTGATAACTGCAATAGTAATAATCATAGCGTTAAAAGCAGATTACTTAAACACTATCAGTGTACTAATCGGTCTTTTATTGATAAAACAAATTATCTTTTTTTCACAGCTTTATGAAAGCAAAACTTTTTTCAAAAACATTATAAAAAGAAAGGAGGATAAATAATGGAAAGTGGATTTGGACCTTTGATTGTCTTTGAGTTTCAAATTCCGTTTACAGATATTGTAATACCAATATCAAATACTGTAACGGTAACATGGTTTATCATGCTTGTTCTGACACTTGTTTGTATACTTGTTACCCGGAATTATGAGAAAATCCCCAAGAAAGTACAAAATGTAGTGGAAATGCTGGTAGATACAATAATAAATTTGACTAAGCAGACCATGGGGGAAGATAAGGCTAGATTTGCTCCATATATTGGCACCGTATTGATATTTTTAGCAGTATCCAACACTATAGGAATTTTTGGCATGCGTCCGCCGACAGCAGATGTCAACACAACTATGGCATTGGCCATCATTACTTTTTGTATGATAAACTATAATGCTGTAAAATCTAACGGACTAGTGGCACGGCTTAAAGGCTTTACAGAGCCTATGTTTTTATTGACACCAATTAATTTAATAGGTGAAATTGCAACACCTATATCATTGGGCTTTCGTCTATTCGGAAATATAGTCGGAGGACTTATAATAATGGAATTGTTCTATAGCGTTTTGAAATTATTAAGTACGGCAATATTCGGAGCAAATGCATTGCCTGTTTTTCAACTGCTTATACCATTGCCGTTTCACTTTTATTTTGATATATTTGCGGGATTGCTGCAGTCATTTATTTTTGCAATGCTGACAATGGTAAATGTATCAATGGCTATGGACTAGTAAGATCTATAATGAAAAAATTATATAATTATTTTAATTAGAAAATTAGGAGGAAAAAATAATGTCAAATATTACAAATGAAGGTTTAGTTTTAGCATGCTCAGCGATTGGAGCAGGATTAGCGATGATAGCAGGTATAGGACCTGGTATAGGACAAGGATATGCTGCAGGTAAAGGGGCGGAATCAGTAGGAAGACAGCCTGAGGCTCAAGGTGATATAGTAAGAACAATGCTTCTTGGAGCAGCTGTTGCAGAGACAACAGGTATTTACGGATTAATCATTGCTTTAATATTATTATTTGCGAACCCGCTTATTAGATTATTAGGATAATATTAATACTAACAACTAAAAATAAGGAGGCAAACAATGATTGCTTTAGCAAGATTAGGCCTTGTTCAACCGGATGCAACATTCTTTATAATGCTGATAAATGTTGGAATTTTCTATTTTATAATAAAAAAATTTCTTTTTGTTCCTGTAACTAATTTTATGGAAAAAAGAAAACAAGGTATTGAAAATTCTATAATTGAGGCAGAAAAGAAACTTAAAGAAGCAGATGAATATAAACAGGCTTATTTAGAAAAATTAAATAATGCCGAGATAGAAAGCAGACAAATTATAGATAAGGCCGTTTCAAATGCCAATTTGAAGGCAGATAGTCTTATAAAAGAAGCTAAATCTGAAGTTGCGGCAATTAAAAATAAGGCAGAAAAAGATATAGAATTAGAACGTCATAAAGCGCTGAATGAAGTTAAAAATGAAATTTCTTCCATTGCTATTTTAGCTGCGTCAAAGATTATAGAATCTGAAATAGACGAAAAGAAAAATAGCCAGCTGGTTGATAAATTCATTGAAGAGGTAGGGGATTTGAAATGGCAGAATTAGTTTCTACTACGTATTCGGCTGCTTTATTTGATGTTTGTGTTGAACAAAATAAAATTGATGAGTTTATGAATCAAATGGGATTTATAAATGAAGTTTTAAAAACTAACGAAGAGTTTTTTGAGATACTGACAACTCCAAGGATAAATGTAGATGAAAAGAAAAAAATAATTGATGAGGTATTTGGCAGCAAGTTAAATAAGGAAATCGTTAATTTTGTTAAGATACTTATTGATAAAAGAAGAATCGGTTATATTGTTGATATAGCCGATGAATTCGAAAGAATGGCATGTGCATATAAAGGTATTGTTAAAGCAAAGGCTTACTCATCCATTTGTCTTGATAGTGAACAAATCAAAAAATTAGAAAAGAAGCTTAGCGAGCAATCCGGAAAAACTGTTGAAATTGAAAATATAGTGGATAAAAGCTTGCTTGGCGGAGTTATGATAAGATTTAATGATGTGGTTATAGACGGAACTTTAAAAGGAAAATTGGAAGATTTAGAAAATAACTTAAGTAGAATAATTGTTTAAGATTAGAGGTGAGAAGCTATGAATCTCAGACCAGAAGAGATAAGTCAAATTATAAAAGAGCAGATTAAGAGATATGAGAATAAGTTAGATACCGTAGATATAGGTACTGTTATACAGGTAGGCGATGGTATAGCGAGAGTTCACGGACTTGAGAATTGTATGTCCGGAGAGCTTCTTGATTTTGGTAATGATGTATATGGTATGGCTCTTAACCTTGAAGAGGATAATGTAGGTTGTGTTCTTCTCGGAAATGACGAAGGTATTAAAGAAGGCGATACAGTAAAGAGAACAGCTAGGATAGTTGAAGTTCCTGTCGGAGATGTAATGATAGGAAGAGTAGTTAATGCTTTGGGACAGCCAATAGATGGAAAAGGTTCTATTAATACTGATAAATTCAGACCGATAGAAGCTGTTGCTTCAGGAGTTATATCAAGAAAATCAGTTTCTGTTCCATTACAAACAGGCATTAAAGCCATAGATTCTATGATTCCGATAGGAAGAGGACAAAGAGAGTTAATAATAGGTGACAGACAAACAGGTAAAACTGCAATTGCGATAGATACGATTTTAAATCAAAAAGGACAGAATATGATTTGTATTTATGTAGCAATCGGGCAGAAAAAATCCACTGTTGCAAAAACATATGAGATTCTTTCAAAGGGCGGAGCAATGGATTATTCAATTATTGTTTCTGCAACTGCAAGTGAAACGGCTCCGCTGCAATATATAGCTCCATATGCAGGTGTATCTATGGCGGAAGAATTTATGTATAACGGCAAGGATGTACTGATAGTTTATGACGATTTATCAAAGCATGCTGTTGCTTATAGAGCAATGAGTTTACTTCTTCGTAGACCGCCGGGACGTGAAGCTTATCCCGGAGATGTATTTTATCTTCATTCAAGATTATTGGAGCGTGCTGCAAGACTGGACGAACAATACGGAGGAGGCTCAATAACAGCATTGCCTATTATAGAGACACTTGCGGGAGATATTTCTGCATATATACCGACTAATGTTATATCCATAACCGATGGTCAAATATTTTTGGAGAGTGAACTTTTCTTCTCAGGACAAAGACCTGCTATAAATGCCGGACTTTCTGTATCCAGAGTTGGAGGGTCTGCTCAGATTAAAGCGATGAAAGCTGTTGCCGGCTCATTAAAACTAGAGCTTGCACAATATAGGGAGCTTGCTTCATTCTCTCAATTCGGTT
>DGYI01000071.1:0-8058 GCA_002396645.1 Firmicutes bacterium UBA5010
CTAATATTTTTGAAAGCTGCGGTCTGTAGTATCCATAAACAGGTTCTTTAGAAATTAGGGTAATTTCACACACTCTGTTTCTTTTTCTGATTTCCTCAATAGCTGTCATCCCGGCAGCACTTGCGCCTATGACTATAAATCTTTGATATTCTGCGGACACAAAACCTAAATCACTTTTTTCNNACAAACTGATAATTGCAATCGGCAAAACCTAAATCACTTTTTTCAAGCTTTGTAAAATAATCCGAGCTTACACCGCAAACAGGGCATACTGCAGGGACCTCACTGCTTTTAATTATTTCTCCGCATACAGTGCATTTCCATTCATAGACATTATCGGTACTCATTATCTTTACCTCCACGTATTTCTTAAGCCTATTATCTCCAAAAATTTACTTTACATTACATGTTATAACTGCATTTGCAAATTCTTTTCCGAATTCGTATGCTTCGTTAAGCTGTGTATCTGAAGGCTTGAATCTAATTCTTAATCCTTCTTTAAATGTTTTCATTTTCAGCTGCTTTAATCTTTCCATTATGTCCGGAACCGCTTCACCGCTCCAGCCGTAAGAACCGAAAGCAGATGCAATTTTGCCCTTATGCGTAACTGAAAATATATCCGTCAAAATATCCCATATCGGCTTAAGTGCTTCTCCGAGTATTGTCGGTGAGCCAAACAGAATACCGTCTGCCCAGTATATCTCATTAAGCACTTCTTTTTTATCTGCATTTACCATATCAAATAATTTAACATCAAGTCCCGATTCTTCAATTGCTCTTTTTATATTAAAAGCCAATTCTTCAGTATATCCATATGCAGAAACATACGGGATTACAACCGTTTTATTTTTATTAGGATTTTGCTCGGTTGAGTATTCTTTAGATAAATTAATTATCTTCCAAGGGTCTTCATCTAAAACAGGTCCATGACCCGGGCATACCATATCGATTTCTAAATTCTCTATCCTTGAGATAGCCTCCAAAAAGAAGCATTTAAAAGGTCCCAGAATCATATCGTAATAATATTTAAATGCCTTCAAATAATCATCCTGATTTTCTACAGTGCTTTGCAGTATTGTATCCAAGCAATAATGCGCGCCGAATGAGTCGCATGAAAACAAGATCTTATCTTCTTCCAGATAAGTATACATAGAATCAGGCCAATGCAAAAACTTTGCATCGATAAACTTTAAGGTTTTATCGCCCAGGGATAAACTGTCGTTATTTTTCACCTCAACATATTTAAACTCTCTGTTGCATATATGCTTCAAAAAGTCTATTGCTGTTCTTGAGCCCATTATAGTTATATCAGGATTTAACTCCAGCATTTTTTCTATAGAACCTGCATGATCAGGCTCGGTGTGATTAACGATTATATATTCTATACGTTGAATATCAGTAATTTCCTTTAATCTTTCTATATATTCATCAAAAAATTTCAATTTGACAGTTTCGATAAGAACTGTTCTGTCTTTTCCTTTAATACAATAAGAGTTGTAAGTAGTACCGAATTCAGTGCTCATTATTATGTCAAAAACCTTAAGATTCGGATCTAAACTTCCAACCCAGTATACATTTTCTTTAAGCTCCATTGATTTCATTTCTTTTTTCCCCTTAAGCTAAATTATATAAATATATCTACCCCATTTGATATATTTTAAACAAATAAAATCAAAAGCATTTTATGCTTTTGAAAAAAATTTATTTAAGATTATAATATGACAATATATTGTCATATTATATATGGTAGAATATAAATCAAATAATTTAAAAATATTTCACACTATTTTTATTTGCGATACCACAAAGTGGTATGATGGGAGGTTATAATGAAAATTATTACAGTTGATTCCAATAACATTGACGAGCAGCATATATGCTGTGCCATATCCGATAAAAAGAGCGAAACCTGTGTATCGTCTAAAAAAATGTGGCTGAAAGAACGCTTTAAGGACGGATTGGTATTCAATAAATTAGATGTACGAGCTAAGGTATTTATTGAATATATCCCTGCCGAAAAAGCATGGTTTCCGATTATAGCCGATGGCTATATGCATATAGACTGTTTTTGGGTATCGGGACAGTTTAAAGGACAAGGCTATGCCAATAAGCTTTTGGAGCAATGTATATCTAATGCTAAAGAAAAAGGAAAAAACGGACTTACTGTTCTTTCCTCGACAAAAAAGATGCCCTTTTTATCAGACCCGAAATATTTAAAATATAAAGGTTTCAGAGCAGCTGATACTGCACATCCATATTATGAGCTTTTATATCTTCCTTTTGACGAAAAAGCTCCTGTCCCTAAATTTAAAGATTGCGCCAAACAGGGCAAAATCAGTGAAGAAGGCATAGTGCTTTATTACTCCAATCAATGTCCTCATACAGATAAGTATGCTCCTATTATAAGAGATATAGCAAAACAGCATGATGTAACATTCACACTGCATAAAATTGAAACGACCGAACAGGCACAAAATACTCCTGCGCCGTTTACCACTTACAGCTTATTTTATGATGGCATTTTTGTTACAAATGAGATTCTTTCAGAAAAAAAGTTTGAAAAATTTCTAATCTCAATCAATAAAGAATAAAGAATAATAACGGAGAAATATAAATAAAAGCCGTTGATATCAGATGTATTTTCATCTGCTTTTCAACGGCTTTCTTAATCATATTCTTACTGCATATTTTTATATCTGTAATCTTTTGTTGGTATAAAGTTTTCTTTTATATTTCTAGGGCTTACCCATTTAAGCATATTTATTGAAGTTCCTGCTTTGTCGTTTGTTCCTGATGCTTTTGAACCTCCAAACGGATTTTGACCTACTACCGAGCCTGTGCTCTTATCATTTACATACAGATTTCCTGCCGCAAATTTGAGTACATCCTCAGCCTTGTTTATAATATCTCTATCCGCAGACCAGATTGAGCCTGTCAATGCATATTTGCTTGAATTAGCACACTCTTTTAGAGTTTCTTCAAATTTATCATCCTCGTATACATATACTGTCAATACAGGTCCGAATATTTCTTCTTTCATTGTTTTAAAGTCAGAATCTGTTGTAAGAATAACTGTCGGATCAACAAAATATCCTACACTGTCATCACAGTTACCGCCGCAAAGTATTTCTGCCTTATCTGAATTTTTAGCATAGTCTATATATGAGCTTATCTTATTAAATGATTTTTGGTCTATAACTGCCGCCAAAAGATTTTCTCTGCACTGCGCATCTCCCATTTTTATAGTTGCTATTTCACTTAAAAGCTTTTCTTTTAAAGCAGGCCACATGCTTTGCGGAACATATGCTCTTGATGTTGCAGAGCATTTTTGACCTTGATACTCAAATGCTCCTCTGATAAGAGCCGCAACAACTTCATCAATATCAGCAGTATTGTGTATCATGCTGAAATTCTTTCCGCCTGTTTCTCCTACTAATCTAGGATAACTGTTGTATTTTTCAATATTTTTGCCAACAGCAACCCACATGCTGTTAAATACCTCTGTAGAGCCTGTAAAGTGAACTCCCGCCATGTTTTCATCAGACATTACTATATCACTTATCATTGATGCATTACCAGGTATAAAGTTAATTACGCCATCGGGCAATCCTGCTGCCTGTAAGAGTTTCAACACGATATATGATGAATATACCGATGATGAAGCAGGCTTCCATACTACAGTATTTCCCGCTACAGCAGGAGCAGAAATCAAGTTAGCAGCAATAGCCGTAAAGTTAAACGGAGTAACTGCATATACAAAACCGTCTAACGGCTTGTACTCTACTCTGTTCACACTGTCAAACGAATTCATAGGCTGCATTTCATATAAATCACACAAAGCCTTGCAGATAGAATTTAAAAAGTCTATAAGCTCGCATGCGGCATCAATTTCAGCTTGATAAAATGTCTTGCTTTGGCATAGCATTGTAGATGCATTTAATGTAGCTCTCCAGCTTGTTGCAGCAAGTTTTGCGGCCTTTAAGAATATCATCATTCTTCTGTCATAGGACATGCTTTGCCACTCATTTTTAGCTTCCATAGCAGCTTCTATAGCAAGTTTTACCTCACTTTCCGAAGCCAGGTGATAAAAGCCTATTGATTTATTCTTGTTGTGTGGAAGTACACATTTTGCTGTGTTGTTTGTTCTTATTTCCTTGCCGCCTATAATTATTGGAATTTCTAAATTCCCGTTTTTCAATTCTGCCAGTTTGTCTTCTAATTCTTGTCTTTCCTTGCTTCCAACATTATATTCTAATATTGGCTCGTTCTTAAACTCAGTTACTTTAAAAATTGCGTTATTCATTTATTCCTCCTAATTATTATTCTATTGAAGAAAGCAAAAGCACCGTAGAGGTATCAATTATGCTTTCATTTTTTAATAACTTATCGTGAAGCTTTGTTATATAATCAGGTGTCAATGTTCTTATTTTTAATATAATACACCAAGCTCCCGTAACCCTGTGACACTCTTCTATGATAACATTTTCTATCTTTATGTTGTTTATATCATCCATAAGCTTGTAAAAATCAGTAGTTTTAACCTTCAAAGATACATATGCACTGATATTATACCCAAGCTTAGCCCAATTTATTTTTGTTCTGTAGCCTTCTATAATTCCTTGCTGTTCCAGCTTCGCAATACGCTGATGTATCGCAGGTCTTGACATATTAAGCTGCTTTGAAATTTCTTCATGAGTTATACGTGCATTTCTTTGTAGAATATCGATTATATCTTTATCTAAATTATCCATAAAAACCAAACTTCCTTTTCCAAGTTATATCTTGCTCTTATTTTAATTTAATATTTATGTTTTGTCAATAATATTGTACGATATATTTCTTTAAGTAATTTTTTAAGCTTCTTAAATTACTATTTGATTCAAAAGAAGGGTGTTCATTTTATTTTAATTCATAGGGATTATCAGATTTTAAGTATTAGACAAAGATGCAAAAAATTAAAAAATCTGAATCACCCTGTTTATGTGGTTTTCCAGACTTTTTTTGTTAAAGACGAGAAAATTAATATAGTGCTATTTTACATTAATTTTTATAATATCATTATCAAATTCGAGCAATTTGGCTAAGTCTTCACTTAGCTTTATCTCTATTTCACTATCTTTTTTCACGTTAGGAAAAATATACTTTATTCCCTCAGCTCCAGGTCCTCCTGCTGAAATGCTTGTTCCATAGTCCTCGTAATTTAAAACCTCTATCCAAGGCTCCTCTATTCTCATACCTTCTCTTGCGCCTGCATACATAAGAATATATCCTGATTTATCCAAAACTTTTGAAATTCCAAATCCAAAGGTTTTGTACTCTAAATCAAATTCATTAATATTCTCAGCACCATTAATATATTTTCTTTCGCCTATCTCTTTAAATTCTTCATAATACTTTATTCCTTCATCCTCAGTATATTCTCCCTCAAGTTCACAAATATACATAGAATATGTACTGCTACGTCTACAGATTTCAATAAATTCTTTATTGTCTATTTTGGGAATTAGTTCTTTTTCGATAAATTTTATGTAGTCTTCATCATAGTTTATAGTATTCTCAGATTTTTCATTATTGCTTGAAGCATTATCAGATTTTGCAACAGCTATTTTAATTTCTTCAAGTTCCTTCTTCTTTTCTTCAAGCTGATTGCTTAAATCTTTACTGTCGTTTTTCAAATTTGATATGCTTAGACCTTGCATAATCAATATTGCTGTAAGACACAAAGATACAGCTAAAGAAATAATAAATAAAAGTCTAAATTTATTGTTATTCTTCATTTATACAATCACCATTCCACATGTATAACATTATACATTCCCTTTTCCTGATTATCTTTATTTCTTTTTTATATAATTTAAAAGCTTTAAATTACTATTCGTCACAAAAATCATCATACATATTTTTTGTCTTAATTTGTCGAATGAAAAATGACTATCTGTGAAAATTCTTGTATGTTTTTGTGGCATCTTGGATTATTTTATATTAAAATTAGAGTATGAATATAAAAGCCAAAATACTAAATAAGTTTGAAACCTTTCTTCATAACAATATTGAGAGCATTACAAAAGATGAATTAGAAATTGCTTTATATGGAATGGAGGTTGTTTATTCTTTAGTAACAAAAACATTATTATATTTTATAATAAGCTTAATTCTAAATTGTCATAAGGAATTTTTAGCAGTTATGTTAATTTTAGCTACAATAAGGTCCACATCATTTGGATTCCATGCAGATAAGGAAATTAATTGTTATCTATCAACTTTCATAGTAATATTCGGAACAATTTACATAGCAAATAATTATAGCTTTAATATAATATTTAAGGCAATAACTTGTATTCTGTCCTTTATTGCAATACTATTGTTTGCACCCGCTGATACAGAAAAAAGACCTCTGTTAAACGGTCGTACGAGGTTAATCTTAAAGCTTTGTTCATCAGTTACAGTTTTATTTTTTTCATTTATTTCGCTTATTAATGTTGGATTTATGTCCCAAGCTATTATTTGTATTTTAATAATTAATTCAATAAACATATCTCCAATATTATATAAAATTTTTAAGAGGAGGTACAGAAACTATGAGTACTATTAAAAAGAATTTGGCAAATCAATTACTTAAAGTTACTACTAATTTGGCAAAAACCTCTACTGTTATGACTCCAATGTGGGGTTGGAGCGAGCCAAAACTCCCTAGTTCTTTGTTAAAGAAATAGCCTTAGATGTAACATGTAATTCCTGTATGAAGAGTTCATCTTCCACTTTGGTGTGAAGCTCAAGCTCTTCATATTTTTTTACTATTTCATCCACTATATGAAGTCCGAAGCCTCTTCCCTCACCCTTAGAAGAATAACCCTTTTTGAAGATTTTATTTGTATCAATAATTGTATCCTTGATTGAATTCATTATGCTTATTACAAGGCTATCTTCATTTTTCAAAATAGTTAAACATATATAAGGTTCGTCTGATTGAGAAGCCGCTTCTGTAGCATTGTCAAGAAAAACTCCCATAATTTTGCACAAATCCTCAGACGGGATTATAGTATCACATATATCATCTATAACCATCTCAAGCTCTATATTTTTTCTTTCTATCATTGCTGTTTTAAATACAAGCAACGCTTTTAATCCGCTTTCTTTGATACAGCAAAGATACTCGTTATCCGCATTGTGTATACCAATAATTTTCTCTAAATATTTCGCTGCCTTTTCCAAATTAGCATTTGCTATATATCCGGATAAAACCGCTAATTGATTTCCATGTTCATGTGCAATTTTACGTTGATTCTCCATTGAATTTTGCAAAACCTCATTATATACATTTAGCTTCTCATTGTATTCATTCGATACTTCAATAATGTTTTCCTTATCTATTATTATACTTGTACTATATAGCAATAACCCTATAGAAAAAATAGAGCATATGTATGAAATTACAGATATAAATAATAAATTAGGAATTGTGGCAATATAATACCATATAAAAAACTCAACACATATTCTTAAAAATTGCAAAATAATTATTGTAGACAATAAAAATTGTGTGCGTTTGCTTATATTGCCTTTTAACAATAATTTAGTAATTTTTATTTTAAATAATATAGCTATTATTACTATAAGTAAAAAATTTGTAAAATTATATAAAATATAATAATATACATTTTCCATCATTTGAGCCATATCATAATGAAATGAATAAACAAATATAAGTGATAAGATTGTTTCTGTCAGTCCACAAATTGACAATACTGCAATAGCTCTTAACATATGTTGCCAAAAACTTGTTTTATACATCAAACAACATAATACGAACATCATTGTTATTACAGCTATTACTTTAAATGATAACGGAACTAAATAATTTGCTATAATTATTAATGTAATTGATGTTGCGATAATAACAATCCATCTCTTTACAGTAAGTTCCACTAAATCTTCTTTTCTTGCCATACTGAGAAGTAAAAATATATCAACAAAAGCAAATATAATACAATTAACAAACTTGACAATTTCTAAACTCAATTAATTTTCCCCCTTAAATTTTTAAAAAGCAGATAAATT
>DGYI01000071.1:8150-8452 GCA_002396645.1 Firmicutes bacterium UBA5010
ATTTCAACCGGAGCTATAAATTTAACTCTTTCAACTATCCAATCCGTAAGCATTTTTGAATAGGCTATACCGCCTGTCAAAACAATTCTGTCAACATTACCATATAGTGCAACAGCTAATTCACCGATAGACTTAGCAATCTGATATGCCATAGTTTCATATAAAAGCGCTGCTTTCTTATCTCCGTTTTCTATTCTTTTTTGCACTTCACGTGCATCAATAGTTCCGAGATGACCCTTTAGTCCGGCTTCGCCTCTTAGCTTTTTCTTCATTTCGTCTTTAGTATATTTTCCTGAGCTTAC
>DGYI01000071.1:8465-46629 GCA_002396645.1 Firmicutes bacterium UBA5010
CATACAGCACAGTGACAGCGACGTCGTCAGACACTATATCTATCATTCTGCCGCCGCTATGAGCAGTGAGTGATATTCCTCCACCGAGATGTGCGACAACCAGATTACAGTCTTTATATTCTTTGCCCAGCTTTTGTGCTGTTTTTATTGCGGCAGCTCTCATATTAAGTGCATGAGTTAAGCTGACCCTGTCAACCTCAACTAAGCCTGTATGTCTTGCTATATCTATAAGCTCATCAACAGCTATAGAATCATATATATAAGCATTTATATTAAGCTCTTTCGCCATTTCATGAGCTATAAGCGCCGCTAAATTTGAAGCATGCTCAAGGACAGGTCTGTTCATAAGCACATCTACCATTGTATCATTTATAAGATATGCTCCGGATTTAACAGGAGGTAAAAGTCCTCCTCGTCCTACTATAGCCGATAATTCGCTTGGCTTGATATCATGAGTTTCTAAAAAGTTCATAACTGCATTTTTTCTGAATTCAAATTGATCCTGAATTCTGTTAAAGCCCGCCAAGTCGCTGTCACTGTGCTGTATGCTTTCTACAAATAAAGGTTTGTCATCCTCATATACTGCAATTTTTGTAGAGGTTGACCCCGGATTTATTGATAATATTTTGTACATAAAATTCTCCTATTTTCTATTGTTTTGTGCAACTAAAGCACCTAATAATATTGAGTAATATTTTGACTCATATGAGTCCGCTCTTGACACTAAAACTACAGGCGCACTTGCTCCCACTATAATTCCTGCACTTAGAGCATTGCCGAAATAAGTCATAGTTTTTCCGATTCCGTTACCCATTTCAATATTCGGTACAAGAAGAATATCCGCATCTCCCGCAACAGGGCTGTCATATTTTTTGATTTCAGCTGCTTCTTTAGAGATAGCTAAATCAAATGATATAGGACCTTCAACTACTACGCCATCCACAAATTCTCCCGCTTCACACATTTTTTTAAGTGCATCCCCATCAACAGTCGGAGGCATTTTAGGGTTTAATTTTTCCTTAGCAGCTAAGCAAGCTACCTTTATTTCATTATAGTTAAGTGCTTTTAACACATCTATAGCATTTTCCAATATATTCTTTTTACCTTCCAAATCAGGATATGTCATTATCCCGCCGTCTGTCAGGTATAAAAGCTTATGGTATACAGGAACATCATATACCATAACATGGCTTAGTGTTCTGCCTGTTGTAAGACCATATTCCTTGTTTAAAACCTGCTTAACAAGTATCGAAGTATCTATCAATCCTTTTATAAGGAAATCCGCCTTTTTTTCACGCACCATTTTAACTGCAATTTCAGCTGATTGTTCTAAGCTGTCTGAATTTATCAGCTCATAGCTATCTATATTTACACCCGCTTTTTGAGCCAGCTCTTTTATTTTTTGTGCATCACCAATCAAAACAGGAATGACGATATCATTCTTATAAGCATCGTCAACCGCTATCAAAACATTTTCCTCTTCAGCGGCAACAACTGCTAACTTCATTTTTTTGTCACTGTGCAATAAGCTTTTAATATCTTTTAATCTCAATTATTCCACCTCTTTATATTTTTCAATTATTTCAAGCATTCTTTCTTCGTTTAATGCTATAAATGCTTCATCTTCTATTTTAAGCATAGGTATACCCACTATAGCTCTGCCTCTGATGCCTCTGTATACATCATGGGTATCTCTTATCTTAAGAAAGTCTTTCAAGTTTTTCATACTTTCTGTAATATCTACATATGTAAATTTAAAATTATTTTTTTCCAGAAACTCCTTAGTAGGTCCACAGTCAGGACAGTGCTGACTTCCGTAAAGCACTCTGCTATTTTTTTTCATACTCTCAATCCTCCCATAAATTATACAAAATTATTGCATAGACTTAAAAGGCAAAATAAATTTTGCATTAAAAATAAATTTTGCCTTTTAATTTAATTATCTTATATCTACTTTATAATATCAACTAATTGCCCGTTTTTAAGTCCTGCTGCATTTCCTTCTTCTATATCTACATGGAACTCCAAAGCATATGTGTCATGAACTCTTATTAATACATTATTAAATACTAAGCCTCTTTGTCCTTCCACAGGCACGTTTACTAAATCCTTGTCTTTTACGCCATACTCAGCTGCATCTGCCGGAGTCATATGTATATGTCTTATAGCAGCTATGACGCCTCTTGGCAAGTCAATTTCTCCATTAGGTCCCACCAGTTTAATTCCCGGAGTACCTTCCAGCATTCCGGAGTCTTTCACAGGTATGTCACCTAAACCCAATGTTATTCCGTCGCTGAATGATAATTCGACTTGTGACTCTTTTCTTGCAGGTCCTAAGACCCTCACACCTTTTATAGTTCTCTTTGGTCCAACTAAATCAACCTTTTCATCACAGGCATATTGACCGGGTTGTCCTAAATCCTTAATCGGAGTCAGCTGATGTCCTTTACCAAACAAGGCCTCAATATCTTCTTGTGATAAATGAACGTGCCTATTAGACAAGCCCACGGGTATTCTTTTGCTCATTTTAATTTCCTTTCCTCATATCATCTGATTTGTGATTTATATTAATCTAACACAAAATTGTCATTATTAAGTCAATTATATTCCAAAGATGTATTTTTTTCAATATTATTTTTGATATTTTTATATTACATTCCGTATCAGTTTCCTGATTGGTATTCATTTATGCCCAATTTTAAAGCTCCCATGATGCCTTGATTGTCATTTAAACTTGGAAAAACAATGTAATTTTCAATATCCTCAAGTTGTTTTGTTTTGATGTATTCTGACATCAAACGCTTCACTTCTTTTCTTATTAAAGGCATAATATGCTCCTGGTGCATAACTCCTCCGCCCAGGACAATTCGCTCGGGAGAGATAATCATAATATAATTTACCAAGGCTTGAGCAATATAATATGCTTCTAATTCCCATACTTCTTTATGAGCGCTAAGCTCATCACCTTTTTTCCCCCATCGTGCTTCTATGGCAGGACCTGATGCAAGACCTTCCAGACATGTATTGTGATAAGGACAGATACCCTCAAAATCATCGTCCGGATGCTTGGCCAGCAGCAAGTGCCCTCCCTCGGGGTGAAGCATACCATGAAGCATTTTTCCGTTAGTTATAATCCCTGTTCCGATACCTGTTCCTATGGTAATATACATGCTGTTTTCAAGACCTTTTGTAATACCCCATGTGGACTCTCCCAATGCGGAGGCATTGACATCAGTATCAAATCCGACAGGAATCTTAAGAGCTTCTTTTAAAACTCCTACAATATTATAGTTTGACCATGCAAGTTTTGGCGTGGTGGTGATATAGCCATAGCTATCTGAGTTTCTGTTTAAGTCAATAGGACCGAAACATCCGATGCCCAGTGCTTCGATTTTTCTATCCCTAAAATATTCTATCATCTTGGGCATGGTGATTTCCGGTATTTCTGTAGGAATGGAAACTTTTTCAAAAATCTCGCCCATTTCATTTCCTATAGCGCAAACCATCTTTGTTCCGCCTGCCTCTAAGGCTCCAATTTTCATGTTGTCTTTCCTCCTTTTATTCGGGATTGGAGCAAATAAGAGACATATTTCCCTCAAATCTGCATTCCCCGCTTTTTGCCGGTATGATAAAATGCTGTCCGGCTTCCAAAGAAATTCCGTTTATTGAGCCTTTTCCGCTTATAACGCTCACATTGGTGAAATACTTTTCAAATTCCTTTATAAACAAGCCATCAATATCATATTTATCCACTGAGTAAAACTTGCAGCTTACTAAATGAGTATGTACCGCACCCGGTAATTTTTCTGTCTTTTGATCTGTTTGTTCTTCCTTAAAAGGCACTGTTATATTAGCAATGCTCTCTTTTATATGAAGCTGTCTTGGCTTTTTGTTATATAAACGATCATAATCATATAAACGATACGTAATATCGCTGTTTTGTTGGGTTTCTAATATCAAAGTTCCTTCTTTAATAGCATGAATACAGCCGGGCTCAATTTGAAAAAAGTCTCCTTTTTTAATTGGAACTCTGCGTATAAGTTCTTCCCACTTATGATTTTGTATCATTAACTCAAGTTCTTCTCGATTTTTAGCATGATGCCCGATAATAATTTCACTTTCCGGTTTGCAGTCCAGGATATACCAGCATTCTGTTTTCCCAAGAGAGCCATTCTCATGAATTTTTGCATAATTGTCATCAGGATGAACCTGAATGCTCAAATCTTTTCGCGCATCAATAATCTTAACCATAAGAGGGAATTTGTCTCCCGGATAATTTCCGAATAAATCAGGTTTTTCCTTCCATAGGCTGCTTAATAAGCTACCGTCATATATTCCGCCCGCTACACGACATTCGCCGTTTTCATGAGCACTGATTGCCCAGCATTCTCCTGTAGTATCGCTGGGTATATTATATCCGAATACATCCCGAAGTTTACTTCCCCCCCAGATGGTCTCGACAAACACAGGTTCCAGAAAAAAAATTTCCAACTGTTATTTCCTCCTATTTGAAATTGATATTAATATCTTACTTTTACAGTTTTAATTTCAAATGGTTTAAAAACCATTTTGCAGTCACAAATATATATTGGCTCTTCCATCATATCACAAAGCTCTAAGCTATTGTATTGGATTCCAAGATTTAATTCAGCCGCAGTGTGTGTTCCCTCACATTCATATAATCTGACTATAAAAGCATTTTGATTATCTTCACATGGTTTTATAGTTTCAACCAATACATTTTCCGCATCTGTTGAAATAAAGGAATTCATATCAAAGCTTCCTTCAGATACAAGGCGCTCATAATTAAAAGCATACGCAGGCTGTATAACGTTTTGAGCATTAAAGCCGCCGATATGCGGAAGAAAAGCATATTTAAAGCTATAATTTCCTACATCTCCACGGTCATCAGGGCGCATACCTCCCTTTGCAAGAGAAAGACTCATACAGCCATTTTCAACACTGATACCGTATTTACAGTTGTTGAAAAGCGATACACCGTATCCCGGCTCACTGATATCCGTATATTTATGGTTGCAGACCTCGAACATTGCCTGCTCGATTGTGTTGTTTCTTGTAACAGGTCTTTTTATATTTCCGAATTGTATTTCGTGAGATGCGTATTGTGCTTTTACCGTAGTGTCAAATGACACTTTCAGAACATGATGTTTATCTCTCCATTCTAACATTGTATCAAATGCAATAAGAGGACTGTCGGCATAGAAAATCATATCCTGAGATATTTTTGATTCTTTTCCTACTCTATATTCACTCCTTATGCGAAACTCAACATTTCCATTTGCCGCAACTTCTCGTGACAACAGCACGGCATCAGATTTTAATTTCAGCATACAGTCAGCATCTATATCCCAGCCATCCCAGCCTGCCGGTACATCCTCGGCTGAAATAAATGCATTAAGCGGTAAGGTTCCATGACAAAGCTCACGAAGATTATATTTGTCTACTAATGAGCATATATATCCGTTTTCATCAAAGCTTGCCACAACAAAAGGCGTTATAAGTTTGTTATCTTCATAGATAAAAGCTGACTCTTCTTTATTGTACTGAGCTTCTCCAAGCTTAATAGTTTTGTATGAAAATGCCTCTTGTTCAAAGTTCGATACCGCCAAAACAGTTGAACCGTCAAGTTGTGTAACAAGCTGTGTTTTTATTCCTGCTTCATGTGACTTCAAGTATTTATCGGTAGGTATGTACATTACATCTTTTCTGCTTTTACTGAGCGAATTAAAGGCAGTAAAGCTAAAGATCTGAGGACCTTTCTCTTTTATCTCTGCCTTTTGATTCGCAAGTTTTTGTAATATTAATTGCTCAGACTTAAGTATAAGCTCAGTTGTTTCTTCTATTGACTGGTCATGAGCTTGCGGTATACAGCTTCCCGGTAAGATATCGTGGAACTGATTAACAAGTAGGGTTTCCCATAAATCTCTATAATCCGAATCTGATGCAGCTCTATTATTGGAAACAGCATCCATAACCTCTATAATTTCTATGTTTCTTAAGGATTTTTCAGCCATTCTGTTATTCTTTTTAATTTGCTGCTTGCCTGTAAGGGTTCCTCTGTGCAGCTCAAGATAAAGCTCTCCTACATATTTAGGGAGCTTATCGGATTTTTGTGCAATCTCATCCATATAAGCGGATACAGAGCTGTATCTTACTTTAGGACAGCCTTCAAGATTTTCTAATCTTTGAGCAAGCTCAATCATTTCAAATTGTGGTCCTCCGCCTCCGTCACCAAATCCAAAGGCTATAAGTCTGCTGTTTGATACTTGTTTGCATTTGATACTGTTTTTATGTCCTATACCGTTAATTCTCTCCAATAATCCTTTAGGGTCAGGCCATGTGTCCATATCGAAAAAGTGCACAATAACAGAGCTTGAATCAAGCCCTTGCCAAGTAAAGGTATCAAAAGGGAATTCGTTAGTGTCATTCCATGACAATTTTGTAGTAAGAAAATATTTTACACCAAAGCCCTTCATTATTTGAGGTATAGCCGCAGAATATCCAAAGGTATCAGGAAGCCAGAAGCAATCAGACAAATATCCGAATTTTTCCTTAGTATATCTTTGACCCCAAAGAAATTGTCGTATCAATGATTCTCCGGAAGGTATATTGCAGTCGGATTCTATCCATACAGAACCGTTAGGCTCATATCTGCCATTTGCTATTTGCTCCTTCATTCTCTCAAACAATTCAGGATAATTCATTTCTATCATCTTGGAATGGTAGGAAGAACTTTGTATAAATCTATATTCAGGAAATTCTTCCATCAGATTTAACTGATTGGAAATTGTCCTTGCATTCTTTTTAATAGTCTCTCTTATAGTCCACAGCCAGGCAGTATCCATATGGCTATGTCCTACTATCACCGCTTCGGGAGCACTGTCCCCATTTTTAAGTGACAGAGATTTTTTCATTATATCAATCGCTGCTTTAAGCGACTGTGTCCATGTATCGTTATCTACATTTTCAGGAGAATAATATAAAACCTTATGTACTTCTGTAAGGGTATTCATAATTTCAGCTCGTCTGAAAGAGTTTAAATCAGACATTTCCACTAATTGTGTCAAGATTCTCATATCATATATAAAGTCTGAAACTATCTGATTTTTTACACAGATATTGATTTCCCCAAGTTTATATTTAAAACCTGTGTTAACGATATCTTCAAATGGCTGACAGCCCTTAACATAATGCCCCGCATAATATTCTACGGCAATATCTATAGGTTTTTTAGGGTCTGCATTTTTACAGATTCTTCGACTATAGTGGTTTCCGTGGCGTGTTACTGTTATTTTGCTGGCAAATGTGCCATAGGGCTTTCCATCTATCCAAAGCATTGCCTCGTATCCTCCGACATTAGGAATGATATATAAAGGCTGATTTTCAAGCTCATTTGACGGTGTAAAGCTTCCCTTAAACCAACAATATACTCCTTCTCCTCCCCATGTTCCTGATTTATCTGTAAAATAACTGTCATCAGGTACTTCTCGGAAATCTTCTTTAGTCTCAAATACTTTATAATTTAATTGTCCGATTGGTCTGAAAACATATTGTTCAAACACTGATAATGTCCTTTTCAATTTCGCCAACAGTTTCCTGTTCTGCTGTTCATTTAACATAGCATTTTCTCCTTGTATAATATGTTTGTGGAACAATTTATATTTTACATCAATTTACAGCTTTAATCAATCTTTCAATCTTTTTCTTTTAAAAAAGTGAACTGCATTCACTCTATGGAAGAATCGTTCTTTATTTGTCTGATAGTAAAGTTCTCTTTTCCATCAGATAAAAAAATAAGAGCAATGAAGCTACGATTCATTGCTCTTATTTTTCTATAATTTATTTATTAAGGGCTTTTTTCTTAGTATATATCACATACACTCTATACAAAGCATTTATACCTGCCAGTATCACAAAGTAATATGATATATATAATCCTAATTGGTTTTGGAATACAATTTTATGCATTATATAAAACATTCCTGCTGCCAGCAGATATATGATAAGCTTTTTATTGATAAAAATATTTCCTAATATGTCCCTTGTTTTCTTATGTATCTTCTTGTCTAGATTTTCTATGTCATTGTATTCATAAACCTCGGACAGCAAAGAGCATCCATCTGCAAATTTATATAAATCATCAAAGCCTAGTATTTGAATATTTAATTTGTCCTTAAAATTTTCAATCAATTCTTTTGCTTCCTCACTTAAATCATTTAGAGTAATAAGCAAATTTTTGTTATACTTTTTATCGATTATCGAAGTAAGCAAATTTCTTATATCTATTTTTTCTATGGAGGCATCCTCATAGAATTTCATAATGTGCACAAAAACTGTTTCATTATCTTTAACAGCGCTGTAGCAGTATTTTTTTATCTTTTTGGTATCTTTATATCTATATTGATTCAGGTAGAACATAATAAAGCTTTCAAGTTCATTGTAGTCAGAGTAGAATATCTTGTTTTTAAACTTTTTTATTTTTATTCTTTGTGATAATTTTTCTTTTCCGATTTTAATTTTTTTGTCAATTCTAATTTTATTAAACAATGTTAAAATCATAAACACTTGAAGTCCGGCAATCATTGAAAAAATCAAATCATTACTGTATAAATACAAGGCTGTTAATATAATTGCTGTTATAATTAACTTTATCAATGCTATATCCAGTCTATATCCTATATATTTTCTTGTTTTTAGGGTTTCCTCAACATATAATTTTTTCAAAACTTTATCATTCATATTAATCACAAAAAACACCTCCTGTAAGCATTATTTCCAAAATAAGATAATTTATTCAAACAAAAAAACCATGCCAGCATTTGGAATGGTTTTATATAAATATTTATTTTGAATTAACTGCTTTTTCCAGCTTCTCAAGATGTTTGATCGGAAAATAAGCTAAAAGTTCTTTAAACTGCTCTACTGTTAAATTTTCTGCTGTAGTATAAATCTTTATTTTTTCATCTAAACTGGCATCAATAAATATACTCTTAATTTCTTCGAAAGTTTTTTGCATAAACATATCTCCTTTCAATACTAATCTTATTATTATATATTATCTATTATTTATCCTTTATTATACACAAATATATGTATCAATATATATCAAAAAATTCTACGACAAATCTAATGACGATGTTATACACAGTACTTCAAGTTCTGATGATGTAGGATTATAGCATCTGTGCGGCAAATCCGAATCAATATATATGCTGTCTCCTGTTTGCAATACCTCATTTGAATTGCTAAGTTCAACAAGCAGTGTACCTTTTTTTACTATTATACACTTATGACACTTTAAAGCACTTAAAATCCTGCTGTCCCACTGACCAGGTTTCAAGGTTATTTCGTACGCATAAAATTCAGGCTTAATTCCGTAATTTTCACTAATATGTGTTAACAAGCTTATATCTGCCTTGTTTTCAGAAATTATAGTTTTCCTGTCATCTTTTCTGGTAATAATTATTTTATCGCTTTGCTCTTCCAAAAAATAATATAATGATACGTTTAAAGCATTGCTTATTTTATTGAGCGCAGATAAAGACGGTTCTACCTTATTTCTCTCCACCTGTGATATATAGCTTGCTGTAAATCCGGTAATTTCAGCAAACTCCTCAATAGTTAAATTTTTTTCTTTTCTGAGCAACCTAATTTTATTACCATTCATATATTATACCTACTTGTATATTGTTTTATAATTTTACTTCAAAGAATAAAAAAAATCAATGATAATTATAAAAAAAATCCGCCTCTTGCAAAAAGTGACGGATTTATTTACCAAGTATCCGGCTTGTCCGAAAATTTAGTGAATCTATCTATAAATACCAATTCCACTGTTCCTATAGGACCATTTCTGTGCTTGGCTATTATTACTTCTGCTATTCCTTTTTTCTCCGATTCTTCTTTATGATAGTATTCATCTCTGTACAGCATCATAACAACGTCTGCATCCTGCTCTATAGCTCCCGACTCTCTTAAGTCCGATAAAAGAGGTCTGCGGTCTGGACGCTGCTCAACAGCTCTTGAGAGCTGTGACAATGCCAGTACCGGACAATTAAGCTCTCTTGCAAGCTGTTTTAGTCCTCTGGAAATACTGGAGATTTCTTGTTGTCTGCTCTCCGATTTAGATCCGTATGACATAAGCTGAAGATAATCTATAATCACCAGGTCAAGCCCTTTGTCTATTTTAAGTCTTCTGCATTTTGATATTAAATCAAACAGTGAAATTGATGCGGTATCATCAATAAACATATTTGCCGATGAGATACTGTTCATTACATTTGCAAGACTCAGCCAATCATCATCCTCCAAGGCTCCTGTACGAAGCTTTGAGCTTTCTACCAAGGATTCTAAGCTTATAAGTCTTTGTATATACTGCTCCTTAGACATCTCGAGACTGAACATAGCAACAGAAGCGCCGGATTTAGCCGCATTCATGGCTATATTCAGGGCAAGTGCTGTTTTTCCCATTGCAGGTCTTGCCGCTAAAAGTATCAAATCTGAACGCTGAAATCCCGCTGTCATACGATTTAAGTCTTTATATCCGGTGTTTATACCTGTTATGCTTCCTTTTACCTTAGCACGTTCTTCCAGCTGATTAAATACTGTGAGAAGAACATCTTTTACCATAGAAAAGTCATTGAAGCCTCTGTTTTGTGAGAGAGAAAATATTCTGGACTCTGCCAGATCTATGAGGTTTTGTACCTCGTCACTTTCCCTATATCCTTTTTCAATAAGCTCATTTGCTACATTTATGAGCTTTCTTAACACAGATTTTTCTTTTATTATATCCAGATATGCCGAAATATTTTTAGTAGTTACGATATTTTCGGTGAGATTTGCCAAATACTCAAGTCCGCCTATGTAGTCTAATTTTCCGCGTTTTTTCAGTTCATCACTTACAGTTATAATATCAACGGGAATATCAAATTGATGAATTGTTTTTACGGCATCAAAAATCTCACTGTTAGCCTCATAATAGAAATCATCAGTGTTTATTATATTTAAAGTTTTTTCTATTGCACTACTGTCTATCATCAAGGCACCGAGAACTGTTTGTTCAGCCTCAAGACTATGAGGAGGCACCCTTCCGAAACTAGCAATTTCAGACAAAATTACACTTCCCTTTTGTTTATTATTTTCTACGAGTTTTGCTCATTGTACATGCCTTGCTATATCTGATTCTAATCAGATATTAATTGGCGTTTGTAACTATAACATTTAATCTTGCTGTAACTTTTGAATGAAGTTTTACTTTTACAGTATAGTTTCCTAAAGCCTTTATGCTGTCATCCAGCTCAAGCTTTCTCTTATCTATATCTATGCTGTGAGTTTCTTTTAACAATTCAGCTATTTCTTTAGTTGTTATAGAACCGAACAGTTTTCCGTTTTCTCCTGATTTAGTCTTTATAACAAGAGTAATTTTTAATAATTCTTCTTCCAGCTTTTTAGCTTCGTCCAAAATTTCCTGTTCTTTTTGCTCCTGAAGCTTTTTCTGATTTTCTAAAACTTTCATATTTGCAGGCGTGGCTTCTACAGCTATTTTTTTCGGAAACAAGAAATTTCTTGCATATCCTTCTTTAGCGTTTATAACGTCACCTTTTTTTCCTAATGATTTTTCATCTTGCAATAATATTACTTTCATTCTTCTTTTCCATCCTCTTTATATTGTTTTATGGCGTCATACAGTTTTTCCTTCGCCTCTTGTATGCTGTCTGTTTGAATTTGAGCCCCTGCCATAGTTAAATGGCCTCCGCCTCCGAGCATCTCTAATATAAGCTGTACGCTTATCTGTCCCATAGATCTGCCGCTTATGTGTATATATCCGTCATGTTTAACCAAAACAAAGCTTGCTTTGACATCTTTTACCGTCAGCAGCTCATCTGCTGCTTTTGCGGCCAAAACATTGTTGTTTTCGGATATTTCATCTATATATGATATCGCTACATCGCCAAATTTCATTTCGGCTCTATCCATTATTTCTGTTTTCTTCTTCATGTTTTCAAGACCTTCGCTGAACAGTTCCTTTACTTCTACAGTATCGGCACCGTTACGTCTTAAAAACGATGCTGCTTCAAATGTTCTTACTCCGGTTTTGAATATAAACGAATTAGTATCTACAACTATACCGGCAAGCATAGCATCTGCTTCAAATTTAGTGAGCTTAATATGATCTTCAAGATATTGTATAAGCTCCGAAACCAGCTCACAGGTTGATGAAGCATAAGGCTCTATATAGTCAAGCACTGCATTTTCTATATATTCCTCTCCTCGTCTGTGGTGGTCGATTAATACTATCTTTTCTACATTTTCCAAAACTTCCGGCGCTTCGGTAAAGCTTGCCTTGTGTGTATCTAAAACTACACAAACTGATTCTGAATCGATTAACCTGAGTGCCTGTTCGGTAGTGATTAACGCTTCTTTGTAGCTTGGGTCTTCTTTTTCCATTCTGTCAACCAGGTTTTTCAACGCATAGTTTACGCTGTTAAGAACTATATATGCCTTTTTGCCTCTGCTTTTTACCATGCTGTATAATCCGATTGATGAGCCTAAGCTGTCCATGTCGCCTACTCTGTGTCCCATGATTATAACATTGGAGCTTTGGTCTATAATCTGCCTTAAAGCAAATGACATAATTCTGGCTTTTACCTTAGTTCTTTTTTCAACTGCCTTGCTCTTTCCTCCGTAAAATTTAACGGAATTTATACGTTTAACAACAGCTTGATCGCCTCCCCTACCCAAGGATATATCGAGTGCACCTTTTGCATACTCAAAGAGCTGTCCTATAGTTTTGGCATATGCACCTACCCCTATACTTAGTGTAAAGAAATATTCGCCTGAGCTTTTTATTTCCTTTACTTCCTCAAGCATTGCAAATTTTTTGGCTTCAATCATTTCTAAGTATTTATTTTCTATAAGCATTATAAATCTGTCCGAATCATATTTAAGTACAAAACCGTTCATTTCGTTTGCATGCTTATTGAGTATTTTTTCTATCTCAGCGATCATGGATGCTCTTATAAGTTTATCCATTTTCTCTGAAATTTCACTGTAATTATCAATTTGAATTATAAGTGCAATAGGTCTTTCATCATTGTACTTGTTTTTTATCGTTCTGAATGCGGTATTGTCAACCCAGTACAGTATATATGACGCATCATCTGAAAATTGTTTTTCGTCAAGCTTGGAGTACATAACATTATATGCTTTATTATCATAGATAACCTCAAGGTTATTAAGCATACCCTGTATATTTTCTTCAAGGTTTTTAATAGGGAAATTAGGTGAAACCTCTTCTATGCTTTCAACCAAAGCATCCTCACCTATTACCTCTCTGAATTTTAAATTAAACCAACAAATTTTTCCGTCTTTGCCTATAATAGATACAGGCATCGGAAAGTTAAATAATGAACTGACCGAAAGATTTTCTATGCTGTTGGTAAAATCTATTATGTAATTACTTAAGTTTTTCTGTCTTTTGTTATGTCTGCCTATAGTAGCGACTAAGCTAATCAAAAGGATAGCGACTGATAAGGCGGCTATAGCATAAAGCTTGTTTAACAAAAATATCACTGAAAATATGGCTATAATTATTAAAAAAATATAATTATCATCTTTTAAATATTCGGGCAATTTAAAATCTTTCAAATATTCAGGCAGTTTAAAATCCTTCAAATATCCTCACCTCCGTATTCTATCTTCTATACCTTAACTTTCTAAAGTCAAGCAATAAATCCGCTAACGCCAGCATAGTAACAACATTTGCCACTATGGAGTTAAATATTATCAGTATAAATACAAGCACTCTCAAAAAATTATTTATTCTGTATTTAATCATATAAAATTTAGTAAGTGCAAGGCCCTGAAGTATCAAGGCTATTCTTCCGAGCATAACGATGTTAATCAAAACTACATCTATATTATATAATTGCAGTCTGCTAAAAACATATGACAGAATCATCAAAAAAGCAATTCCTATCATAAAATTTCTCGGTAAGTGAAAAAATGCCAGATCCTTTAAGGGTGTTATTGCAACTTTAAATCTTAGAGCTAATTTTTGTGCAACTATATAATTAATATATGCCATAAGCAGTGAAATTGTCATAAGCATTACCGGCAACAGCAGCACAATAGTTTCAGCAAGATTATTATATGTGTTCATCATCAGATTTAATTGTTCTTCATTTGCACCCATCGTACTCATGATATTTTTCTGCATTTCAATTGAACTTTCAATCGTAGAAGTTATCTCTTTTGCAAAATCCACACCTGTGACAATATCTGCAACAAACAAAACAAAAATCAGGGAAATCAGCATAATAGCCGCTCCGCCGAGCAAAACCGCAGATGGCTTTTTATCCTTATCAATTAAGTATGACATCACTACAGCAATAGGAGTGTACATAAACAGATATAAAAATCCTACAGGCAATCCTAAAAGAATCATTATAATAAGTGACGCCGAAACAGCAGTTAAGGCAGAATACTTATAACCTCTTCTTTTACTCAAAATTATCACCGGTACAGGAAACAAAAAATCTATAAACGGAAATATGTAGAAAGAAATCATAGACATAACAACCAATATTCCACATATCATAGCAGCTTCTGTTAAGCTTGAAGTTTTAGTATTTCTGCTCATTTTAACCTTCATTCCTTCCTTAGAAACCTCGAATTTGAGCCATAGGCACAAATTCGTTGTGTGAAAATCCAAGATTTTCACACTATCTTCTCATCTTTTATAATTTTACAATAAAATATATTATATTTTACCCTAAAATTAATATAAAGTCAAAAGAGTTTTATAAAAAGCTATAAATGCTAAAGCTTTTGTATTTACACTAAGATAAAAATAGACTATACTTATAGCTAAGAATTAATAGATTAATTTATTAATCTGATAAAAGTTTCTAAACAAGGAAGGTGCACAATGGAACAATGGAAAAAACAATTTAAAAGAATTTCATGTCTTATATTGACTATTATCATGCTTTTATCCTCATCATTCAATATATATGCTGCTGAATTAGACCTGGATAAGCTTGATGACGATTTTGATTTTTTAAAGCTGGTTATACAATATGTAAATGAATACTATCAATATGATATAAATCAAGACGATATAATAACTGCTTTGTATAACGGGTTTTTCTCTATACTTGATGATTACAGTGTATATTACACAAAAGAAGAATTTGAAGCATTTGCCGCAGATATATCCGGTGAATTCGGCGGCATAGGCGTTCAAATAGTTAATGAAAATAATAAATTTATAGTTTCCTCTACCCTTCCCGAATCTCCCGCTTTAAAGGCAGGCATAAAATCGGGAGATGAAATCATATCGGTAGACGGAAAAAGTGTGGAAGGTTTTATTCTCAACCAAGTCTCCAAACTTATAAGAGGAGACGCAGGCACTGTTGTGAATATAGGAATAAAACGAGGTGACAATAAATTATCATTTAACATCAAAAGAGAAATAGTTATAGTAAGCTCTGTAGAAAGCAAAGTTTTGAATAATAATATAGGATATCTTAAAATCACAGATTTTAACGAAAATACTACCGAGCAGGTAGAAAGCGTTCTGGCTGATTTTGACAAAAAGAAAATTACTAAAATAATACTTGATGTCAGAGATAATTTAGGCGGAAGTCTGCTCACTGTTACGGAAATACTAAATTTCTTTGTTCCTGAGGGACCTCTTTTATACGTAGATTATAGAGCTTTCGGAGAGGAAGTAATTGAAAGCACACTAGATAAGCAAAAATATAAGGTATGCGTGCTTGTAAACGAGCTCAGCGCGAGCGCATCTGAAATTTTTGCCGGTGCTATACAAGATAGAGGTGTAGGAAAGATAATAGGAACAACTACATACGGAAAGGGCGTAGTTCAATCATTGGTTGAACTAAAGAACGATTCGGCAATTAAATTTACTACAGCTGAATATTTCACCGCTAACAGAAATAAAGTTCAAGGTATCGGAATTAAGCCGGATATAGTTATTGAAAATAAAATCGGCAAAGAAAAAGTCGACTTATCTGCATATCCTGAATTAAAAAAGGAAAGGAAACCCGGACTTAACGCTGTCGGTCTTGATGTATTGGGAGCTGAAATGATACTTCAAACTTTAGGATATAAGGTTAATACTCCTGATGGAATTTTAGACAAAGTTACATTTGAACAAATGAAATTATTCCAAAAAAACAATAATCTTCATTCATATGGTATTCTTGATTTTGCTACTCAGGATGCACTTACCAGCGCGCTAAAATTATTCGCCGCACCTGATACAGAGGATACACAGTTGAAAAAGGCTATAGAACTGATGAAATAGCAGTAATACGCTGCGAGCTTAACGGCTCGCAGTTTTTTATCCCTGAAATATATACGAATATATTATTTGATTGTGTGCATTTACGTTCGTATTAGTACGAACGTTTTATTTAATTAATTTAAAAAATATAAGATAATATATTGACAAGGATTTTTTAATCTGATATTATAATGGTGTGCGATATCAGCACAGAAATGTTTAAATATAATCTCTTGTAAATGGTGAGAGAGTTTCTACCGAGTGCCTTAAATCGACTATTTAAACTGAAATAAAGCTTATCTTTTTAGCATTTCTTTATATTCCAGTAGATTTAATTCGGTATACAATACTAATATTGATTTTAAAACTTTCGCAAAAATCCATATATCCAAGATTTTTATTCAATTTAAATATCTCAAATGAAGTTTGAGGATGAGATTTTATAATTAACATCTAATATAAACAATTAAATAAATTATCATATTTTGATTTTTAAATAAAACAAGGAAGGTTAAACAAATGAATTCAAGCGTTAAAAGAGTATTTGTTGAAAAAAAAGAGGGCTTTAATGTAGAAGCAAAAAACCTTTTATCTAATTTGAACGAAAACTTAAATCTAAAGGCTTTAAAAAATTTGCGAATACTGAACAGATATGATGTATCCTGCATTTCTGATGAGGATTTTGAAAAATCCGTTACAAATGTTTTTTCAGAGCCAAACCAAGATATAGTATACAGAGAAGATGAAGTACTTATTAAAGCTGACGAAAAAATATTTGCTGCAGAATATTTGCCGGGTCAATATGACCAGCGTGCAGATTCTGCGGCAGAATGTATAATGATATTGACCGGAAAGGAAAAACCTCCTGTAAAATTTGCACGTGTAATAATATTATCGGGAGATTTAAATGATGAAGATATAGCAAAAATAAAAAATTACTACATAAATCCTGTGGATTCCAAAGAAGCCAGTCTGAAAAAACCAACAGCTCTTAATGACAATTATCAAGCAGCTGAAAATGTTCTTTTTGTAGGCGGCTTCACCAAGATGAGCCTAAGTGAGCTGGAAAGCTACAGAATTTCATCGGGATTTGCGATGAGTCAGGATGATATCAAGCTTTGTCAGGATTATTTCAGAGATTCGGAAAACAGAAATCCTACAATTACGGAATTAAAAGTTATAGATACTTATTGGTCTGATCATTGCAGACATACTACTTTTTCTACCTCTCTTGAAAACATAAAATTTGAAGATGGTAAAATCTCAAGGGAAATAGAAAAAACTTTTGAGCTTTACAAAAAAAGCAGAAAATTCGTATATGAGAACAAAGAAAAAGATATTTGCCTAATGGATTTGGCTACAATAGCCGCTAAAGAGCTAAGAAAGCTCGGCGCTCTTGATGATTTGGAAATATCGGATGAAATTAACGCCTGCAGTATAATTGTTGATGCTAAAATAGACGGTAAAAATGAAGAATGGCTTGTAATGTTTAAAAATGAAACTCATAATCATCCGACAGAAATAGAGCCTTTCGGCGGAGCAGCTACCTGTTTGGGCGGAGCTATAAGAGATCCGCTGTCCGGACGCTCTTATGTTTATCAGGCTATGAGAATAACAGGAAGTGCAGACCCAAGACGAGCTATAGAAGATACAATACCGGGTAAGCTTCCTCAAAGGAAAATAACAACTGAGGCGGCAAACGGCTACAGCTCTTACGGAAATCAAATAGGTCTTGCAACAGGAAAAGTTGTGGAAATATATGATGAGGATTATGCAGCTAAAAGAATGGAAATCGGAGCTGTCATCGCAGCTGCTCCGAGAAAAAATGTTATAAGAAAAGAACCTCAAGCCGGAGATCTTATAATCCTTCTCGGCGGAAGAACAGGTCGAGACGGCTGCGGAGGAGCTACAGGCTCATCTAAGGAGCATACTGAAGAATCAATACTTCTATGCGGCTCTGAGGTGCAAAAAGGAAACGCCCCTACAGAAAGAAAGATACAAAGATTGTTCAGAAATGAAAATTTGAGCAAATTGATAAAAAAATGCAACGATTTCGGCGCCGGAGGGGTTTCGGTAGCAATCGGAGAGCTTGCTGACGGCCTCAATATAAATCTTGATATGGTAACTAAAAAATATGAGGGGCTTGATGGAACTGAGCTTGCAATATCCGAGTCACAGGAAAGAATGGCAGTAGTTGTAGATAAAGAAGATGCGGATAAATTTATAGCCTATGCAAATGAGGAAAATCTTGAAGCTGTAGTTGTTGCGAGCGTAACGGATGACAGAAGACTTAAAATGTACTGGAGAGGCAATGCGATACTGGATATAAGCAGAGATTTTTTAGATACAAACGGCGCAAGGCAAAAAGCAGATGTTTTGGTAAAGTCTTGGGATGTTTCAAACTTTGAAAGCAACAAAATAAAGTCTTTTGAATCTGATAACTTAAGAGACGCATGGCTCGAAAATTTAAGAGATATAAATGTTTGCAGTCAAAAAGGCTTAGTTGAAAAATTTGATTCAAGTGTAGGTGCTTATACGGTTTTAATGCCTTTTGGCGGAAAAACTCAAATGACTCCGACAGAAGGAATGGCTGCAAAGCTTCCTCTTCTGAACGGACAAACCGATACCTGTACCATGATGGCTCATGGCTTTGACCCTAAGTTATCTAAACTCAGTCCTTATCATGGAGCTATTTATGCTGTACTTCACTCTGTGGCTAAAATAGTTGCCATGGGCGGTGATTATTCTAAGATAAGACTGAGCTTTCAAGAGTATTTTGAGAAGCTTAACAAGGATGAAGAAAAATGGGGTAAGCCTTTTGCGGCACTTCTGGGAGCTTTCAAGATTCAGCATGAATTGGGAATACCTGCAATTGGAGGCAAAGACAGCATGTCAGGTACATTTAAGGATATGAACGTTCCCCCTACTCTTGTGAGTTTTGCAGTTTGTGCAGGAGACATTAACTGTGTAATATCTCCTGAATTTAAAAATTCAGGAAGCAAAGTAATTTTAATAAAAGTTAAAAAGGATGAAAATTATATACCTGATTTTGATGATGTAAAGAACAAGTATTCAAAAATACATGAATTAATACAAAGCGGCAAAGTTTTGAGCGCTCACACAGTCGGATACGGCGGAATTGCGGAAGCAATAAGTAAAATGAGCTTTGGCAATAAAATAGGATTTACAACTATAGGAAGCACAATATTTGACGCTAATTTTTATTTCGCTCCTAAATACGGCGATATAATTTTAGAGCTTGACAGTCTTGATAACGTGGATATCCCTTACCTTCTTATAGGAGAAACTATTGCTCAAAAGAAAATATCCTTAAACAACTCATACAATATCAGAATAGATGAGATGTTAAATGAGTGGATTAAGCCTCTTGACAGCATATTCCCTATGAAAAAGGATCTTGAAGGCAAAATAAAGGATTATCAATATACTGACGGAAATAAGGCAGTAAAATCAAGCAGTTTGAGTATCGCCAAGCCAAGAGTATTTATCCCTGTATTCCCGGGAACAAACTGTGAGTACGATACAAAAAAAGCATTTGAAAAAGCCGGAGCTGTAGCAAATACCTTTGTATTTAAGAACTTAAGTCCATCAGATGTTGAGCTTTCAGTAAAAGAAATGGCAAAACTCATAGATGAATCTCAGATTATTGCTTTTCCGGGTGGTTTCAGTGCCGGTGATGAGCCTGACGGATCAGGTAAATTTATAGCGACAACATTCAGAAACCCTTTGCTCAGAGAAGCTATAATGAATCTAATCAAGAACAGAGACGGTCTTATGATAGGTATATGCAATGGATTTCAGGCATTAATCAAGCTTGGTCTTGTACCTTACGGCGAAATAAGAGAAATAAGCGAAAATGATCCTACTTTGACCTATAACAGAATAGGCAGACATGTTTCAACATTTGCAATCACTAAGGTAGTTTCTAATCTTTCTCCTTGGTTTAACAATTGCAGCATATCAGATATACATCATATTCCTTTATCTCACGGTGAGGGAAGATTTGCGGCAAATGATGACTGGATTAAAAAACTGAAGGAAAACGGACAGATTGCTACTCAGTATGTGGATAATGACTTTAATCCGACATATAACGGACTGTTCAATCCTAACGGATCTGTTGAAGCTATCGAGGGAATAACAAGCCCTGACGGAAGAATCTTAGGGAAAATGGGACACTCGGAAAGATTTGATGCAGGAACATATAAAAATATACCCGGAAACAAGGATCAGAAATTATTTGAAGCAGGAGTAAGTTATTTTAAATAAATGAAGTTAAAAAAAGTATGGAGGATAAAATGAAAATAGCAATTGTCATGGGAAGTGATTCAGACTTTCCCGTAATAGAAAAAGGGATACAGATTTTAAAAGATTTCGGTGTAGATTTTGAACTCAGAGTAATATCAGCACACAGAACACCGGATATTGCCGCTGATTTCGCTAAAAATGCAGAAAAGAACGGCTTTGAGGCAATAATTGCAATTGCAGGAAAGGCCGCTCACTTAGGAGGAGTTTTGGCAGGATGCAGCTGTCTGCCGGTTATAGGTGTACCGGTTAAATCCTCAGCTTTAGAAGGAATTGACGCCTTATTGTCAATAGTGCAAATGCCTCCTGGAGTACCCGTTGCTACGGTTGCTATAAACGCAGGTGATAATGCGGCTCTTTTGGCAATTCAAATGCTTTCAATAAAATATCCGCAGCTTAGAGAAAAATTTCATGAATATAAAAAGCAAATGGCTGATAAGGTAATTGCAGCTGATAAAGAAATTCAAAAAAGATTATAAAAATCGGAGGATTTAAAATGCAAAAATTAGAACAATTATATGAAGGAAAAGCAAAAAAAGTATTTAAAACTGATAACGAAAAGCAATATATAGTGGAATACAAGGATGATGCAACAGCATTTAACGGAGAGAAAAAAGGAACTATCACAGGCAAAGGTGTTGTCAACAATAAAATGACAGCAGCATTGTTTGCGATGCTTGAAGAGCACGGTATACCTACTCACCAGATAGAACTGCTGAGCGACAGAGAATGTCTTGTTAAGGCAGTTAAAATACTTCCTCTTGAGGTTATAGTCAGAAATATAGCTGCCGGCTCATTATCGCAAAGACTTGGCATCAAAGAAGGAACTCCTATGAAAAAAACTGTTTTGGAGTTTTGTTATAAGAATGACGAATTAGGCGACCCGATGATTAACGATTATCATATTTTTGCAATGGAATTGGCCACTGAGGATCAAGTTGAAAAGATTAAAGACTATGCTTTAAGAATCAATGAAATATTACAAAAATTCTTCCTTGAAAGAAATATCAGATTGATTGACTTCAAATTAGAATTCGGTCTGTATGATGGAGAGGTTATACTTGCAGATGAAATATCTCCTGATACTTGCAGATTATGGGACAAGGACACTGACAAAAAACTTGATAAGGATAGATTCAGAAGAGATTTAGGCGGAGTTGAAGAGGTTTATCAAGAGGTTTTATCAAGAATCAAAAATACTGAAAATTAATATAGGTGAGGTAATATGTTCGAATACGAAAAATTATTTGGGGATGACAAGCTGCATGAGGAATGCGGAGTAGTCGGAATATACACGGAAAAACCGGAGCTTTCTTCGCATCTTGTATATTATGGATTATTCGCATTGCAGCACAGAGGTCAGGAAAGCGCCGGAATTGCGATGAGTACGGGCGGCGGTCAGATAGAACAGCAAAAAGGTATGGGCCTTGTCGCAGAAATATTCAATAATGATAATCTTAATAAGCTAAACGGCTGTGTCTCCATAGGTCATGTCCGCTACTCCACAACCGGAGGAAGTCAAATTGAAAACGCCCAGCCTCTTGTCGTTAAATATAAAAAAGGTGCATTTGCTCTTGCTCATAACGGAAATTTAGTCAATGCCGATTCTTTGAAAGAAATTTTGGAAAATTCGGGTGTTATCTTTCAGACCTCTACGGATACCGAGGTTGTGGCTAATATGATAGCGAGAAACTACAACGGCAGTCTTGTAAAATCTATTAAAAATATTATGGAAATTATAAAGGGAGCCTTTGCATTTGTCATAATGGATGATAAATCACTTATAGGCGTAAGAGATCACTTCGGGCTTAGACCGCTTTGTATAGGTAAAAGACCCGACGGATATATTCTTGCTTCGGAAAGCTGCGCTGTTTCGGCAATGGGCGGAGAATTTATAAGAGATGTTGAGCCGGGTGAAATTGTCGTTATAAATGATACCGGAATAGAAAGCATAAAGAGCAATAAATATGCATCAAGAAAATCCTGTATATTTGAATATGTGTACTTTGCAAGACCTGACAGTACAATAGACGGAGTGAATGTTTATCAGGCAAGATACAATGCGGGAAAAGAGCTTGCCAAGGAAGCTCCGGTTAAAGCTGATTTAGTGTTCTCAGTTCCTGACTCCGGAACCCCTGCAGCTATAGGTTATGCTCAAGAACTAGGAATACCGTATGGACTTGGATTGATTAAAAACAGATATGCAAAAAGGACTTTTCTGGAGCCTACTCAAGAGCTTCGTGAGGAAGCCGTGAAAATGAAATTAAGCGTTTTGAAAGAACTGGTTAAAGACAAGGTGGTAGTCATGATAGATGACAGCATAGTCAGAGGAACTACCAGCAGAAGACTGGCAACAATGGTTAAGGAAGCAGGTGCCAAGGAAGTGCATATAAGGGTAGCATCTCCTCCGGTTACACATTCTTGCTTCTTTGGAATTGACACTCCTTTCAGAAGCTATTTGATAGGAGCTACAAAAACCAATGAAGAAATAAAAGACTTTATAAAGGCTGACAGTCTGCACTTTTTAAGTATACAGGGACTTATAAGAGCAACGGGAAGAGAAAACGGATTTTGCTTAGCCTGCCTGAACGGTGACTATCCTATGGAAGTACCGAATTTCAACTAAAACTATGGAGGTAAATAAGTATGGATGATAAATTAACTTATAAGGAAGCCGGTGTCGATGTTCATGCCGGTTATGAAACTGTAAGACTTATAAAAGACAGCGTTAAAAAAACATATATTAAAGGGGTAATGTCTGATATAGGCGGTTTCGGAGGAATGTTTGCCATAGACAAAAACGAGTACGATGAGCCTGTTCTTGTATCCGGAACTGACGGTGTAGGCACTAAGCTTATGATAGCATTTATGACGGATAAACACGACACTATCGGTGAGGATGCTGTAGCAATGTGTGTAAATGATGTAATCTGTCAAGGTGCCAAGCCTTTATTCTTCCTTGACTATATAGCAACAGGAAAGCTTGAGCCCGCAAAGGCTGCCGACATAGTAAACGGTATAGCTAACGGATGTGTGAAATCCGGCTGTGCCTTGATAGGCGGAGAGACTGCCGAAATGCCGGGTCTGTACAGAGAGGGTGAATATGATGTAGCAGGATTTTGCGTCGGTATAGTAGATAAGAAAAAAATTATAAACGGCAGTACAATCAAAGAAGGTGACATTCTTATAGGAATACCTTCAAGCGGAATCCACAGCAACGGATATTCTTTAGCCAGAAAGATATTTTTTAATTATAAAAACTATAATGTCAACGACTATGTTGGTGAATTAGGCTGTACTATCGGAGAAGCTCTGATAACTCCTACAAGACTTTATCCTAAGCTTATACTTGATTTGATAAGCAAATTTGAGATAAAGGGTATGTCAAACATAACAGGCGGAGGATTTTATGAAAATATACCTCGTATGTTCCCCGAAGGTCTGACAGCAGATATCGAAACTAAAGATATAAATGTTCTTCCGATATTTAAGCTTATGCAAAAAGAAGGAAATGTTGATATAGATGAGATGTATGGAACATTTAATATGGGAATAGGAATGGTTTTGGCTGTAGATAAAGATAAAGCTGACGGAATAATGGAGTACATGAAATCAGTCGGTGAAAATCCTGTCAAAATAGGCACTGTGGTAAAAAGAGAAGGCGGCTTAAAAATATGTCACAACTAAAGATTGCCGTGTTGGTATCCGGCGGCGGAACTAATCTTCAAGCTTTAATAGACAATATTGATAATATAAATGCTGAAATAGATGTTGTAATATCTAATAAAAAAGATGCTTACGGACTTGAAAGAGCAAGGCTTAATAATATAGATGCCATATATATCAACCCAAAGGACTATCAAGACACGGAAGCTTTTAACGACGAAATAATAAAAGAGCTGATAAAGCGTAATATAGACCTTGTTGTTCTTGCGGGATATCTTAAAATATTAAGTAAAAAATTTATCAGCAGCTTTAAAAATAGAATAATTAACATACATCCTTCATTGATACCTTCATTCTGCGGTAAAGGATTTTATGGTTTAAAAGTTCATAAAGAAGCAATAAAATATGGGGTTAGGATAAGCGGCGCCACAGTTCATTTTGTTGATGAGGATGCAGACACAGGGGCTATAATACTTCAAGACACAGTGTGTATTGACGACAATGATACCGCTGAAACTCTGCAAAAAAAAGTTCTGCAAATTGAGCATAAGCTTTTGCCCGAAGCTGTTAAATTATTTTGTGAAGGAAAATTGTATATTGAAGACAGAAGAGTTATCGTTAAATAAACGATATCTCTTTTTTTGTTTAAATATTCTCTCTGTTTTGCCGATATACATTGTAAGAAATAAAAAAGGAATGTGTGTTTAAATGAATATTATAATAAATTCTGCCAACACAGATAATTTTAAAATCAATGCTGCCCAATCAAGTATAAATGTTTTGGCTGCGGAAAAAATCAGTCTTGAAAATTTTGCTAAAGAATTAATTACAAAATCAGATACTTATTCCAGCTCAGATTTACAGCTTAAGAATTATTCTGATTTATTTTCATTTGTAAAAAAGCTTTTATATAATGAAAATTTCAGAGAAATTGCTATAAATTCAAATCCTGAGCTAAAGCAGGCTTACGAAAATTTTATCAGTGCTATAAAAACTGATGATTCAAAACTGGCAGAGTACATCAAATCAGTTCTTGAAGATTCCGGTAAGTTTTCGGGAGAATTTTTTAATGCTCTTAATAAAATTATGTCTGAAACTAATAATGCGAGCTTGAAAAATTCTATATATGAATTTTTGAAAATATTTGACTATTATTTTTCTCAAAATGAAAATGCTTCTGCCGTTAATTCTGCTCTTAATGAACTTTTATCAAAACTGCCGGAAGACGTAAAAAAATATTTGCTGGAACTTTTAGCAAACAGCTTTGACAGCAGATTGAATCTCTTTTTGATTTCCGCATTTAACACAAATTTACCTGATAAAGAAAAGTTAAGACTTATTCTTTCTTATATGCTTGACTTAACAGATAAGGAAAATAGTTCAAAAGACTATAATCCTTTGAATATTCTGTCATCTGAACAGCATGCCAAGGCACAATCAAGCGATAGACTTATCAATCTTATAGATACGGCAATTAATACTCTGAAAAGCTCAAATACAGAGATATCTGATGATATAAGAAAACTGCTTGATGCTTTGGAAGAAAAACTTCACATAATGAAATCTTTGCAAAATGCAGATGCATCAGATAAGTTCATATCTTCTTCATCCTCACAGGGTTTAAAGGAGCAAGAAACAAATATTAATATGCTGGTAAAATTGATACAAAGTGTTATGCAGGAAAAATCGGATGTTTTACAAAGCAATATAGATGATATAATCAAATTTTTAGGAAATATAAAGACATTGGCTTCATTTGATGATAAAAATATAATTAATGATATTACAGATGATTTAGCGAGGATAAAGACTCAAAATTCATCAGATATTTCTATGATTTTTGATAAAATAAAAATCAGTATTTTAAATAATAACTCATATCCTAAAGATATTAAAAATCAAATATTTGAATTATTTGGTAAATTGTCAGACAATATATCAGAGAAACTTATATTTTCTGATATCTCCAAAAATAAATGTGAGGTGCTGCTAAACATCTATGAAAAAGATATTATGCCTGTTTTACTTAAAAATACAGATTCCTTATCAGCCTTGACACATAATCTTATTAGGTTAAAGCTTGGTACCGCGAGTGAATTTAATAGACAGATTAAGACCTTTTTTAATCGTCTGACATATAATCTGATTATTGATTCGGAACAGGCTCTTAATATGAAGCTTAATTTAATTGATAAAATTTCAGAGCAGCAGGAAGTCAATGAAGGAATGAAAGCATTTTTAAAATTATTGGATACGGGTATCAGATCGGGCAGCAATGATTTAAATAAAGCGGCTTTTGAAAATACTATATTATCTATGATTTTAAAAAATTCTGCGACATCCGGGCTCAAGCACTTTTTCCTTCCTCTTCTGTACGATGGTCATCATGTTTTATCCGAAATATTTTTGGCTAAGGAAAAAGTAAAAGAAGAAGATAAAAATCAAAGCTTTGTGGATTTATCGGATTTAATTTTAAAAATAACTATGATTTTAGATATTGAGGAAAAGGGAGTATTTAACACAACTCTTTTTTATTCGGAAGGACAAATATCGGCAAAGATTATACTCCCTGATAATTTTAGTTCATCAGGCACTGAAATATCTGATGACATAAAAAAAATAATAAAGAAAAATAAGCTTGAAGCTAAAAATATTGTTGTTTCAAACTAAAAAGCGAAACAAGTTTCGCTCTATATATAAAAAACTGCTCTTTTCAGAACAGTTTTTTTAATTTTCCGAACAATTTTCTTGCATTTATCGCTATAATTAAAGCTGCTACTATCAAATAAATTATCAGGCATTTCACTATAGCAAGAGAAATATCCGTAAAACCATTACTTATATAGTATTTGATAAGGTTTAAGAATGCTTTTATTGCCTCTGTTATACTTTTTAATGATGTAAAATCAATACTGTATGAAATACGTGTATTCAAAAATACTATGCTCAGTCTTAGCACTGCAAAAACTATTATTATCTCTAAAACTATTTCTGCCAAAATTTTTAAAACTATTTTAAGATTATCGGGTTTAAATATAAATTCCCACAGTTCTAAATCATAGCTTGATGATTTTTGAAGTTCCATTATTTGTGCGGTATTTTTTTTGGTATAGCTCAGCATCTTTAAAAAAACAATGCTCAGTGCTGATAATATAAACAAAATCAATAATTTTTTAAAAAAATTATTCACATCCGCATAGTAAATACTTTTTGATACATTTATGTCATAATAACTTAGTGCATTAACGGTTGTGCTGTAATCTGCCATTCTTTTTTTCGTATTAATAAGTGAGACATAAAGAGTTTGCTTCTTAACATCTGTATTTTGAAGAATATCCGAATTTGTATAATATATACTGTCATTATTTTTTATAATACCATTTACAGCATATTCTCCGAAATTTGATGTATATCTTTCACCAAGAAGATTATAGTTAAAGTGTTCTTTCATGTACCTGTCGCCGACTATAACTTCATCATCTCCTAATGTAATTCCCACCTGCTCTATGCCCTTTTGCTTTAATAAAATATTGATATTTCCCGAATATAGTTTAGCGTTTCCCTCATAAGAATAGATATCATAAATATTAAGATAATCAAATAGCTGAAGATCATCAATTGTCTTGTTTAGCTGCTCGGGATGCACCACTGAATTCAGGCTGATTTCTGCTATATTTGATGGAAAATTCTTATTCATCACCATAAATATAGATCCTGTAATTGCAATTAGGGTGAGAATATAGATCAATAACCTTTTCATCTTGTTTTCACTCTCATTCCATTTTTAAATGTAGAATCTATATAGTTTACTATAAATATATCTCTCATTCCCAAGAATGTATTTTTGTCAAACTCAATAGAAATTGTTTCATCCCCCATTGCAGCTATAGTAACCTTTTTTTCCTCCAGAACTTCTATATTTCCAAGCATAGAATCTTCTTTATTTATAATGTATACATATCCGGGCGAGCCGATAGCCATTTTTCCGATTGGCACAATTGCTGTTTTTGGTATAACGTTTGGATATCCTTCTTCAAATGAAAAAGTAAGAACTACATTATCATTAAAGGTGAATTTTCCTATATCCTCCGGCAGAATTTCATATGAAAGCTCATATTTTTTTGAAAATTCTTTAGCTTCTTTCAAAGCAGCCCTTGAGGTTGCCTTAATCATATTTTCGCCATAGTATACTTTATCTCCTGCCTTAACAAGACTTTTATATGTTTTTGAATCAACTGTTGCTTTTATGGAAAAAGCATCATTGCTGTATACGTGATATTTCATTATTATATCGTCTTTTCTGAGTGAAGTTTTATCTGTTACATAATCTACATATATTTTCTGGGATATTGTACAGTTTCCTTCATTGTCGATTGCGAAATTATTATCGCCGCTTATAGTAATAATATCACCATAAAATTCCGATAAATCTTTTCTTATTCCGGAAATTTGCTTCATAGTATCCTTAATATTCTTAATATCTGCACTAATCTTATTTACCAAGTCATTTCCGCCTAAAACAGCTATTTTCTGCCCCTTTTTAACCTCTTCTCCTTCAATAACATATAGCTTCGTAAGGTATACATCCATCTCGGAATTTGAAATAAGCTCAGTTGTAACAGGCAATTGCTCTGCATAAGATTCTACAAGTCCCGCATTTGTCAAGGTAGATACAACCTCCCCATCTCTTTGCAGAGATACTCCGACATTGACTCCAGGAGAAATAAGTCCGGGATTTTTTGCTTCTATAACTCCGTTATATATATATGATACTTTATTCTTATCAGGTACAGGGTTAGGATTAAGACTTTTAACCTCAGCTTCATAATAACCCTCATAACCTGTGAAACTCAACAAGACTTTTTGACCTACAGAAATATTTGGATATTCTGTGGCAGTCATCTCAAATGAAATTTTAAGCATACTGTCATCAATAATATTAGAAATAAGTCCGTTTCTTACTTTCTCACCCTCTTTTACAGAAAGATTCTTTATCTTTCCATCTGATGCGGCGTAAATTGCTACGCCCTCATCAGGATTAATGCTGTCAATATTTCCTATCTCTCTATTTAGATTTTTTTCAAGAGATTTAATTAATCTGTTCAATTGGGTATTGGCATTGTACAGCTTATCGTTAATTGCATCCTGAGCATCTGATTTATCAGCCATAGCAGTACTGAAGTCTAAATTAAACAGGATTTGCTCTCTGGGAACAATCTGATCTGTCTTTATATTTATGTTTGAAATATCCATATCCTGTGACGCCTTTATCTCTATTTCCTTTGAAACTTCGGGCACTACAGTTCCGGCAAAATAATATGTAGTTTTTATTTTTTCCGTAGGCAGTACCGAGGTATATCTGACTATCGGAGTAGTATAATTTCTGATGCTTAGAAAAACCATTCCCAGTATAACAATAAAACAAATAAATGCGAAAAATATCTTTGATATTTTGTCAAAAATTCTCATCATCATTATGTTCCTCTCCTCTTTTCATTTTGAATCACATCTTTAATTCTTTCCTTGCCTTTCATAATCAGATAAATGACAGGGAATATAAACAGTATGCTTCCTGCATAGAAAATGCTTCTGTCTGATGCATACAAAGTATTTAGATATATTGATACCGGATATTTGGATGAAGTGTTTATAAAAATAAGTGCCTGCTCAATTATGTTCCAGCTTTCAATAAAGTTTAGAGCACATAAGGAAAGTATAGCACTCTTTGAATAAGGCATTACTACCTTAATTAATATATGCCAGTTTGATGCTCCATCAATTTTTGCTATCTCATATAAATTCTCGGGCATACTTGAAAAAAACTGTTTAAGAAAAAATACCCCTATAGTGCTGAATACTCCGGGAAGCACTATAGCAAGCCTGGTATCAAATATTGTAATTCCGAAAAATCTTTCAATTCCATTATATAAAAACACGTTTGGTATTAAGGTTATCTGCAATGGCAAAAGCATCAAAAAAACATATATAAGAAATATTACATTCGCTATTTTGCTTTTTGTTCTTGAGAAGAAGTATGCTGCTCCTATTGATACAACAAGCTGGCCGAATATTACACCCAATGATATCAGAATAGAATTTATATATAGCTTGAAAAACTCCATTCTTTGGGTTATCTTCAAATACTGGTGTATGCTGAATACATTCGGAAAGAATGATGCCGAGTAACGTTGTATTTGATATTCATCCATAAACGAGTGAAATAGCGTGTATATTATAGGAATTAAAAATAAAGATACAATTATAATAGATAAAATTCTGATTAAAGTTTTCTTCATTCCTCTACCTCACTTCAGCAACTTTCTTTTTTGATATGCACCAAAGGCTAAAATCAGCATCAAGAGCACAAATATAAAGACTAAGAATATATCCGCAGATACTATTAAGTCCTCCAGACTAAGCCTTTTAAGCTTAAGATACAAGAAGTTCTGCATCATGAACATATCATAATTCGGATACTCACCAAAAACCGCATAAGTTTGCTTAAATATTTTCAAAGAATTGTATATGCTTATAACTATTGATAAAACCAATGCTTCGGAGTGCAAAGGTATAATTATCTTGAATAAGGTTCTCAATGTACCTGCTCCATCTATATATGCTGCTTCCTCAATTGATTTATTTCTGTTCTTTAAAGATACTAAAAATATCAAATATGCAAATCCCAGGCAGCTCCATACATATATAAGTCCTACAATGGAAAGTCCTTTGAAAATCTCTCCTAAAAAACTATAGCTCAAATCTCTGAAAAAACCTGAAACAGATAAAATGGGTATGGCTACAGGCAAAATTATAGCGACCTGAACCAAAAACGAGAGATTGAGATATTCTGTCGCATAGGCTAATAAAAATCCTAAAATAACTACTATAGGAACAAATATAGCCATAAATATTATTGTATTTTTAAAGGAGACAGTAAAGCCCTCATTTGTAAATATTCCGGTCGAAGGGTCTAATAGACTTAGCTCAAAGCTGCCCTGTGCAACGATAAAGGGGATTATATACATAACCGCAACCCCTATAAGGCTTAACAGAGCATATCTTGTCAACCTTGTTTTTTCCATACATCCAGCTTCCTTTCTGTAACCTTATCGAATATATGAATATCATTTAACTTGCAGAATAAAGATAGTTTATCATTTTTATATATTTTGATATCCTCAAAGATCTTTGATATAAGTTTGACCCCGTTGAAATTAATATATACAAGCTGTTCGGAGCCAAGCATCTCAACTGCCTCAACCTCACAATTTTCAAATAAAATACAATTCTCCGAATCATAGTCATTATTTTTTATATATAATTTTTCAGGCCTTAAACCTATTGTTATTTGTCTGCTGTCATAAAAGTCATAAGTATTTTTAAGCTCATAGGACCTGTCAGTCATACAGTCTGGTTCTATGTACATTTTCATATCATTTTCATTTTTTAACTTTGCACTTATAAAATTCATCTGAGGCAATCCTATAAATCCTGCAGTAAAAAGATTATCGGGGTTATTGTATAAATTCTCCGGTGTGTCTATTTGCTGAATTTTTCCGTCTTTCATAACTACAATTCTTTCACCCATGGTCATAGCTTCTGTCTGGTCATGTGTAACATATACAAAGGTTGTTTGCAATTGTCTGTGAAGTCTTATGAGCTCAATTCTCATTTGAGTTCTGAGCTTAGCATCTATATTTGACAAAGGCTCGTCAAAAAGAAAAACCTCGGGGTCTCTGATTATAGCTCTTCCCAGCGCAACTCTTTGCTTTTGTCCGCCTGACAGGGTTGCAGGCTTTTTATATAGACATTCTTCAATTTCAAGCTTTTTAGCTACAGCTAGAATTTTCTCTTTTATTTCACTTTTCTTAACCTTTTTGAGTTTTAGAGAAAATGCCATATTTTCATATACGTTCATGTGAGGATATAGAGCATAATCCTGAAAAACCATAGATATATTTCTGTCCTTCGGAGAAACATCATTAACAATTTTTTCGCCTATATTTACGGTCCCCTCGGCTACGCCTTCAAGTCCTGCAATTATTCTTAAAATTGTTGATTTACCGCATCCCGAAGAACCGACAAGGACCAAAAATTCTTTGTCTTTTATCTCTAAATTTAAGTTCTCTAATGCTTTAAATTTGTTAGGATAAATTTTTGTAACATTCTTTAATAAAATACCTGCCATATCATCATCTCCATTTTAGATTAATATGTTAATTATAATGAACTTTCATATTGTTTATGCACTCATCTATTTTATGGTTTAGCTCATCATCAACAGCTTTGTCATTATAGTCTAATTTGCCTGAAATTAAGTATTTGGTCAAATCATCCACATATCCTGCTATACTTATGGATTGTGCGGAATTTCCGAAGTAATAGTTTACAATAGTTTCAGATTCTTCTTTATCTTTTATAAGTTTTCTGTACGATTCATTAATTATACTAAGCTGTTTTTTATGCTTTTCTAAAGAACTGTTTTTTAAAAGCCCGTTATATTCCCAATTATCATCAAGCTCTAAATATTTTCTTACTGTTTCGGTATTATGCACTGTAGAATAAATATGTAATCTTGATAATGAACGATAATAGGAATCATTTATAAGCTCGTTAAAAACATCATATATTTTATCATTAGTTATTTTCTTATGCATATATACACAAGGTGACAAAAATACCGTATTGTTAATAACAAAAGTATAATCTAGTATATCATCATTCATTTCACTATATCCAGCATATTCTGACAGCATTTTAGACTCCTCATTGCCATTGTACAGCCTGATTCCGGAATTAAGGTCTACTATCATTCTATCTTGATTATAAACCTTTTTATCTTTATCGCTGATTAATGCAAGTCCCTCGTAGTCTCCGTTATATAGCTTAAAGTCTTCATATGCTTCAATAACTGTTCTCTTAATAACTTTCTTAAGCTCTTCCGTATTTTCAATAAGATTGCTTTTTTCATCTAAATTTACAAGTCCATTTTTCAATAAATAATATTCTATAATCTCATACCATTCTACCGTACTTAGCTTGAATTTTGCACCCTTTTCTTTAAGATTCTGTTTAATTTCAAGGTAATCATTATATAAAATCACAGGTCTATCAACATTTATATCATATTCATCCAATATTTCATTGGATATACCAAAGTTTTGATATCCTACTCCCATAGGTATGCAAAACTTGTCTTTGTACATATCAAGCAATTTGTTATAGTTTTCAACTTTCGAGTAATCAGCATGATATTTTGCGATATCTTTCATTCTCCTTGCATCATCTATTGTAATCATATTGCCGCTTGCCATAGCAGCGTTTCTTTTTAATATGTAATCTTCGTATGATAGTGTATCTTGGTTGTATCTGACTATTTCGAGCGGTATATTATTAGCGTCGCAATATAGTTTTATTTTTAATATAACATTTTCTACCGCTTCTGAATATCCCCAAGCATCACTATAATTATAATTCCATAGCTGTATTGTTGCATTATCGTTTTTGGAGGTATCGCATGATGCCATCGATAAAAGTAACATAATTATTAGAATAATAGAAATCAGTCTTTTTTTCATAATAAGCCTCCCTAGTCTCAAATCGTGTTTGAGATTTTGTAATTTATTTGTACAAAACTATCTTTCACTCTAAATTTCTATAGGCGAAGTAATCTAATTTATATTATTTTTTAATTATATACTATTATTTTAATTTTGTGTTGAAATGTCCATGAAAATCCATAAAAAGACATGAATTGTTCATATCATGTCTTTTCAATCATTAATTATAGTGAACCCTTATATTGTTTATGCAATCATCTATTGAGCGATTTAGCTCATTATCAACATTTTTGTCATTATAGTCTAATTTGCCTCTGATTAAGTACATGGCCATCGAACCCACATAGCCTGATATATTATTGGCCTGTGCTGAATTTCCAAAGTAATAGTCTGCAATAGTTTCAGATTCTTCTTTGTCTTTTACAAGCTTTCTAAATGATTCGTTAATTATACTAATCTGTTTTTTATGTTTTTCTAAAGAGCTGCTTTTTAAAAGTCCGTTATACTCCCAATTATCATCAAGATTTAGCTGTTTTCTTATTTTTTCAGTATCATGCACCGTGGTATAAAAAGGTCTGTTTGATAATGAGCGGTAATAGGAATCATCTATAAGTTCGTTAAAAACATCATATATCTTGTCATTAGTTATTTTTTTGTGCATATATACACAAGGAGAGAAAAACACACCATTATTATCTATAACGAAGCTATAATTTAATATATCATCATTCATTTCTTCATAGTCAGAATAATTCGATAGCATGTTAGATCCTTTGTTATAGTCAGCAAGCTTTATTCCCGAATTGATATCCATTATAGTTATATCTTCATTGGAAATTTTCTTTTCTGTATTATTTAATATTTCAATTCCTTCATAGTCCTCGTTATATAGTTTAAAGTCTTCATATATCTCTATAGCTGCTTTTTTCATATCTTCCTTGAGTTTTTTTTCTGCATCTTTTGATAATCTTTCTTCGTCTAAGTTCACAAGTTCATTTTTAATTAAATAATATTGGCATATTTCCTTCCACTCTGTTATATTTAATTTAAACTTTGCGCCTTTATTTTTAAGATCCTGCTTGACTTCAAGATAATCGCTATACAAAATTACTGGTTTATTAATACTTATATTATATTGCTCCAATATCTCATTAGATATATTAAAAGTCCTATAGCCAACTCCTAAGGGTATGCAGAATTTATCCTTATATATATCCAATAATTTGTTGTAATTTTCAACACGTGAATAATCAGCATGGTATTTTGCTATATCTGTCATTCTTCTCGCATCATCTATTGTAATCATATTACCGCTTGCCATAGCCGCATTTCTTTTTAATATGTAGTCTTCGTACGAAAGCGTATCTTCACCATATTTGACTATTTCAAGCGGTATATCATTAGCATCGCAGTATAGCTTTATTTTTAATATAACATTTTCTACCGCTTCTGAATAGCCCCAGGCATTACTGTAGTTATAATTCCACAGCTGTATTGTTGCATTATCATTTTTGGAAATATCGCATGATGCCATCGATAAAAGCAACAGAATTATCAAAATAACAGAAATCAATCTTTTCTTCATAGTTATCCTCCTTAGTTGAAGTTATCTAATTTATATTATTTTGATTATATAATATTATTTTAATCTTGTATTCAAATGTCCATGAAAATGCTAAAAAAGACATGAATTGTGCATATCATGTCTTTGTGATTATTAAATCCTGTATAAAAAATCCGTCTCTTATCTCTGTAACACAGCTAAGCCCTTTATATCTTTCTATCAAATCTTTTGCTATTGACAGTCCGAAGCCTCTGTTATATCCCTTTTTAGAGTATCCTTCCTGAAATATTTTTTCCTTGTCAATATTATCATCCTGTATGCTGTTCATAATTGTAATGCTTATTGATTCTTCGATTTTGACTATACCGACTGATATAAAAGGTTTTTGAGAATTTGCGGATGCCTCTATTGCGTTATCTAAGAATATCCCCAATATCTTGCACAAATCATCTGAATCTATTATAAGGTTTTCAATTCTTTTATTCACCATTAGTTCAAAGCCTATGTTTTTGTCCTTTATTTCCGCATACTTAAACAGCAAAAGTGATTTTAAGCCACTGTTTTTTATATTCTTAAACAAGCTGCTGTCCAAATTTTTTGTTTCCTTTAAAGATTTTGAGATAAAAAAAGCTGCATCCTCATATTTTTTATCAGCTATATATCCGTTTAACACTGTCATTTTATTATTAAATTCATGCACTGTTCTTCGCTGGGTATCTATAAGCTCTTGCATGGTCTTATTATAAAGCTCCAGTTTGTTAGTATATTCCTTTGTTAAATCTAAGGTGTTTGTTGTGTCTATTATAATATTTACAAAATAAAACAAAGCCATACAAAGCAGCATAGACGCCGCAAAGCTCCCGACAGACATTATATAAATAAAGGTGCTGTCATCAATTTTATTTATAATCAAAATATTTACGAAAATAACAACTAATAATATAACAAGTATAATTAGTGATGCCATTTTTGCTTTGAAATCCAAGCTTTTATTAAACATATTGTATACGGACACAGATTTGTCCATATTTATCATAATAGAGGTTAAAACAAACGACATCAGATTATAAAGACAATAAATCAAGCCACTGCTTCCAATATCATATGTATTTATCCCAAATGCTCTCGTAAAAATCAGGCTCGCTATAACTTCGCTTGCGAAATTAAAGGATAAAAAGACTATGGAATATATCATGCTTTTTATAAGCTTTATTTTGAAAATAATATTGCTGATATACATAGAAACTAAGAATATCCCTATCATTTTTATAATAAATATATGTGAATAGTTTATAATATACATCAGTATGAGAGAAGGAATAAAAGACAGCACGATATTCTTTATATTTACATGCTTTTCTATCTGATTTGTTTTAATTATGACATAATTAATGAGTGCAACATATAAAATACTCATCAATAAATTAACTATATGAATTTCCAAATTCCATCACCCTCTTGATAGTTTTAGCATCTACATAGAAAACCTCATCATTGTTCATGATTATAGTTCGTTTTTTTGTGTCCACTGACTGAACATTGTTATAATTTATAAGAGTTGATCTGTCTATTTTTATAAATTCTTTTTCTACTCTGCTCGAAAAACTTTCTATTGTTTCTACTATTTCTATACTGCCTAGCTTTGTTACTATATTAAGACTTTTAGTTCCTTTATTTTTCATGGCGTAAATTATATCGTTTTCTCTTAATTCAATATCCGCCATCCCTTTTTTAATTACTATTTTTCTTCCTTCAAAGCTTAAATTAATCTTATCCACGGCTTCTTTAAGAGCTTTTTTCAAGAACCCTCTGAAGTTTTCATCTTTTTTTATAAATGCAATAGGATTTATTTTATAATTTAAAACATTAAAGGCATAGTCAACAAAACCTGTCAAGAAAATAATTTCGTGACTTTGGCATTTTCCTCTCCGTATTATGCTTGCTATCTCTATCCCGTCATAATCATCGTCAAGCTCGATATCCAATATAAATACCGTTTTATTATTTTCACTGTTTTCATCTTTAAAATCAGAAAATTTATCGAAGCTTTTAACGACATATTGCAATTCTGTTCCAAAGGTTTGAATTATAACAGCTTCCACCATTTCTCTGATTTCTTTATTGTCATCAATAATAACAAAATTAAACATAATAACCCCCATAAAACAATTGTAGGTATAGTATATAGTTTAAAAACTTCGTTTAAAATATTATAGCATAGTTTAGGTAAGACGAGCCATTAAAAATTTATATTTTTACAAAAAAATTATACTTAATATAAAAAAACAAAAAAATACGCACTCATGTACTTAATAATACTGAACACGTATTTTAAAAAGGAAGGAATGTAGTAAATGCGGCTTATTCCTGTGCTTGCTTGGTTTTAGTTATAGTGTATATTATAAATCCTATTGCATTTATAANNATCATATCATCAACTTCTTTTTTGTTGTAATCAAGATTTCCAATTATCAGTTTACTTAACAAGTAATTTATCTCAGCGCTTATTTTATAATTAAACTCCTCATTGCTAAAATAATATTCGGCTATATGATTTGCTGTCTCCTTATTTTTTACCATCATTTCAAATATGTCATTCATTGTGTTTAACAGCTTTACATCTTTTTCAGACTCACCGGAAAATCCTGTATACTCCCAATTTTCATCTGCTTTTATAAGTTGTCTTATCGGTTCTGCATCCATAACAGGAAAATAGAA
>DGYI01000071.1:46661-56590 GCA_002396645.1 Firmicutes bacterium UBA5010
ATATTTTATCATTTGTTACCTTTTTGTACATATAAGCACATGGAGAATTAAATGTTGAATCGCTTATTACAAAGGTTTTATTTATTATATCATTATTTAATTTTGCAAAATCAGAATAGCTTGACAGAGAATACAGCGTATATGTTTCCAGTAGTTTTAAATCCGAAGTTTCATCATATGCATAAAATGACCTGCCGGATTCTTGCTGTAAATGGCTAAAATCTTTAATATCCTCATAATACAATTTAAAATCTTCATATGAAGCTATAACTGTTTTTTTAATTGCGGATTTAAAATCATCCTTATTTTTTAATATTTCACTATTCTCATCAAGATATCTTATATTATTTTTTATCATATAGTATTGTAATATATCAAAATGAGTATTTTCATTTAATTTAAATCTGGCGCCCTTTTCCTTCATTTGCTGCTTTAACTCAAGATAATCATAATAGCTGATTATGTTCCTTTGAGTACTTATGCCGTAATGCTCCATAAGTTTATTGTTTATCGCTATCGCACGATATCCCACACCTACAGGTATACAGAATCTATCTTTGTACACATCCAATAATTTATTGTAATTTTCAAGCTTTGAATAATCCGCGTGATTATTGGCAATATCGTGCAGATTTCTTGCATCATCAAGAATAATCATATTTCCGCTTGCCATAGCGGTATTTCTTTTCAGCACATAATCCTGATGAGATAAAGTATTTTCTCCGTACCTTATTACTTCAAAAGAAATATTATTAGCGGCACAATAAATTTCTAATTTAGTTACTATATTGTTTATGGCCTCCGTATATCCTCCGCTGTTATTATAATCGTACAGCCATATCTGAATTGTATCATTATTTTTTGTACCGCAGGATGACAAAAGAAGCATTACAGTCATCAGTATAATTATCAATATTTTTTTCATACTCGTTTTTTGCCCCCATATGTTTATTTATAATGTATATTAAAATTAATTATAAAATCATCTATTTGTTTATTTATCATATCATCAACTTCTTTTTCGCTGTAATCAAGGTTTTCAACAATTAGCTTCCGAAGCAGCTCATCTGTTAGGGTGTTTATTTTATTGATAATTTCCCAATTACTAAAATAATATTCAGACATATGCCTTGATTTTTCCTCATCTTTTATATACATATCATATATCTCGTTTACTACACTTAATGTTTTTTTATCTTTATCTGAACGACCGGCAGAGGTTTTGAGGATTCCTATATGCTCCCAGTTTTCGTCAGCCTCCATGAGTTCTCTTATATTTTCTGTATCTGTGACAGGGAGATAGTCTCTTTTTGCTCTGCTTGTTATAAGCTTATAGTAAGACTCATCAAGCAGTTGATTAAAAACATCATAGGTTTTATCGTTTGTTACCTTTTTGTACATAAAAGCAGTAGGAAACCAATACCCTCCACCTGTCACTACAAAGGTTTTATTTGTTATCTCATCACCCAATTTCATGAAATCGCTATAATTTGATATATAATGCATATCATCCCCTTCAGAAAAGACAAGACCTGAAGCTTCATCATATAAATAGTAATAGGCCAGTCCCAATTCTTCATTCAAATAACCAAAATCTTCGTAATTTTCATAATATAATTTATAGTCCTCATATGAATCTATAATTGTTTTTTTAATTGAGGATTTAAGCTCATCTTTATCTTTTAATATTTCACTGTTCTCATTAAGATAGAATATACCATTTTTTATTGCATAATAGCTTAGCATATCATAATGGGTTTTTACACTTAGTTTGAATTTCGCTCCTTTTTCCTTCATTTCTTGTATTATCTCAAGATAATCATAATAATTGATTACATTTCTTTCCGCATTTATGCCATAATGCTCTATTGCTTCATTATTTATATCTATAGCAAGAGATGCAACACCCAATGGTATACAAAATCTGTCCTTATATGCACTCAATAATTTATCATAATTTTCAAGCTTTGAATAATCGGCATTATTGTTTGTCATATCATGCATATTGCCTATAAAATCCAATAAAATCATATTTCCCTTAGCCATGGCTACATTTCTTTTTAATACATAATCATCATACGATATCGTTTTGCTTGTGTAATTTACTACTTCAAATGGAATATTGTTAGAATCGCAATAAATCTTCAATTTATATATTATATTTTGTATATCTTCGATATAAGGGTCATATCCTTCTCCGCTAACATGGTCGTACCACCATAGCTGAACAGGATCATCAGTATTATTTGTGCCGCATGATGATAAAATAATTATCATAATCAGCAGCATAATTCCCAATATTCTTTTCATATCTATCCTCCTCATATTACGGTATTTCTCTTAAAATAATCTGTCTTCAATTATACACTATTGCTATTAGGTTTTGTTAAAAGGTCCATGAAAAGCTAGAAAAAGACATGAAAACTATCTTTTTGATTCCTTGACAGTCAAGCATTGACTTATATACTTTATACGGATTATAATTAAATATGAGCTAAAATATTATAATAAATATAAAGGAGTACTGATATAATGCTATTGGATTTAATGATAAAAAGAAGAAGCGTAAGAAAGTACAGCGATAGAAAGATTGAAGCAGAAAAGCTGGAATTACTTAAAAAAGCAGCTTTGCTGGCACCTACATCAAAAAATAAACAAGGATGGGAATTTATATTTATAGAAAATAAAGATAGTTTAGAAAAACTATCTAAGGTTAAAAGTGCCGGCGGAACAATGGTAAAGGATGCAGCACTAGCGGTTGCAATCGCAGTCAAATCTTCAGATAATGATGTATGGATAGAGGATGGAAGTATCGCGGCTTCATATATTCTTTTAATGGCAGAAGAATTAGGTCTTGGAGCTTGCTGGGTGCAAATAAGAAACAGAAATAATGATGAAGCCGGAATAAGTGCTGCACAGCTTACAAGTGAGCTATTATCAATTCCGCAGGACATGGAAGTTTTGTGTTTGATATCTATAGGATATAGTGCACAGGAAGCTAAGCCGACAAATTCAGATAACTTGAAGTATAATAAAATACATTGTGAGAAATGGTAGAAATCATAGAAAAACCTGTGCCGGGCACAGGTTTATTTTTTTACAAATTTTTTATTTAAGCTTAACATTATTATAAAAATCAACACAGAGCTTGAAACATAAATCATAATTATTTTTACTATCATCCATGATATTTCTGTAAAACCGTTTAAATGGTAGTATTTAAGCAAATCTGTCAATGAAGTTATAGCATCTGTTATACTTTTTAATGACGATATGTCAATATTATAAGATACAGGCACATTTGTGAAGCTTGATACTGAATACAAAATAAATATGATGCTCAAGACCTGCAGTAAAACAGCAAATATCTGTTTTATTATTATCTTCAGATTATCCCTTTTAACAATAAAATCCTTTATATCCAAATCATATTTTGACTCTTTATAGGAATTAGCTATCTGTCTAAGTATTTTTTTGTTCAATCTTAAAATTACCGCAAATACCAAAAATGCCATTACTGTGATTAAAAGTGTTGCTATTTTTTTTAAGGAATCGGTTACATCCTTATATGCAATACTCTTGCCGATGTTCATCCCATAAAATTTTGCTTCATGTATCTTAATACTTGGAAGCATCATAATTTTTCTTGCATTTATAACGGATAGATATATTTTTTGACTTTTTATTCTTGCTGTTTTTAAAATTTCCAAGTCTCTGTAGTATATTCTGTCACTTCCTTCAAGTATGCCATTAACATCATATTCGCCATATACAGAAGTATATTTCGTCCCTAAGGGATAATATCTAAAGTTTTTATCTATGAATTTATCACCGATTATAACTTCCTTATCCTCGTAGGTCAATCCTGTGCTTTCCTTCTCATCTGCTTGCTCGGATTCTGCCGCCTTATCCTCATAACTTAATCCTATACCCTGTATTTTTTTATTATACAAAAACAAATTCAGATTTCCGCTGTACACACTTGCAGTTTCTTCCTCAGAAAACATATCGTATACATTAAAATAATCAAAAACATTGAGATCTTGCATAATACGGCTTACATCTTCGGGACTGATATAATCATTCAAGCAAAACTCAATTATATTTTCCGGGTAGTTTTTACCAACAAATAAAATCAGCAATCCTGTAATTATAATTAAGATTCCTATATAAATTAAAGCCCTTTTCATTTTGCCTTCACTCTCATTCCGTCTCTAAGTACTGTATTTATATTATTGACAACACGAACTTTGTCAGGTTCTGCAAGATTTTCCATAAACCATATTGATGCTACCTGATGCCCCGAGTAATGAATAACTGCAGATTTTTGACGTATAACATCTACGGTTCCGAACATAGTTTCTTCAGGCTCAACAACATACACATAGCACGTAGTTCCATAATCGATTTCTCCGACAGGTATTATCGCTGTTTTAGGGACCACATTGAATAAAGTGGTTTCAACACTAATTTCAAAATTAACACTTTCATTGATTCCATATTTGTAATAGCCTCTATTTTCCAGCTTATAAATTAGCTCATAATACTTGTCGAACTTTTTTTCATCCAATACGCGTGCCTGAATAACCGAAGCCCCTTCTTTGTCTTTGTATGTAACCATGCTTTGAGTTCCCATTCGTCCACTGCCCAGCATCCTTGTATAGTTAGCTTCATCCACAGTTGCTTTAATAACTAAATTTTCTTCGTCACACAGACGATATCTGAGTATTACATCATTCTTTCTGACTGCTGATCCACCGGCAACATAATCCACATAAATCTTTTCAGATGTACTGCATATTCCGTTCTCATCTATATTAAATTTGTTATCTCTATTGCTTTTTATCATATCACCGTACAAATTCTGAATATCTTTTTGCAGCTTAGAAATTGAATCTGATTTGCTCTTAAGACTCTTTATGTCACTTTTTAGTCTTTCTTCTATAGCTGAGCCTCCAAGAACTGCTATCTGCTGGCCTTTTTTCACAAGTTGACCTTCTATCACATCAAGCTTCACTGCATAAACCTCTTTATCCCCCATTGAATATATAGGAGCCTTAATCTGTCCCTGATCAGCATATGATTCAACTACCGCACTGTTAGATAAAGTTGCGCCTGCCTGTCCATCATTGTTAAGATGTATTCCTGCCACAACTCCGGGTGATATAAGCCCGGGATTTTTTGCTTCTATAAGTCCTGTATGTACGTATGAAACTTTATCCTTTCCCGGTACAGCGTTCGGATTGATGCTTACTACTTTTCCCTTATAGTATCCTTCATATCCCGTATATGTAACTAATATTTCCTGACCGACAGAAACGCTTGTATATTCACTTGAGGTCACAGTAAACGGTATATTCAAGACGCTGTCATCAATTATGTTTGCAATTATTTCTCCGTTTACCTTGTTGTCTCTTCCTATATTCAAACCAGTGATTTTTCCGTTTGAAGGAGCATATATCTTTATTTCTTCATCGGGACTTAAATCATTGATACTATTTACTTGTCTTCCCAGCATTTTGCTTATATTGCTAAGTTCAGTGTCCATTGCTTCTCTGATTTCATTAATTTTATCAGTATATTCTCCAAGCATCTCACTGTTGTTTGAAGAATAATCGTCATCTGTGCTCAAAGTAAAAAGCTTTTTATTCTCACTATTGAGGTCTAAAATTTGACCGGTTTTGATATTTATATCACTTATAGTCATGTCTCTTGCAGCTTTTATTTCAACAATATCCTGATCTCTTGTCGTAACCGTACCTTTAAAGTAGTAACTTTCTTTTACATAATGATTATTTTTAAGTGCTACTAATTCAACCTCTTTAACCGTATAATTCTGAATAGTAATCATAATAAAACCTATAACTACAATGGTGCAGATAAATGAAAAAAATATCTTAAAGAATCTAATAAAAACTTTCATTGATGTTTTGCCTACCTTTCATTTTCTTTTATCATCATTTTTTTGACAGATTCAATATTCGCCATCAATAAACAAATAACAGGGAATAGAAACACTACGTTTCCGGCATAAAATATGCCTTTATCTGTTGTATACATATTATTTAAGTAAAGCGACAACGGATATTTTGATTGAGTATCTATAAAAATAAGAGCCTGCTCAATCATATTCCAGCTTTCAATAAAATTCAAGGCACACAATGCTAATATTGCGTTTTTGGAATACGGGATAACAATACCTGTCAATATTTTAAACTCTGATGCTCCGTCAATATACGCCACTTCATAGAGTGATTTTGGTATACTGTCAAAAAATTGTTTTAAAAAAAATGCTCCCATAGTGCTGAAAATCCCCGGAACGACCAAGGCTAAATATGTATCGCGTATTTTTATACCTATATAATTCTCTATTCCGTTATACAGAAAAACATTAGGAATTAAGGTTATTTGAAGCGGTAAAAGCATCAGAAATATATATAGCAAAAATACGGCGTTTGAGAATTTGCTTTTGTTCCTTGAAAAATAATATGCTGCACCGACGGATACAAATACTTGACCTGCAATTATGCCCAATGATATAAATATAGAATTCAAATACAGGCTGAAATAATTTGAGTTAAATGCTATTTTTAAATACTGATGAAAGCTGAATTTTTCGGGCAAAAATGATTCGGAATCAACTCTTATCTGATATTCGTCCATAAATGAATGCAGTATAGTATAAAATATCGGTATCAAAAATATAATGACGATAACAATCGATAATATTTTATATAAAAGTTTTTTCATAAATAGTCACCTCCATACAAGTTCCCCCTTTACCTAGACAGTTTATTTCCCTGCATTTTTCCGAATGCCAGAACAGCTATCAAAACACAAAATATAAAAATCAAAAATATATCTGCAGATACAATCAGCGACTCTAAATCCATTCTCTTTAGCTTCAAATAAAGGTAGTTTTGCATCATAAACATATCATAGTTCGGATACTCTCCAAACATAGCATAGGTTTGCTTAAATATCTTAAGTGAATTATATATGCTGATAATTATTGATAAAATCAATGCCTCTGTATGTGATGGGATAATTATTTTAAAAATAGTCCTTATGGTTCCTGCTCCATCCAAATAGGCTGCCTCTTCTATCGACTTATTTCTATTGCTTAAGGAGACTAGAAATATCAGGTATGTAAAACCAAGACAGCTCCATAAAAATATTATTCCTACAACAATTCCTCCGCTGAACATTTTAAAAATTCCATCCATGTTATCTCTAAAGAATCCGGCAATAGATAATACCGGTACTGTTATGGGTAAAATTATTGCTGCTTTGGTAGCCAGACCAAATTTCATGTATTCTGTCAAATACGCCAGTACAAAGCCTAATATAACAATTATCGGAACAAACACAGCCATAAACATTATTGTATTGCCGGCTGATATAATAAAGGCCTTGCTGCTGAATATACCTGTTTTAAAATTAAGCAGCTCCGGATTAAAATTAAATTGCGCAATTATAAAAGGAATAATGTAAATTATCGCCACTCCTATAAGACTTATAAGAGAATATTTGGTAAAATTTGATTTTGTCAGTTTTGTTTTTCCCATATATTAAGATTCCTTTCCGTATCAGTATCAAATATATGCACATCCCTGAGCTTACAGTATAAGGACAGTTTCTGCCCTCTGCTTATTTTTATGTCCTCAAAATTTTTGGCGACAAGCTTAATATCATTATAGCTTAAGTATACCAGCTGTTCTGCCCCCAGCATTTCCACAGCCTCTACATCACAGTTTTCAAAAATGATATTCTCATCATCATTAATATTTTCATTGCTTTTTATAATCAGCTTTTCAGGTCTTACACCTAAAGTAATCATCCTGGAATCGTAAAAATCCGAAGTATCTTTGAGCAAATATGATTTATCCTGCATACAATCAAGCTCTATGCACATTTCAATATCATCTTTATTTTTCAATTTTGCAGCTATAAAATTCATCTGAGGCATACCTATAAATCCGGCAGTGAAAATATTGCAAGGATGATTATATAGATTTTCGGGAGTATCTATCTGCTGTATTTTCCCGTCCTTCATTACTACTATTCTTTCTCCCATTGTCATTGCCTCGGTTTGGTCGTGAGTAACATATATAAAAGTCGTATTTAATTGCTTGTGAAGTCTTATAAGCTCTATTCTCATCAGAGTTCTGAGTTTAGCGTCTATATTTGATAGCGGCTCATCAAATAAAAACACCTCAGGGTCTCTTATTATGGCTCGTCCCAGAGCAACTCTTTGCTTTTGCCCTCCGGATAAAGTTGCAGGCTTTTTATACAGACATTCTTCTATCTCGAGCTTTTTTGCCACAGCCAATATTTTTTCCTTGATTTCTGATTTTTTCACCTTCTTAAGCTTTAGTGAAAATGCCATATTTTCATATACATTCATATGCGGATAAAGCGCATAATCTTGAAAAACCATAGAAATATTTCTATCTTTGGGCGAAACATCATTTACAATTCTGTCTCCTATTTTGACAGTTCCTTCGGATACACCCTCAAGTCCGGCAATTATTCTTAATATAGTAGACTTTCCGCATCCGGATGAACCGACAAGAACTAAAAATTCTTTATCATTGATTTCCAAATCCAGATTCTCTAAAGCCTTAAATTTATTAGGATATATTTTAGTTATACTTTTTAATTGAATTCCAGCCATTTTAACTCTACTTCTCCTTTATATTTTTAATCAAAGTGAACGTAAAAGTTCATTATAATTTCGTTTATTTTCTTATTAAGCATTTTATCAACTTTCTTGTCATTGTAGTCAAGTTCTTCGGATATCAGCTCTTTTGCTAAGTCCTGTACCGAGCTTTTTATTAATTCATTATAAGCTTCGTTACTGAAATAATAATCGGCATTTTTAATTGATTCTTCTCCGTTTTTATATAAAATGTCATATGCCTCGTTTACTCTGTCTACAGTCTTTATATAACTTTCCTGCCCCCTGCTTACATACATCATATATTTCCCCTCATAACGCCAATTGTCATCAACCTCTGCATATCTTCTCATTTCAGGAGTATCGCTTGTCGGAGAAAACCACGGTGCCGGTGTAACCCTACCTTCTTCAACAACAAAGACAAAGGTTTTATAGTATGAGATATTTAAGGTATCATTTATAATATCAAGAACTCTCTCATCTGTTATTTTTTTGCTTATATAAATACAGGGAGAAAGTTGAGTATAATCGGGCATTAAAACAAATGTTTTATCATATTCATGTTCACGGAAAGGGTAATAACCGGCATACCTCGTTAAAAATGAAGAGCTAGCACCGACCATCAGGTCTATTTTTGAATTTATATCATACATACTGCCGGATGTGTCATCTAATGAATCAATATCGCTGTATGAGCTGTAATATAGCTTATAGTCGTCATATACTCCTATAACCGAGCTTTTTACCGCATCTTTAAATCTATTCTCATCATCAATAATTTCGCTTTTATCTCCGATTTTATATATTTCGTTTTTTAAAAGATTGTAGTCTATAATTTCTTCCCATTCCATTTTATTAAATTTAAATCTTGAACCCTTATCCCTTGCTTCTCTCTTAATATCCAGATATTCTCTATATGTAATTATTTCTTTATCAGGCTTCACACCGTAATAATTAAATAAATCATTTTTTACAGACAGATACATATAACCTACCCCTAATGGAATACAATATCTATCCTTATACATATCAAATAAATTATTATATTTTTCTATTTTTGAATAATCATAATGCTGTTTTGAAATATCAGCCAGTTTTCGTGCATCATCAATTACTATTACATTTCCCGTTGCCATTGCGGTATTTCTCTTAAGCACATAATCATCGTAGGATATCTTTCTTTCATTATATTTTACTATTTTAAGCGGTATATCATTCACCTTGCAATTTAAACAATAATGTATAATAT
>DGYI01000071.1:56620-86300 GCA_002396645.1 Firmicutes bacterium UBA5010
GAAGCAAGGGATAAGGGTTCAATGACATCGTTATCATTATTTGTATTAGTGCACGATGTCAATAATAAAAATATAACCGCTATCACTGTCAGGATTTTGGATATTTTTAAAATTGATAAAAATTTAGTTTTCATTAAAATCCTCCATTCTGCCATCCAATGTGAAAAATCCTTGATTTTCACACCGGCTTTTCCAAAATATTTTCTGTGCCACATAATTAAAGACAACCTTGATTGTCTAAAATATAACATTCATTGTTTAAATTATTTTTTATACGCCAACCATACTAAGCTTAGTAAATATTTTATCATATATTATACATTATTGTTTAAAAAAATTGATTAAAAAGACATGAAGATGCTAAAAAAGACATGAAAAGGGTAAATAATACAATTTCACATTTTAAGGACTTTTGTTAAATATAACAAATCTAAGAGATATAGTCAATGAATTTTACCTAAGTTGCATAAAACAATTACTAAGTTTCCAAAATGTAAGTAAATGCTTCCGGCGATATACAAAATCTATTAAATCTTGACTTGACTGTTAATTTTACATTATAATAATATAGGAAATATCTGAAGAAAAATTCTCTTCACAGTGAAATAAATTTCACTTGGAAATAAATTTCACTTGGAAATAAATTTCACTTGGAAATAAATTTCACCTAAATTATTATAATGCCGTGAAGAGCTGTAATGGAGGAAAGCATGAAAGTATTAGTAGTTGGAAGCGGCGCACGAGAGCACGCTATTTGTTATAAATTAAAACAAAGTAAAATACTTACCAAGTTATACTGTGCACCGGGCAATGCAGGTATATCATCTATAGCGGAATGTGTAGACATAAAAGCAGAGGATGTAGAAAAAATAACTGAATTTTCTTATAATAATAAAATTGATTTTGTAATGGTAGGTCCTGAAGTTCCTCTTGTCGACGGACTTGTGGATGAACTCGAAAAAAAGGGAATAAAGGCATTCGGTCCTAAAAAGGCAGGGGCTATGCTTGAAGGCAGCAAATCATATTCAAAGGATTTTATGCAAAAATATAATATTCCCACTGCAAAATACAAAACATATACCGACTGTGAAAAAGCACTTGAGGGGCTTAAAGAATTCAGCCTCCCCATAGTTATAAAGGCAGACGGTCTTGCCGCCGGAAAGGGTGTTTTAATATGCAATACAATCAAAGAAGCACAAGAAGGAATCAAGGCTATACTTGAGGACAAACAATTTGGCAATGCAGGCAGCAGCCTTGTATTAGAAGAATTTTTAGATGGAATCGAAGCCTCTTTGCTCTGTTTTGTAAATGGCAAAGAAATAATACCAATGGAGAGTGCAAGGGATTATAAAAGAGCTTATGACAATGACCTGGGTCTGAACACCGGCGGTATGGGCTGTTTTTCTCCTAATTCTATATATACTGACGAATTAAAGTCATATATCAAAACCCATATAATTGATAATACCTTAAACGGATTATTGCAAGAAAATATTGATTTTAGAGGAGTCTTATTCATAGGGCTTATGACTAAGGATAATAAAGCAAATGTAATAGAGTATAACGCTCGCTTTGGAGACCCTGAAACAGAAGTTGTACTTCCAAGACTAGATGCCGATTTATTGGATATCATGCTTAAAACTGCTGATGGTACATTAAAGCAATCTGATTTAGTATGGTCGGATAAAAAATGTGTGACTGTGATACTTGCTTCGGGCGGCTATCCTGAAAGCTATGAAAAAGGAAAGGAAATTTTCGGTCTGGACAAGATAGACAGTGATGTTATGGTATTCCATGCAGGTACAAGCTTTAAAGACAACAAAATAGTAACAAACGGCGGACGTGTATTGGCTGTAAGCTGTCTGGCGGATACTATCAAAAATGCAAGAGAAAAAGTATATCAAAATATTAAAAGGATAAGCTTTGACAAAATGGAATACAGAACCGACATAGCAAAACTTGACTAAAATTAATGCTTTTTTTACGATTTGTAAATATATTTCTTGTAATTTACAGATTTTCTGATAAAATTAGTATAGCAAATCTTTAAATAATGATGAAAATATAACCCGAACCCATGCACAAAATATTATCCCCTTTTTTTCAAAAAGGGTTTGGCATCATTGTGCAAATATATGCATGGGTATAGTTATGTTAAAAAATATACGGAGGTAATTATGAGTTTATATAAAGAATGGACCGAAGATTTGGAAAATATCAAAACTCAAGAAGATTATACTGAATTTTGGAAAAAATATATGGTTAAAGAAACTGATATATACAAAAAAATTCTCGGTGAAAATAACCCTGTTATAAGCGGAACTGTAAAAGAGCTTTCGGAAAAATTCGAATGCACCGCAAAACAATTTGTCGGATTCTTGGACGGAGCAAATACAAGCTTTAAGGAAGAGCTTAAGCTTGATGATATAACGGAAGAAACTCAAATCAATGCTGAATTTGAATTTGAAAAATTGCTTTGGAACATGCATGAAGCTAAGGCAGAATGGCTGTTTGGATTGAAAGAATGGGACAATATAATTCCTGAGGAAAGAAGAAAAGAAATCAGAAAAGATTTTAATCGCTCTAAGCAGGTTATCAATGAAAGCAAAGTAGGCAGAAACAACCCATGTCCATGCGGCTCAGGTAAAAAATATAAGAAATGCTGCGGCAAATAAATGAAAACTTATTGAAAAACACCCTCTTATCAGGGTGTTATTTTTTACTGAATTTTATTTTGACAGTTATATTCTTTTCAATAAACATTAATTTGTTATATTTTAAAATTACGCGCACATTTTTTGATTATGATACGTTATACATAATGAAAGGGGGTTTCTTATGTCTGTAACATTACAAGAGCAATATGACAAAATATACCGATACTGTTATTTCAAAATAAGGAATAAAGAGGCGGCGGAAGATTTAACTCAGAAAACTTTTCTGAATTACTTCAGTCAAAAATCATACATAAATAAAGGGAAGCCTCTTGCTTATCTCTATACTATATCTAAAAATTTATGTATTGATTTTTACAGAAAAAACAATATAGAGCAAAGTCTTGACGTGGAAGTAAAAGCGGATGATGCTATTTCCTCATTTGAAACAAATTATGTTGTAAAACAGGCAGTATCTACATTGCAAAATGATCTTCAAGAAATACTCTTGCTTCGTTTTGCAAATGAACTTGGCATTGGTCAGATAGCAGAAATTATGGGTATTTCTCGGTTTTCGGTTTATCGTAAATTAAATTTGGCAATTGACAAGCTAAAAATTATATTAAGTGAGGAGGATTTTTCGTGAAAAATAACTTAAAAAATCAATTAAAGTCAGCCTTTGAAGCTCCTATGCCTATAGGAAAGAATTCCTTTTTGAGCAAATTTGATTATCCTAAAGCAAGCAAATTTGAGTTTATCAAATCCCAATTATCTTATATCAGAAAACGTGTATGGTTTTTATCCTTATTTTTATTTGCAGCCACACTTACAGGTATGTATTTTTATAAAGTCTCTTACTCTTTTATATGGATTATCTCATCTGCTCTGCCCTTTATCTCTCTTGTCAGTATACTGGAGATTGTCAGAAGCAGCACATATAATATGGAAGAACTTGAAATAAGCTGTAAACACAATCTTTTGGAACTAAGCCTTATTCGCTTAGGGATACTCGGAGCAAGCAATTTTATTGTCTTGATAAGCATTTTGCTTTTATTTAACAAAAATACGGATTTCGGATTTTTCAGATTAGGATTATACTTAACTACGCCGTTTCTTCTTAATTGCTGTTTATCACTGCTTATTATAAATTGTTTAAAAAGCAGAGAAATTATTTATATTTGCAGTGGCACCACAGTCTTTATAAGCATACTGAATACTCTTGTCTCAACTCAAGCAGACTATATTTATACAGAAAAATATTGGATATTTTGGGCTATTGCATTTATTATTTCAACCGCATCAAGTACTAAAGAACTCATCAAATTAGTAAAAAAAATGGAGGAGCTACAATGGAACTTACAGTTGACCGCGTAACAAAGCAATATAAAAGCAAAATTGCCGTCGATCGAATTTCCTTGAACTTGACAAAAGGTGTTTATGGACTTTTAGGCGAAAACGGTGCAGGTAAAACCACTTTAATGAGGATGATTTGCGGTATATTAAAACCTACAAGCGGAGAAATCAAATTTAACGGAACAGATGTAAGCCATGAGGACTATCGTGATGTGCTCGGATATCTGCCGCAGGATTTCGGATACTATCCTGATTTTACCGCAACAGAATTTTTACACTACATGGCAAGTCTTAAAGGATTAACAAAGCATAGATCAAAAGAAAAATCAGCAGAGCTTTTAGAGCTTGTATCCCTGACGGATATTGCAAAAAGAAAAATCAAAACTTTTTCAGGCGGCATGAAACAACGATTAGGAATTGCTCAAGCAATGCTTAATAATCCAAAATTTTTAATTTTGGATGAACCTACGGCAGGACTTGACCCCAAAGAACGTGTACGCTTTCGGAATCTTATATCAAATCTCGGTTCAGACAGAATTGTATTGTTATCAACTCATATTGTATCCGATATTGAAAATATCGCAGAAACAATTTTGATAATGAAAAACGGTCAGATTATCAGCAACAAAAGTCTGCATGATACCATGAAGACTGTAAACAACAAGATTTTTGAATGTACTGTAGATAATAAAACAGCAAAAAATTTAACTTCCCTGTATCCTATAATAAACATACGACAAGAAAAGGAAAAAATATTTTTACGTCTTGTATGCGATAAAAAGCCTTACGAAAATGCAATTTCTGTAAGTGCTACATTAGAGGATCTGTATTTATATCATTTCAGCGAGGTGAGAAAAAATGTCTGATTTTTTTAGACTTGCAATTTTTGAATATAAAAAAATTTTGAAAAGAAAAAACACTTGGGTCAGTATATTTATGATTTTAATTGTTTTGGTATTATTAGTCATGAGCTCAATAACAGGTGCCGATTATTGGCACTCAGAAGGTGGAACACCTGTATTTGAAGCTATGAAACTTGACAAAGAAGTTGTTTGTTCAAAAACAGGAATTATTGATGAAGCATTTATAAAGGAAGCAATCGAGCAAAATGCTCTTATGCTTGCAGATGACAAAAATTATGTTATAAATGATTATGGAAAACACCTAAAAAGCAGTGCTTATATAAAATATATTTTACCATATAAAAATGCTGTTAATATCATAAACAGCATATATGAAACAAATCCGGTAAATCTTTCTACTAACGGATTCCAAATTATTAATATGAGCAGTATAAAGCCCATAGATACGCTTTCGCTTAACGATACAAAAAATTTCTATACTGATATAAATAAAGCAGCAAGCAATTATATCAGCAATTTAACTTTTTTATCGCAAAATGAAAAGAACATGCATCTTGAGATGCTTTCAAGGGTAGAAACTCCATACCGCAACGACCATTATGACGGTTATTTACACTTTAATATGAGTTTGCAGGTGATTGCTTTAATTATATTGATAGTTATTGCAATTTGTATTTCACCAATCTTCGCAAACGAATATTACATGAAAACAGACCAAATTATATTATCGTCAAAATACGGAAAAAGCAAGGTTATTTTTGCAAAGCTTTTTACAGGCATAAGCTTCTCGGTGGGTATATCATTTGTGACAATATTTGTATTTCTCCTGTCCATGTTATCGGTACATGGTTTTAACGGGGCTGATATGGCAATACAAACGATAGATGTTTATTCAACATATCCTGTAAACCTGCTTCAGGCAAGCTTAATTTCCGCTGCGGTTACTGTTTTTACAGCATTACTTTTCGGGATGCTTTCCATGTTGCTTTCGTCACTGCTCAAATCTTCATTTTTATCTGTTATAATTTCATTCTTGATTTTGCTTTTGCCTGCAATAATCAATGTATCACCAAAAGATAGATTACTGTACCAGATTATTCAGGTTTTTCCTGCAAGAGCAGCGCAGTTTTCTAACATTTTTTCAAATTATATGTTTGAATTTTTCGGTTTTATATTTACACCGGCAAAATTTTATATTATATTTTCAATAATAGGTACTTTATTACTGGTTCCGCTTGCAAAAAATGCTTTTAAAAATCATCAAATAGGATAATAATTAAGAAACTGCTGATATATCATATCAACAGTTTCTTATCTTTTGAATTATAAATAATTCAGTCTAAAATAACAGCCACCACCAAAACAACGGAACAAACGGTGAATTATATCTTGGTCCCCAAGGTCCAGGTCCCGGTCCCGGACGTCTTCTCCAACCCGGTCTGTTCCACATTCTTTGTGACATATCCTCGCTGTAAGGAGTCATTGCTCCATAATAATCCCAAGGTTGCATAGCATCCATGTTAAACATATCCCAATTTGGCAAATCTTCCTGAGAAAAATCAGGCGGTACCATATTGTTTAATTTTAGATATTCTACGAATAATTCTTTATTTGTCATTATATCCCCCCTAATATATATGCTTTATTTTATGTGCTTTGATATGATTTGTGAGTAATATTTATATTTTAGGAGCATATAATATTTAATTTTATTATCTGATCGGGCAAACTCCGTTTTCACAGTTATCAGTTCCGATATCAATTTCAGACTCATTTAATTCGTATTTATTAAGAAGTGACGGTATAAACGGCTTCATTTCAGACATTCTTTTTAAATACTCCTCTTCTGATATTGCTTCATACGGCATAAGCTGATAAAAGCTGTCATCTAATGACAGGAAAGACAATGCAACTACATCATCCCAATTATCCCAAACCCATTTTTCAACCTCTTTCCATTCCTTATCTCTGACATGAACCGTTATAGAGCAGTTATGATCAGCATAGTTTTCCATAAAGAGCTTGTAGTTTTCGAGCTGTTCAATCGCACTCACGTCATATTTTGTCTTGCCGGAAGGAGATTTACAAGGGAATTCAACTACCTTGGTTGTACAAGTTTCTAAATCCTGTCCAACCTCGGGATATATCGGATATCCCAGCTCTTCACATACTTTAACAAGCGGATCGTGACTGTTTATTCTGACTCTTCTCAGATAGTACGGAGAATGTGAATAGTGAACTCCGCTTGAAACTGCCGGAAGCTGTGAAAGAGTGCCCTCAGGTTTGACTGTTGTTACGAGAATCGGTGTTTTTTCTCCAATTTCTACAGAGTATCTTTTAGCTTCTTCTCTGGCTGCATTTCTGAGCTTTCTGAGTAAAACAGCCTGCTCATTGCTGCTTAGTCCGACTGCGTTAACCATATCCTGCCATCCTGTCAGGGAACATCCTGTAAGCTTATCTCTTTGCTGAACGCTGTCCCAATCAGGAAGCTCCAGCTCGACACAGGTCATTCGATATGCCGCTCTTACCGATAATCTTTGAGCCTCTAGCAAGGCCTGTTCGTCCAATGTCTTGTCACTTCCTACAAAAGCAAATACATTAAGAGTAGTTAAGTTGCACAGACCTTTTGAATCAAGTAAAATTTCTCCGCAAGGATTTACACCGTTCATATTCTCTCTTCTCTTTGCTCCCGCTATTTCATTCACCCAGCCCGGCTCACCTGAATATCTCATTTGCTCAAGCTGCCAATGCAATTGATCTTTGCTTGGTTTTTCTTTATAATATATAGAATTATTGCTCATTTGTCTGTGAATAATATCCTTGTCTACTATCCACTGACCGTCTATTTGCTTATACAGCTTTGATTTTGCTTCTACACACTCCTTGTCGTCATAATCTATAAGCATGATTTCGGCAGTTCTTCTGACACCGCCTACAACGACGTTTTCTCCGATAATATTAGCTATATCCAAGCAATCTATAGGCTTAATTTTAAATCTTTCTTTTCCTTCTATACTGCTTCTTTTCTTAATTACTTTATCTATTTTAGTAAACATGTTTTTAAGACTTATGTGACCGCTCGCAGTTCCTCCAAAGGTTTTTAAAACTTCTCCCTTCGGTCTGACATTATCGTAATTTATGATAATCGTGCTTATATTTCTGTATTCAGAACTATATATAAGCTTTAAGAAAAAGTCTAAGCCCTGTACCCAGCCTTCCTTGCTGTCACCTACAATTATCATCGCTGTGTTGTTTTGATAAAATTCAAGGCTTGTATTGTCTTCACGGGACTCTATAGCTATAGGGCTGTAATCTTCATGTATAATCATATAATCGCTTCTAAGTTTCGATAGTTTATCAACATCGGATTTAAGAACTCTGACTCCTACACCCGAGCCTATCATCAAAAGATAAAACAAGTCCTTAAAAGCGTGGTAGTTATCTATAACCTCAAATGCGCAATTATAATTCGCCATAGGATAATTTGAGGCTACAGGAGTGCCTCCTACCCAGAATGTTCTTCCGGATAAAAATTGACGCAGATTAAATATATTGTCATACAGAGCTTCTGCTTCTTCTTTAGTTGTAGGTACTAAGCTGCAATTGTATTCTACGGCTCTTCTGACTGTTTCCCACCAGTATTCTCTTCTTCTTTCGTCCTCAAGCCATCTGGAATATGTCCTGTAATAAACAAAGCTGCCGAGCTGATTCATAGGAGTTTCTCTGTGCTTATATTTGCTTATAAACTCTTCACTCAGCACCTTGAAATCTCTTCTTTTTCTTTTATCTCTTGACTTATCTCTTTCATATCTGTAAAGTATATATTTTTTGGCAACATCCTTTCGGCTGCTCTCCATAAGTTTATCTTCTACCATATCCTGTATAAATTCAACCGGTATAGGAAATTTTTTGTCCTCCAGTTCTTTTTCTATGGATTCTGATATATCTTTTACGAGTTCTAAATTTACACCCTCTTTTGTTTCTTTCATGGCTTTAAGTATGGCATTTTCAATTTTGGATATGGTAAAATCAGCTAAAATTCCTGTCCTTTTCAATATCTTTATCATCCTACACCTCTTGAGAAAATATAATTTTTACAATATATATATGTAAAACATACAATGTATAATACACATTGTATGCACAATATATTGTAGCATCATTTTAAACATCTGTCAACTTGGCACTATATATAGTATTACTCTTGAATATGACTTAAAAATAAGAGCTTTTAATAATTATATAATGTCGAAAAACAAAAAATAAAATATGTTAAAAAATTTTAACATATTTTATCATAGTATCTATTATTTTGAGATATTACTTATCTAGTTTTATCCCAGCCAATTTATAATATTCATATTATCCTTAAAGCAATTGGATTTTAAGAAATCATCCTCATATTTTTCAGAGCACATCATCGGATGTCTGCTGATATATTTTTTACCGTAATTTATACACTTTGATTTTTCTTCTGCCTGCCTACCCCACAAAAACCAGCTTATATCTCTGTTAGTCGATGAAATATAGTTTAAAAGCTTTTCGCTGAAAGCTTCCCATATATGAATATGACTTCCGGATTTTCCCGATTCTACGCTTAAATATGTGTTAAGCATTAAAACACCCTGCTTTTCCCATGATTTAAATATCTCATCGGGAGGAAGCATATTAAATTTTTTAGACTTTATTTCCTCCTGTATAGCGGAAAATTTTCTTATTTCTTTGTAATCTTCTATATTGTTATAGTTTTTATGAATCAATCTTATCATATTTTTAAGCGATACCTGCCTGAATTTATCATTCCAGCTGTGCAAATCTCCGACTTCAAAGGCTCTTCCGGTAGCTCTTCCCTTTTCGGGATAAGGATCTTGCCCTAAAATCACTACCTTTACAGAAAATAAATCATTGCTTAAAAATCTCAGCACATTTTCAGGCTCGGGATTTATGTTGCTGCCTATTTTTGAATCTATATCCTTCAATTCATCAATTGTATCTGCGTCCAAAAACTCTTGCCAGGAATCATGATATTTATGTAGTATTCGCATAGCCCACTCTCCAATAATATTAATTATATAATATCTAGGATAACACAGCAAATGCGAATTTTCAAATCTTATTTCTTTCTCTCTATAGCTTTAACTGCTTCTACTATCGGAACTACCAATATTGCAAGCCCCATTGAGATAGCATATTCAAGCAAACTTATATGCTCAAGCCCAAATGCCTCTGACAGAAACGGAACGTATATAACTGCTGTTGTGAGAATTAAGCTCGCAATCATAGCACCATATAAATACATGTTTCTGCTCTTTAATGAGAATATACTCTGATGCGTGCTTCTCATGTTAAATGCGTGAAATATTTCAGCCATATTCATAGTCAAAAATGCCATTGTCATGCCGTCTGCACTATTTGTAATTTCCCATACTCCGCTTTCAATATAATGTCCTATAAAGTACGCTGCAAGTGTTAATGCCGATACCAGTATCCCTTGATATATTACATTAAAGCCTAAGCCTCCCGAAAAAATACCCTCAGATTTATCTCTTGGTCTTCTGCTCATAAGTCCGGGCTCTGCCGGCTCCATGCCAAGGGACAATGCAGGGAATGTATCTGTTATTAAATTAATCCACAACAAATGAACAGGTTTTAATATTGTAAAGCCCATAACCGTTGCCGCAAATATACTGACAACCTCACTTAGGTTACTTGCAAGCAAGAACTGTATAGCTTTTCTGATATTGTCATAAATTCTTCTGCCCTCTTCAACAGCACCTACTATAGTTGCAAAGTTATCATCTGCCAATACCATATCGGAAACATTTTTCGTAACATCCGTTCCTGTTATACCCATACCGACTCCGATATCAGCTGTCTTTATGCTCGGTGCATCATTTACACCGTCTCCTGTCATTGCTGTAACAAAACCCTGTTCCTTCCATGTCTTAACTATACGTACCTTATGCTCAGGCTGAACACGAGCATAAACACTGTATTTTCCGATAGCCTCTTTAAATTCATTATCTGACATATCATTAAGCTCTGAGCCGCTTATTGCCTGAGAAGGCTCTGTTATAATTCCAAGCTCCATAGCTATTGCAACAGCAGTATCTCTGTGATCACCTGTTATCATTATAGGTCGTATGCCTGATTTTTTACAGTCCTTAACTGCATCTAAAACCTCAGGTCGTATAGGGTCTATCATTCCTGCCAAGCCAATAAAAATTAAATCATTTTCAATTGCATCAGGTTCATATGATGAAGGCTCCTGATTATGAGGCTTATATGCCGCACATAAAACACGAAGTGCCTTATCTGCAAGTGATTTGTTCGACGCTAGAATTTTATTTTTATCTTCCTCTGTCAGATTTCTTACATTGCCGTTCTCAATAATGCGAGTACATCGCTTTAGAACTTCATCAGGAGCACCTTTTGTATACTGAATAATACCGTTTTTAGTGTTATGAACCGTACTCATCATTTTTCTTGAGCTGTCAAAAGGTGCTTCTCCTATACGAGGCTCTTCCTTTTTAAGCTCCGGTTTTTTAAGATTCAGTTTATTCGCATAGTTTACAAGTGCTGCTTCGGTAGGCTCTCCTACTGCACTGTCACCTTCAAACTCGGCATCACTTGCAAGTGCCATTGCTTTTGCTAAGAGCAATTCATCATCACTGTAATGCTCTACTACAGTCATCTTATTTTGAGTCAGTGTGCCTGTTTTATCACTGCATATTACCTGAGCACAGCCTAATGTTTCAACAGCTGTTAATCTTCTGATAACTGCGTTACGCCTAGACATATTTGTTACTCCGATAGATAAAACAATGGTAACAACGGTAGCCAGTCCTTCAGGTATAGCTGCAACAGCCAAGCTTACAGCTATCATAAATGTGCTTAAAACAACTTCGCTGTCTAAGCTTCCCGCACGAAACAGACTAAATACAAATATGAACGCACATATACCAAGCACTGCATAGCTTAGTACCTTGCTTAATTGTGCCAGCTTTATCTGCAAAGGTGTTTGCCCTTCTTCTGTTTTTGCAAGTGCATCCGCTATTTTGCCCATTTCAGTGTCCATACCTGTTGCACAAATTACAGCCTTACCTCGTCCGTAAACTACTGTACTGCCCATATAGACCATATTTTTTCTGTCTCCGAGAGGAACTTCTTTATTATCACCCATTCCAAGAGCTTCTATCATTTTATTGACAGGTACGCTTTCTCCGGTAAGCGCCGCCTCTTCAATTTTCATACTGGCATTTTCAATGATACGTCCATCCGCCGGAATCGCATCACCTGCTTCCAAAACTACAATGTCCCCTACTACTATGTCTTCACTTTTAAGAGTTATTGTCTGCCCATCCCTGATAACCTTGCTTGTAGCTGACGCCATTTCCTGCAATGCTTCTATAGCTTTTTCAGCCTTGTTTTCCTGATATACTCCCAGAACAGCATTAATAATTACTACTATCATGATTATTATAACATCTGCAAAGCTCTCCCCGGAATATACGGCTGTTACTCCTGAAACAGCAGCCGCTATCATCAGTATTATAAGCATCGGATCTTTAAGCTGCTGTAAAAAGCGTCTGAAAATGCTTATCTTTTCTCCCTCATCCAGCTTGTTCTTACCATTTTGAGCTAAACGTCTTTCAGCTTCTATGCCGGATATACCTTCCGGCGAGCTGTTGACTTCTGTTAAAACTTTTTCTAAACTTTCATTGTAGAATTTCATCATACTTTTGCTCTCCTTATAATTTACGTTATATCCTAATTCCTGCTTAATAATAATCTTTTGTTAAAGTTTTAGTTTATTTATAATCTGAATTAGTATTAAAATACTGCGACCGAGGGAGGTATAAAAAGTGAACTACGTTCACTTATGAAAGAATCATCACGATTCTTCATTTATCTGGCAGGAAAGAGAAGTTTCCTATCAGATAAAAAAAGACTTACACACAATACATATAATTGTATCGTGCGTAAGTCTTGTTCTTTAATTTAAGCCAGATCACAGAATGACCATGCATGTTGACTTAAAACGTATTTAACGCAAACTACTCCCTCACGCGGAATTTAATTAATTAGTATTTTAATATATCTTTTTACTTTTTGCAAGATATTATTACTAAAATAATTAAATTTTATTCTAATTGTTATAAATTATTAAACGACTCACTACAGTTGGGATTATGATACGATAAAAAGCTTATGTCATTAATTTCATATAAAAAACTAAATCCATCCCAGGTTTTATATTTTGTTCTTTTCCCGTTTGTACATATCCCATTTTTTCATACAGATAACAAAGTTTTTCCTCTTGCTTAATAGTATCCAGTTCCCATTGAGCTGCTTTAGGATAAAGTGCTTCCACCGATAATATTGCTTGCTGAGCATATCCATAACCTTGATATTCGGGCAAAATATGAATCTGCTTAAGTTTACATAAACTATTGTCAGAGGATATTATTACAGCTCCTATTCTTTTATCCCCAAGACAGATAAAATAATAGTCGTAATTTAGTTCCTTAAACCTATAGATTGTTCTTTCAATCTTTTCCGCTCCGGGACTAAAGTCATAGTCTTGGTATTTATCAAGCAATGCTTTAAAGGATTTTATCTGTAAATCATAAATTTCCTCACAGTCAGACAGCAATGCCTTGGTTAAAGTTACAGACATAAGTTTCACCTCACAAAATACAAATAATCAATATCTCTTACTAACTTGTTATTCATTAATTTAATATTATACGATGGAATATTTTCTTTCCTTTTTTAATCATAAGCTTTCCTTCGTTAAAGTCATCCTCTGTTATGAGTTTTGATATATCAGAAAATATCTCGTCATTAACTCTTACACCGTTTTGCTCAAGCAGTCTTCTGCCCTCACTTTTAGTTTTGATAAGGTCGGCTTTAAGCATTAAATCTATAATACTTATTCCTTCCCCTAACTCTGTTTTGCTAATTTCTGTTGAAGGAACATGATCCATATTTGCACCGTCTGCAAATAACGCCTTTGCAGCCTCCTGTGCTTTTGCAGCTTCTTCTTCTCCATGAACAATTTTTGTTATCTCAAACGCTAATACTTCTTTTGCCTGGTTTATTTGTGCACCTTCTAAAGCTCCCAGTCTTCTGACTTCGTCCATAGGCAGGAATGTCAATAATCCTAACAATTCCTCAACCTTAACATCTTCGACGTTTCTCCAGTATTGGTAAAACTCATACGGTGATGTTTTTTCAGGGTCAATCCAAATAGCTCCCTTCATTGTTTTTCCCATTTTTACTCCATCGCTGGTTGTTAAAAGCTTAAATGTTAAACCGAATGCAGGCTTTTGCTCTTTTCTTCTGATTAGCTCAACTCCGCCTATGATATTTGACCACTGATCATTTCCGCCTAACTGCATTGTACAGTTATACAGCTGATTTAGCTTCCAAAAATCGTATGACTGCATAATCATGTAGTTAAATTCAAAGAAGGTAAGTCCTGTTTCCATTCTTTGCTTGTAGCAATCGGCTGTAAGCATTCTGTTTACTGAAAAATGCACTCCTATCTCTCTTAAAAACTCAACATAGTTCAGATCTAAAAGCCAGTCTGCATTATTTGCAATGATAGCATTGTCATTGCTAAAATCAATAAACTGTGATAATTGTTGTTGGAATCTGTCGGCATTGTAAGCTATAGTTTCCTTTGTCATAATAGAACGCATATCTGATTTGCCGGACGGATCCCCTATCATTGTAGTTCCTCCTCCAAGCAGTGCTATCGGTCTGTGTCCTGCTCTTTGCATGTGCATCAGAGCCATAATAGTTAAAAAGTGTCCTGCCGTTAAGCTGTCTGCTGTAGCATCAAAACCTATATAAAATGTAACTCTCTCTTTGCCAAGCAGCTCCCTGATTTCATCTTCATGAGTACATTGTTCAATAAATCCTCTTTCCTTGAGGATATCAAAAACATTTTGTTTTTCCATTCTGTTTTCCTCCTGATTTTATATTATATTTTTTATTATCTGTCTGTTTTTTAATCCTATTATGTCAAAAAATAATTAAGGCTATTTCGCAAAAGGACGAAATAGCCGTGGTACCACCTTAATTTACACTCAAACAAGTGCCTCTTTCCAAGTAACGCTGGTTAAACGCTGTAGTTTCCTACAGATACTCCGGAATCGTATTTCATAATATATAACTCCAGGCCTTTCACCAACCGGCCTGCTCTCTGAACAGTCATTATATTACTACTTATTTCCTTCATTGTATTAATTTGATTTTAAATTAAATATAAATCGAGCCTAATTTTTGATTTTCTAAATGGAAAAATTGTCCAAATAAATGCTCATAAACCCTAATTCAACTTATATGTAGCTATAATATTACACAAATTTATCGATGTCAAGCAAATAATTCACAAATTTTTAAATTTATATTATGTAATTAATGTAATATGTTAGAAAAAAGTGCTTATTTTCATTACATATTGTTATATATCTAGAAATATATACAAAAAAAATTAGTATATCCTAATATATATACCATGTATTGCAATATTATTCATTTATTTTACATTATAAACAATTATTGCGGCTTTATTTTTTAGGTCCTGTGCATGTATAATCTATTAAAGACGAGAAACCTATTAAAAAGTTCCCTCGTTTACAATATTAATTTTCAATTAAAATTTTTCTAAAAATTTTTACTCCGTTTTTTCAAAGGTTTTAATACAGAAAATTGATATACAATTTTAAAAAGGAGCGTGATTATATGAAGAATAAGGTTATAGCTTTATCTTTACTAATTACAGCGTTGTCTGTAGTACCTACGTTTGCAGATACAAACAGCAACTGCAACACTATCAATTTGAATAGTATACTATCAAATAGCAACATTATTAAAAAGGGAGTAAACGTTTCTCAGCTTTGCGATTTATTGCCGAGCCAAAACACTAAAAATACTAACGTAAATATATCTGACATAATAAACAAATATTTCAGCAACAGCGGAAATAAAGATTGTGATCAAAATGTGACCAAGCCTAACGGCGGTACTACTACTAAACCTAACAATCCAGGAAGCAACCAAGGCGGAGGCAGTAATCAAGGTACTACAAAACCAGATACTACCAAACCGGGCACTACTAAACCTGATGCTACAAAGCCTGGCACTACAAAACCTGATGCTACAAAACCTGATACTACTAAACCTAGTCAAGGTAACGGCAGCAGTACAAACTCATCAGTTTCAAGCTATGAAAGACAAGTTGTTGAATTGGTTAACGCTGAGAGAGCAAAAAATGGCTTATCTGCATTAACTCTTGACAGTTCAGTATCAAAAGTAGCAAGAGCTAAATCACAAGATATGGCTACTAATAATTACTTCAGTCACACATCTCCGACATACGGTAATGCCGGAAGCATGTTAAAACAATTCGGCATTAAGTACACAGCATACGGCGAAAATATTGCTTCAGGACAAAAAACTCCTCAGCAAGTAGTAACTGCATGGATGAATTCATCAGGACACAGAGCAAATATTCTTTCATCTACTTTCACAAAAATAGGTGTAGGATATGTAACAAATTCAAGCGGAAAAGCTTATTGGACACAAATGTTTATAAGATAATAAAAACAATAAAAAAATCGTGCAAATTGCACGATTTTTTTATCTGATAGAAAAGTTCACTTTTTTATTTAGAATTCTTTTTATCCTTTTCTTCTTTCATTAAATATTTATCTACTTCCTCTTTCATATTTTGAGGAATCTCTCTCGGTACAGGAAATACGCATGAATTTACGGTTCTTTCACTGAAAAGATGTATAAATTCAGTTAATTCTTTTATATTTTCGGCACTTAAATGCTCTATCAGGTCATATCTGTTGTGTCCCGGAGCTCCTCCGTTTGCTCCGAAACGAGCAAAGCTGACTGCCGGAACTCCTTTATCAGCATAAGGAGTTGAATCACTTGAGTATACGCTTTGAGTCACGGATATCGGAAACCCGATTTCTTTTGACATATATTCTATCATATTACACAAGCTGTTATCAGCCGTAACGAAGGCTCTGTTATACCCCAATATCGGTCCTGCCATATCAACATTTACTGCAAGAACTACTTTTTTTAGCTCTTCCTCATGAGTATCAGTATAATATTTACTTCCTAAAAGTCCTCTCTCTTCTGAACCAAACCATATGAATTTCAATGTTCTTTCAGGTGTATTTTCTTGATAATATCTGAGCAGCTCCATAATTATGACTGATCCTGCTCCATTGTCATATACTCCGTTACTGAAAGGTACACTGTCATAGTGAGCCACGAAATGTATTTCTTCATTTTCATATTTTTTTCCCTTAACAGTTGCAATGACATTATGAGAATCAATCTTTCCTTCTGTTTGCTCAAGAGTAATCCTTACTTTTGAGGGCGTATTCTTAAGCATTTCCATAGCATCCTTGGCTCTGATTGTAAGTCCCGGTAATTTACCGTGTTTCAGATGCTTTTCATTCAATTTTCTATCTTCTAAATCAGTTTTACTTTCATCATCTATAACAGTTCCGCTAAATGAAATGAATCCTTTAACTCCTGCTTCAATTAAATTTTCATAAGCTTTTACATTAAATCCGCTGTTTATAAAAACAATTTTATCCTTTGAATTTATAAGATTTTGCTTATGTGCGTTTTCTACATATTCAAACTCACAAACCATGCCCTCAGAAGGAGTGCTTCCGGACATCCCATATCCGCTTACCGTATACTCTTTGTAATATGGCTCAAGCACTTCAAATTTAGCCTTTTTTATTTCATAGTGATCAACCTCGAACGGTTCGAGTTCTCCCTTTAATCCAATATTTTCTATTTCTTCAAGTAAAATTTCGGCAGCCCTTTTTTCTTCACAGCTTCCGCTTGTTCTGACAAATCCAATTTTATTTAAAAGGTCAAATTGTCGTTTAGAACTAAATTTCATAGCCTTCTCCTTTTCACATTCAGATAATATAAAACTACTTTATTATCCTATCACAGAGAAATATATTTTTCAACAATCCGGGCCATAGGAAATTTTTATATTATTTAATCGTCCCATCTATATCCTTTGAACAATTTATCTAATAAATTTTCTATATCGTCATCATCATATATACTGTTCTCAAAGATATTTTCAAAAAAATCGTCTAATTCTTTTCCGTTTAGGTGTCTCCAGTCATGATTATGATTCATAATACAATTTAGCCATTCTTTTGAATCTGTCTCAAGATACAATTTAATTAACAATTTAAAAAGCTCACAATCTCCATCATCTATAGCTTCATCATACTTATCTCTTACAATATTTATTTTATGAGCATAAGCCTTTGGCGGAGAACTTAGTGTTGCGAGAATTTCATGCTCTACATCAATCAGCATTCCTTCTTTTAAGCTGTTTAATAATACAGATTTTCCTTTCTTATCTAAAATGATTGTATTGCTGTCTACAGAAAGTATAAGTCTATATTCATAATATTTAGTACCGATTTTTACTTCATAGCTGACGGTTATGCTGCTGTCTTTAATGCTTATCTCTTCAATTATCGCATCTTCAATAAAATCTATTGCTAAATCATCAATCACCTCTATAGAATATGCCGCACATTGAGGCGGTAAGCTTTTACTCATAGCGCTTGAATGTTCAACTTTTATTTTCTGTCCTGTTGTTAAGTCTTTAAAGCTGATAGCTTTGCCATATTTATTTCTTATTTTCACATTATCATCTAAAATAAATAAAATTTGTTTGCTTGCAGCATTGGAATCACCGACAAGTATATATGATTTATTTCCCGAAACGTACTTCTCGATTATTTTAGATTCTGTAATCTTAATATTTTCATTATTTCTGATAAGGTTAATTTTATATGCATAGGCTTGAGGTATATATGTTCTGCTTATCTTGCTTGAATGTTCTACATCAATAATCATACCTTGATTCAAATTTGATATCTTAATATTATCCCCTGATTGATTATAAATTTTTGTGTTTGCATCAACAATTAAATTCATTGTATTTTCAATTATTCTGTTTTTACTGTCTACTGTCTCGTATATAATTTTGACCAGCTTTTCAGATTTAGAATAATCTGATATTTTTTCTATATATGCGTTCTTTATTTGTGCAGAATTTTTTAGAATTTTAATACTAACAGCATTATTTACTTTATCTTTTTTGTCTCTTGATATTTTATTGTAGGTAATTTCTACATTCATACCTGTTTTTAAATCCGAACTTTTTATTTTAACACCATCAGCATTAAATATAGTGGTTTTATCTGATAGTTTAAACATAGACTTATCCGATTTTTCCCCTAATGTTATTATGTTTGATTTTATCTCTGAAATTTCACCTACTCTGGCATACTCCCTGCTTTCTTTGAAAGCAGACACTTTATTATATTTCCATTTGTAGCCATCAGCAAAAGCAGCTATATTTGAAAATAATATAATTGCCGCTGTCATAAACACCGCTGTCTTAAATAAATATTTTCTCATTTTGACCTCCTATTATAATATGGTTGTTAACCATCGTTTTGCGAATTGGTAATTTTTAAGAGTGAACGATTTTCACCATATAAGTTTACATTGTTATAAATATTATTATAGACAGTAAAAATGAGTAAAAAGTTCCATTTATACAAAAAAATAATAGCGCCTTTTTCGACACTATTATTTGATGTTGTTAAATTCTACTATATTTTTTCTATACCTTGCAGGTACTTTTTGAAATTGAAGATTTATGTTTTTTCTGTCTTCAATAGCCAGTGTAGTAAAATAATCTTTCCAGAGCTTATGAAGCATAATCTCATCATTTGTCACAGAATCTATATTTAAAGAGCCTGCATCAATAATTTCCCAACGCTCATTTGCATATATAGCAGCAATATTTCTTCTCTCATCGTGTATAATGAATTTTTCGTACTTATATCTATCAGCAAAATGCCCCGTTATAAGGGTAGTTATATTGTTATCGGGATTATATTTTGCATATAAAATTCCGCCGATATCCGAAAATCTCAATAAACCTAAAAAACTGTGAGCCTCTCTGGAAACCCTTGTATACATTTCCATTACAGGCAGCACACTATCGTGAGAATACATATCGACAGCTATTCTGCCTTTCTTAAATCCGAATTCTATAAATTTAAGAATTTTATTATTTTTATCATTGTCACAGGATAAAAAAGCATGAAAAATTATGTGCATAGCTTCTTTGGATATCTTTTTTTCGATTGCATCATAAACAGTATCTGCAAGATGAGAATCTGCGTCTATAATCATATAATCATTTATAATTGAATATTGATATGAATTTTTTTCATAGATTCCCGAGGCTTTTTTTAATTTATAGCTGTGATATACACAGCTTAGAAATCCATCGAAACTGCCGTCATATAAATAATCCATATATCCTTGCCTCCGTTACAGCAGCTGAAATAAATTCAGCTGCTCCTGTATTTCTTTTTGCCTTATATCACTCTTAATATATTCAGGGTCTACTCCTACTCCGCCATAGTATTTACCGTTTACGGTTATAAAATATTTAGCTCTGTTAAGAGCGGTGCGCATCTTTTTCAAGGAATCATAGGATAAAAGCGCACCCTTTCTTTCCTTTACGATTCTCTCGGCAGTAAGCACTCCGAATCCGGGAATTCTTAGTAAATCATCATAAGATGCCTTGTTCACCTCTATTGGAAATCTATCTATATTTCTGAAAGCCCAGGTCAATTTAGGGTCAAATTCAAGGTCCAGATTTCTTTCCGTTTCTGTAAACAATTCATCGCTTTTGAATTTATAAAACCTCATAAGCCAATCTGCCTGATAAAGTCTGTGCTCTCTTTTAAGCGGAGGAGCCGTGCTGAGTGCCGGTAAATTAGGGGAGCTGATAACAGGTATATAAGCAGAAAAGAACACTCTTTTCATATTGACCTTATCATACAATGATTGTGATAAGTTCAATATGGTACTGTCAGGATCGTTTGTCGCTCCTATAATAAGCTGTGTTGATTGGCCTCCCGGAACAAAGGTCTTAGCATTTTTATATTTTTTTCTTTCCTCTTGGTTAATCTGTGTTTCCGATTTTATTTGGTTCATAGGTAATAACAGTCTCTCAGCTTTTTTTTGAGGGGCTAAAAGATGTAAGCTTTCTCTTGTCGGAAGCTCAATATTAACGCTCATTCTGTCGGCGAGAAAACCCGCTCTTCTTATTATTTCCGGGTCTGCACCGGGTATGACTTTGACATGAACATAACCGCCAAAATTATACTTAGTTCTCAAAAGCAGAAGAGTTTTGTATATATTCTCCATGGTATGATTCGGACTTATATTTACGGCAGAGCTTAAAAACAATCCCTCTATATAGTTTCTCCTATAAAACTCAATAGTCAATTCAGCTACCTCCTCCGGTGTGAAGGTAGCTCTCTTTACATTGTTTGTAGCCCTGTTCATACAGTACATACAATCATATATGCAATCATTTGTAAGCAATATCTTTAAAAGAGATATACATCTTCCGTCAGAAGACCAAGTATGACAGATACCTGAAGCTGAGGCGTTGCCTATACTGCCGACTTTGTTATTTTTTCTGTCTACTCCACTTGAAACACAAGAAACATCATACTTAGCGGCATCAGCTAAAATTTTAAGCTTTTCAAATATATTATCATCCATAATTTTTCCTCGAACATTTGTTTGTTTAATTATATCATATGTATATAAGATGTCAATAGAGAAATCTTGACTTTTATGAATATTATTGCTGTTTTTATGCTGTGTGCTGTCAGTATGTGTTTGAATATAATTTGTATGTCAAAAAATAAAAATACTTGATAGTTATAAGGCGGCAGCTCTCAATATCAAGTATTAATATAGTTTCAAAATTAAATGGCAATAGAATCTAATTCAGATAAAAAATATTTCTTATCTTCTTCCTTATTTATATTTTCTGAAGCTTCTTTAGCCAATATCAAATATTTATCCATCTGCTCTTCATTTTTAGCTGTCATATATGCCCTTGCAACCGCTTCATAAGCAAATGCCAGGTCAAAATCCTTTATATCATTGTCTATACACAATTCTAAAGAATAATTTGCATGATATAATGCGCTCTCAGGCATTCCCAACAAAGAATATACTCTGGAAATCTGCCACTCTCCTCTTGCAAATTCAAGAGCAGTTCCTATTATTCCCCAATGAAAACGCGATGCGTGTGCGGTATGTATCATGTTTATATCATCTTCTTTTGTTCTGTCCTTTTTATCAATATAATCCCAAGTGGAATTAAAGTTGTCAATTGCCTGTTTTTTATGCCACTCCTGCAAGGATAAAGACATATTGTTTTCACCCACAATATTACCTCCAAAAAATCTATTAATTATTAATATCAGTGCTGCGATGATTTTTAATAAAAACTTATATAAACTATAGCATGAGATTTTATCACTGTAAATAAAAAAGATTGTGTATATCATACTTTAGAATCTATGATATAATATCCGTAACTTAAATCTTTATTTAGGTTACGGATATTTAACAATGGCTCGGCTTGCCGGGACTATGATACTGCTATATAATAAACTTTTCGAGGTGATTTTATGAAAACCGGGATTTTTAGTTGGTTTGGTTATATACTTCCTATAGAAGAAAGACTTAAATTAATAAAAGACGCTGGCTTTGACAATGTAATGCTATGGTGGGAGGATGAAAGCATTCCACGATTTATGGATAAAAAAAGTTTTGTATCCTTAGCAAATGAACTGGGCTTAAATGTGGACAATATACATTTACCTTACGAAGATTGCAATTTACTCTGGAGTGATAAAACATCGGACAGAGAGAGCCATGTCAACGAGGTTCTAAAATATATAGAAGGCTGCAAGTCATCAGGTGCAAACAGAATAGTAATGCACACAAACAGGGGCAGCTTGTCTGATGTTGATTATAAAAACGGCTATAAGTCATTTGAAAAAATAGTTCTCTTGGCAGAAGATATTAAAATAAAGGTGGCAGTAGAAAACACTAAAAAATTTGAATATACAGATTTTATTTTAAATGAATTTAATTCTGACTATTTGGGATTTTGCTATGATTCCTCTCATGATTTCATAAATGGAGAAAGCAAGGGTGAAATTCTTAGAAAATGGAAAGACAGATTGTTTTGTGTTCATCTGTCAGACAATGACGGAACAGATGACAGACACTGGCTTCCGAAAAAAGGGATTGTCGATTTTAAATCAATAATTGACATAATAAAAGAGACGTCCTGCGACAGACTATCAATGGAGGTCTATCCCTTTGAAGAAGAAAAGAAGCTGTCACCGGCAAGGTTTTTGAAGCTTGCTTATGAGATAAACAGGAAGTTGATTGTGTAAATACAGATATCTTAATTATCAGCTATTTTATCTATCATGACTTTAAACAATTTTAACATCTGGGAATATTTGGGTATTGTGATTGACTAATAAATATTAATTGGATATAATATATGTAAAATATTTGTATTTAAGAGGTAAATTATGAAGAATATAAAAGCAGTTTTTATAATTATTATCCTTATACTAGCTTTTACATCATGCAAAGCGGATAATGATACTGCAATAAATGCACGCATTGAACAAAATAATAAGAGTAAAGAGATAAATAAAGATGATGCTACATCGGACGAAAACAGTTCTAAAGATAAATCAAGCGATAGCTTAGATGATAAAAATAATCCAATCGTATGGCAAGACCCTTATTTTGAAAGAATGATAAGAATGGCTATAGAAAAACCTGAAGGTGATATTTACAAAAATGAGTTGGATATTATAACAAAGCTCTGCATTGTAGGTGGGGCTAAAGTAAAAACAAATTTAAACTGGGATAGATTTGATGATACAAGATTTGCTGATATATACGGAAAAATATCATCCGTTAAAGATCTCGATAATTTTGATAATCTTACTCATCTAATTATAAGATGTAATGATATAAATAAATTAGATTTTACCGAAAAATCCGAAAAAATTATAGAGCTGGATATATCATACAATAAAATAAACAATATTGAGGGATTAAAACATCTTAAAAATTTGAAAATACTAAACTTAGAACAAAATGAAATACCGACTATATCTTCTCTAGGTGAATTAAATAATATAGAATATATAAATATACGAGCTAATAAAATAACAGATATAAATGGCATAGAAAAGATAAAAAATTTAAGATATCTTGATTTATCTGAAAACCAGTTTACTGATATAAGTCCAATAAATGATTTATCAGACTTAAACACGTTGAAAATATCACATATAGGACCTGAAATGAATACCCTTTACTATTCAAGTGACGGAATGGTTGATATAAGTGCCTTAAAAAACTTAAATAAGCTTACAGAATTAAGTGTGGTGGGCAATAAAATACTTAACTTAGCCCATATAACAAATCTATACAGCTTGAAAGAATTGGATTTGTCCGATACGGAATTTAACTTGGAAGAATTAAATGCTTTATCTGAATTAAAAGATTTTGAAAAAATAAATTTATCCTATGTAGCTGTCGGAGATTTGAGTTATATAAGCTCATTGACAAATTTAAAGCATCTGAAGATAAGCGAAGACACAATTGAAAGCTTGGAAGGAATAGAAGTATTAAGTGAATTAAGAAGTTTATCTCTATTTTATAATAATTTTGACGACTATTCACCCATAAGCAAGCTAAGCAAGTTGGAAAAGCTTGATTTAACAAATACAAATGTCGAAAATATAGATTTTTTAAAAAACTTACAAAATTTAAAATCATTAAATTTTGTAACCACATTAAATTTACCTTATTCAAAGATTGAAGATATAAGTGCATTGAGCGAATTATATAATCTTGAAGAACTAAATTTATCGAGAACAAGTGTAAAAAATATCGATGCATTAAAAGAATTAACAAACTTAAAGAAATTGAATTTTTCAGGATTGGATATCAATGATATAAGTGCTTTAGAGAATCTGACAAAACTGGAGAATTTGATTATCAAATCTAATAGTATCAAGAATATAGATGCACTGGCGAATTTAACTGATTTAACTTATTTAGAATTAGGCTGCGGTTCGGAAAATATCGATGCTCTTGGTAATTTAACAGAATTAAAAGAATTAGATTTGAATGTGAAAGTTTCTGATTTGTCAGCTTTAAGTAATCTGGTAAATTTGGAATCACTTTCGCTAAGTGGATTAGATCTTCCTGATTTAAAAGATCTTAGCCCATTGTATAGACTAAAAAGACTGCATGCAACGCATAGCAACATTTCAAATATCGATGCATTAGAAAACATGTATATGTTAAGTATGTTAAGCATGGACTATAACAATATAAGCAACTTAGATGGGATATCAAAGTTGAATAATCTACTTAGTTTAAGCTTAATCGACAATCAAATAAGTGATATAGAGCCGTTAAAAAACTTAAAATATCTTGAAACATTAGTTTTATCATCTAATCAGATTGAGGATATCAGCCCTCTTGGACAATTGCTTAATTTGAGGTGTCTCTACATAAGTAACAATAAAATAAAAAATATCGAGAGTTTAAAATATTTAAAAAAATTATCTAATTTAGATTTAGATTCAAACTTAATTGAGGATTTTTCACCTCTTTATGACTTGCCTGAATTATCAACTAGAGAATATAAACAAATGAACGATAGATAGCATTATAATTAAACGATGCTATCTATCGTTTTATATTTTAAAATTAACTATTAAGGCATATGGGCATTGCTATTTATATCTTTCCCTTAAGCTCCCCCTCACTCACGCTGTTCAACAATAATTTTCTGTTTATTTTTTACGATAAAATGTTATAATATATAAAATAATACATATACAAGCGGAGGAAATTTAATTATGAATGTTTGTGAAAGATTTTTAAAATACGTTTCTTTTGATACTCAGTCTGATCCTGAATCTACTACTGTACCTACAACTGCAAAACAAAAGGATTTAGCCACGTATCTGGTTGAGGAAATGAAAGCTATAGGTATAAAAGATGCGTACATGGACGAATATGGCTATGTTTATGGAACGATAGAGAAAAATATTGATAAAGATGTTCCTGTTGTTGCATTTATTGCACATATGGATACATCTCCCGATTTATCAGGAAAAGATATAAAAGCCAGAATAGTAAAAAATTATGACGGCAATGATATAGTTTTAAACGAAGAAAAAAATATTATTATGAAAGTATCTGAATTTGAACACTTAAAGGATAATATAGGCAATGATTTGATAGTTACTGACGGGACTACACTTCTTGGTGCTGATGATAAGGCAGGTATTGCAGAAATATTGACTATGGCTGAGAATCTTTATTCTAATCCAGACATTAAGCACGGAACAATAAAAATTGCTTTTACGCCTGATGAAGAAGTGGGAAGCGGTGCAGATAATTTCAATCTTGAGAATTTTGGCGCTGATTTTGGGTATACTGTTGACGGAGGCGAAATCGGAGAGCTTGAATATGAAAATTTCAATGCTGCCGGCGCTAAAATCACAATTAACGGAACAAATATACATCCCGGAAGTGCTAAAGGTAAAATGCAAAGTGCTTTGCTTATAGGGATGGAGCTTCACAGCATGCTTCCGGTGTTTGAAAATCCGGCATTCACGGAAAAATATGAGGGCTTTAGCCATTTAAATGACATGTCCGGAAATGTCGAGCAAGTAAAAATGCAATACATAATTCGTGACCACCACATGGACAGCTTTAATATCAAAAAGGAAAGATTTGTCAAAATTTCCGATTATTTAAATGACAAATATGGAAAAAATACAGTTGAATTAAAGCTTTCTGATTCATACTACAATATGAAGGAAAAAATACTTCCTCATATGCACATAATAGAAACTGCAAAAAAAGCAATGCTTGAGCTTGGTATAAATCCTAAAATTGTTCCTATCAGAGGCGGTACTGACGGAGCGAGACTGTCATTTATGGGTCTTCCATGCCCTAACTTATGTACAGGCGGGTATAATTTCCACGGCAGATATGAATATATACCTGTTCAATCTATGGAAAAAACAGTTAATATTTTATTAAAAATTGTAGAATTATATTCAGAATAAATTTTTTTGTTGATAATATTCTTCATATAATATATTATTATTATGTAGGAAATATTTTGAAGAAAGGGTATTTGTTATGATTATTGAAGCTATTATTATAGGTATAATTATCGGTACAATCAGAAGGGGAAAGCTGTCGAGGCTTGAATATTTGAAGATTAATCTTTCACCCTTGATTATTTTGGCTTTAGTCTCTTATATATCAATCATAGTCATGAATTTGGGTTTGTTGGATTTTAATTCAAATCTTTATAATGTTTTTTTAATAATTACATATTCTCTTATAATAATAGTATTGACATTTAACTTAGACAAAAAGTTTATGTTCCTGCCTTTAATCGGCATAATGATGAACTTTGTATGCATGTGTGTCAACAGCTTCAAGATACCTGTTAAAAGTGATATAATTCTTCGTTTATACGGTGCGGAAATGAACAATTTGCTTTTGGCGAATAAAGTAAAGTTTTTTATACCGGCTGAGGGTGCGAATTTAAATGCTTTGGGAAAATTATTTTACATAGGTGATTATTATTTTTACGATATTATACTCAGTATGGGCGATATTATAATCTTTGTAGGAATAGTGCTTGTCATACAGCAATTAATGACTGATAAATACCTTAAGACCAGAGATTCTATAACACTTTCAAAATCTTTGTATAAGAAGAAAAAAAGATATTAAAATTAATAATAAAAAAGTGAAGCTTTCTTCACTCTATGGAAGAATTGTTCCAATTCTTCATTTATTTAATAGGAAACAGAACTTTCCTATTAAATAAAAAAGTAGTGACGTTGTTTAAATAATACGCTCACTACTTTATTTTTTATTTTCTTCAATATTTGCAAGCATTTCATCAGCTAATACCTCTACTCTTGCAATAAATTTAATTTGAGTTCTATAATCCTTAAATTTTCTCAGGATATCTATAATTTCGATTTCATTTTCATTCAGAACTAACTTATAATCTTCTGTATTTTCCTTAACTATTATACCGTCATATGTATCTGAATACATTGGATAATCCTTGTTATCCGACATCAAAAATTCAACGCTGCATCCTAAAAATTTCGCAACTTTATATAGACTATCTGCTCTTGGAATATTTCGCTTCCATTTTATAATAGCGCCATTACTTATTTGAACATTTTCTTCAATGTATGAAATAGTTATGTTTTTGTCGTCTGCTATCTTTTTGATTCTGTCGTAAAGTGTCAAAATATCACTCCTTTCAAAATATTTTAGATAATTTTCAATTTTATTGTTGACTTTTTGAAAATTTTCAATTATACTTAAAATAAGAAAACAAATAATTTGACAGCTGTGGCTTTGTCAATTTATTTGTTATTCTAAAAATTATTATATGCTACTTATATAATATAACAAAATTTCTGCATGCACAACAAAAATGTTATTTTTAATTGTATATTTTGTATGTTTAACTATTGAGATTAGTCAAGATATTATATTTTATATTAAGCCCCCTTGATATAAGATATATTACTAAACTTAGGTTAACCGCTTCTAATATTGTACAAAATATTTAAGTAACAGACTCATGAACAAAAAAAGCTGCTCGTAGTCAGCTTTTTTTGTTTTTTATTATAGGTTGATAAGGATTTGCATATGTCTGATAAACATTTTAAAGACCAGAGATTCTATAACACTTTCGAATTTTTTGTATAAGAAGAAAAAAATATCAAAATTAATAAAAAAGTAGTGACATCATTTATATGATACGCTCACTACTTTACTTTTTATTCTCTTCAATATGTGAAAGCATTTCATCTGCTAAAACTTCTGCTCTGGCAATGAATTTAATTTGAGTTCTATAATCTTTGAATTTTCTCAAAATATATACAATTTCGATTTCATTTTCATTCAGAACTGATTTATACTCTTCTGAATTTTCCTTAATTATTGTACCATCATATGTATCTGAATATATTGTACAGTCCTTGTTATCAGACATCAAGGATTCAACGCTGCATCCTAAAAATTTCGCAACTTTATATAAGCTATCTGCTCTGGGTATATTTTGTTTCCATTTTACAATAGAGCCGTTACTTATTTGAACATTTTCTTCAATGTATGAAATAGATATGTTTTGATCGTCCGCTATCTTTTTAATTCTGTCGTAAACTGTCAAAATATCACCTCTTTCGAAATATTTTAGAAAATCTTCAATTTTATGGTTGACTTTTTGAAAATTTTCAATTATACTTAAAATAAGAAAACAAATAACTTGACAGCCAAAGCTTTGTCAATTTATTTGTTATACTAAAAATTATTATATGTTATTTATATAATATAATAAAGTTTCCACTTATACAACAAAAATATTATTTTTAATTGTATGTTTTGTTGACTTATCTATTGAAATTAGGTGAAATGCTATATCTTATTTGGCCCCCCCTTATATGATGCAGTATTAATCTTAGTTTACCGCTTAGATAGATTGTAAAATATTAAAGCGGGATATATTAAACAACAGGCTGATAAACAAAAAAAGCTGCTCGCAGTCAGCTTTTTTTGTTTGTTTAAATATTTTAATCAAATAGATTTATTATAGGTTGATAAGGATTTACATAATTGTTGTGTATGCTGAAAGTGAAATGCAGGTGAGGTCCTGTTGAAAATCCTGTTGAACCTACCTCTCCTATAAATTCTCCTTTTTTCACATCATAAATAACATATAATAATTTT
>DGYI01000007.1 GCA_002396645.1 Firmicutes bacterium UBA5010
TTTTTTTCTATAAATTCTTCTATCTTTTGTGTCTCGTCATTGGTTAAATAATTTATGTATTCATCATTACTGCCTGCTGCCAGCACATTAAATAAGCACATTGTTACACTTAAAAAAATACTAATCATAACTACCATTTTACTTTGTTTTTTCATTTTATATTACTCCCCCATATAATTTTTTTTTCGAACATTCCGCCTGTAGTGGCACAAAATCTGATGAAGAATCGTTTTTTCTATTCTTCTGTAGTGTAAAGTTCTTTTTCTTTATTAATTTTTTTATCTATATGTTTTTATTTCTGTACAACTAGTGCATGTTTAATAGTGTAACTGTGTTTTCAATATTATTGTTTTTAGGTATCGTAACGTTTTCATTGTTGGTAAACAAATTAATATCATTAAATCACCCCTTCATTTGTTCAAGATTAAATTTTATATATTTGTCAATTAAATTATTTTGATTTAACATTACTATTCCATTCGAAATTTCTTTATTTAATGAACATACAGCTATTTTATATCCTTGTACTATATCAAATAATTTAAAAGCATGTTCTTCATATTCATTATTTCTAACTACTTTAATATTTTTACACTGATCTACTTCAATAGAAAATGAAGTTAATGGTATTGATAATCCTTGTCCATAGCATTTAATATAGCTTTCTTTTAAAGTCCATATTTCATAAAATCTATTTAATTGAAATTCTACATCACAACTGACAATATATTCGAACTCTTTTGTTGTAAAATAATTTTGAGCTATTTCTATAATATTAATATTCTTTATTTCTTCAACATCAACTCCTATATCTTTATTATCTATACCACATAAAACATATTCTCCTGAATGTGAAATATTAAAATTAAAATTGAGATGATTTTTTAGATAAGGTTTACCCTGTTTATTTTTATTAAATTTAATATATTTATTATTAATCTTTAAATTTTCAATAATTATTGTTCTTATCAATATTTCTGCAACTAGTGATCTTATCTTATCTTTTTTATTAACAAATTTTTTAATTTTATCTTTTTTCTCTTCATCAACTAGCAAACATAGCTCATTTAATCTGTCTTCTCTAATATCAGACACCTTCACTACATATATTTCCATAAATATCCTTTAGTTTTTTTATTTAATTTTATTATTTTTTATCTTTCTATTTTTCAATAATAAAATCCGTAATTATTTTTACATAATTATCAAAGAATTTTAATTATTTTAACATATATCTACAAATTTTGCAATAATTATATGCATATTCCATATTAGGAAAAATATTCTGACTGAAAATTTTACTTGTAAAGTGCAAAAGTAAATTCCATACTTTTAGTAGAAGCAGAATTTAGTAGAGCACAAAATATAAATAGTAAAAAGAAGTTAATTTAAAGAGCCAAGTGCTTTTAAGGTATTCTAAATTAAGTATATCTGCTGATACTTATACTCATATGTTAAAAGAAAATCTAAAAAACTCTGTAGATAAATTAAACGACTACTTGTATTAAAAAAAGTAGTCGTTTATATTTTGTATTCACCGCAGAAAAAAGATTTTTGAGCTTAAGCAAGATATTCCACAATAACGGGAAGTTTAAAATTTTGACTCAAGCTTAGGCTATATGGATAAGGTAACGTTCTATATCAATCTTCTATTCCACACATTGCAGATATGATAATTCCACTTTTCCTTAAATCATCAAAAGTATAATTATTCAAAAAGTAATCAAGCCTTTCTGTAGCATAGAGTCTTTCTCCATCATCAAAACCAAAAAAAGAGTGTGGATATGTAGCTTGCTTTAATTTACAAGTAATTTGTGTCACGGAGTATTTTGGATAAAGCTTATCGTACATTTCAATCAACGATAATTGTTCTCCTGTTCTATCAAAGGTGCTCATATATAAATTTATTAAATCTATATAGAACTCGTTATCATTGTCAGAATAATAACTTTGACGAAATTCCACCATGCGGTAATTTGATAATCCTGACAGATATTGGGCATAGCCAAGTAATTCTTCGCTATTCATACGTTTATTGATGTTTTTAAATTTTTCATTAAAGAAATCTATTCCATATTTATTCACAAGGGATAGAGCTAAAAAACTAAAATCATCACGTTTTTTCATTACTAAGGAATAGAGTTTTTCTATGGCAACATGTGGTAGCATTAAGGCACTTGGGCAAATATCACAAGCTATAATTGGATATCCGCTTTGAGTTTCGAAGGCATAATCCATTGGTTCAAATAAGCTTAATACCTCATCAGGAAAGTATGGTAATCCTAACAATTCCCCTTGAGGTAATACAGACATATCAAGTAATAAAAAATGTCCATCCTTCATTAATAATAACTTTGTGGTTAAAATTATTTCAGCAAATTCAATGATAGAAATTTCATGAACCACATTTGATAGACAAACTATATCAAATGAATTTCTTCCCATTCCTGCTATCTCTGACAAAGATATAAAATTACAGTTATCATTTGTATTAATTATCGTGTTAATTTCTTCAGAAGATTCAAAATCCGTACCAACATAATTAAATCGAAAATTGAGTTCTGATAGAGCATTATACAAACGCATTTTTCCGCACCCATAATCTAATATAGATATACAAGTTTTCGTCTTTGATAATGATGTAATTTTATCGATTAACCACTGGGTCTGACCATCTTTAATTAGATTAAAGTCTGCCGGAGACAAATCATTAACAACGCATTCTTTCAGATATTTTGATAATTTACTAATATTTATCCCTCCCTATCTTATGTGCTATCTCATTCGTATTATATCCATAGTCTCATATTCCACGAGGTCTCATAATTGCTATAACAAGAAACCGTATAGAGGATTACCCTGCACGGTTTGATCATTGTCATTCTTATATTGCGTAGACATACATTCCGCCTGCCGTTGACCATTATACCAGATATCCCCATGAAAGTACAATGATATTAGGGACAAAAATTCGGCGCCAACAAAATAGCTGCTGTTTTAGCCGAGTGTGGCGTCAAGGCCTCTTCAAAATATGCCGTTGATTTTGCTTTTTTATCCTCATTTTTCACGCTTTTTACCAAGTTGAGGAATCCGACCTGTTTTTTATAACAAGAGGCTTAATGCCAATCAACACAGGATTTTAGGCATAAAAAAGGTACGAATACTGGACAGTCCAATAAAACTGTTCAATACTTCGTACCTTTTTAAAATGGTGCACCTGACCCGTACCAGTTTATATCCACTAATAAGATTTAATTATTTATATCAGCTATATCAAAAATTCCTGATTTGTCAAAAGTTTTTGTATCGGTAAATAAAAAGCCCTGGATTACTCCAGGGAAAATTATTTATGTAATATTAATCCTATTTTCAATCTTCTAAAATAACTTCGTTTTCTGTAAAGTCCAATAAAGGCAATATTAATGGTGGATATCCAGCCCCTGTTGTTAAATTAGATAAATAAGGCCTCATATATGAAAGCAAGATAGCTGGAGCATTTGACTTAAGTAAATTATCTACTTTGTCATCTTCTAAATCTTTTTCCCATTTGAAATCGCCGTCCATAACTACATTAATATAGTAAGGACTTTGATCTAAACTTTCTAGTTCAAAAAACTCTATATCCAGTGATACCGTGGCTTCTTCTTTATCTTTCTCTTTTTTTACATAAGTTTTTGTTTTTATATCTAACTTAATTTTAGCATTATTATAATCTTCATTACATAAAAAAATTATCTTCCTTAAATATGGTATTTTAAATTTAAATTTACTTTCTTTCATTAACTTGTCCTCTAATTATGCAGCAGTATATGCATCATAATATTTACATGTTTTTTTGTTAGTTTGGAGTAATATTTCTGAATTATTTTCTTTGAAATAATCACGCAGATAATTTAAATTAAAATTTTCTAGATAATCCATTTCAAGTTCAAATTGTTGAGGTTCATAAGGGCAGTTTTCTATCCCTGATTCAATCAACAATTTATCAAAATCCTCATCAGACATATTGTCTAATATTTCAAAAACCTCATCAAAATAACTTTTCATATTTACGCCTCCTTTATATCGCTTATACAATCGTGATTTTTTACACACACTTGTATATGCATAGGAAATATATTTGTTCTATGCACCCTTTTCATATAAGGCACTTCAAAAATTCCCACTACTATATCATATGGCTTTATTTTATATAAACTTTCTAACGCCACTGAATTTATTATTTTTCTTTTTGTTTTATCTTTTCTTCTTTGATACTTATCTTTTAACATATGTACATATTTCACGTACATTTCATAGGTTTCTGTATCATATAATTTTAACGTTTTATCTGATGATATATCTGCTTTTAAAACTTTAAGCACATTAATATTCCTGGCCTTAGCGAAATATTCGGCCTGTTTTTTATCATTTTCAAAAAAATAAATTCCTGTCCCTAGCCAATCTTCTTCATCATTTGAACATATAAATTTTCCTGTTTTTAAAATGTCTTTGGCACTTTCTTCTCTTGTTGCATGAAAACCTACACATTCATATTTCGTTAGCTCCATAATATTTCCCTTTTATTATTACACTTTTCTTCTGATTTATTCTCTAATATAAGTATATTATCCCATTTTTATAAAAGAACACTTTTTATATAAACTTGTCCCATATAATAATATAATACTTTGGTCAAAATAACAAGCCCCTACATATGTGTAACAATCTCAATCAATCATTTTAACATACTATATATAGCGTTTAATGCTGTTTAACACTGTTTAATCCTATTTAAGTATATACCCACTGGAAAAATATTTCAACCATTTTCTAAAGAATTTACATGTAACTTGAAATAACACCTTGTAAATATCATATATAATGAAAAATATTAGGAGCCTTTATATTTTTTATTGATATTATGTCTAAATTTATAATTTATTTATACATTACTATATTAGCATATAAAAAGTATCCTAAAATATCAACTTATATATTTATAAAAATTGTCTTACATATATAATATTACCTTTTTTTATAATGTTTCTTAAAAAATTAAAAAACGGAACTGAAATATAATAACCAAAAATAAAAAATACCGGGATATTTGTCCCGGTATTTTTATAGAATTGCTTTAGCGAACTTATCTAAAAAATTCTGCGGCCATGGATGAGTAAGCATAAATTTTATTGTGTCCTCATCATATTTGCATTTAGTCTTTATAACTTTAAGTGCTTCTGTAATAGAAAGCACATTCTTTAATAAAAGTGGTTGCGGATCTATCGCATACTTATATTCACCCTTGAGCCTTCCTTTTTCCCAAAACTTTGCATAATTACAATCTCTGATTTCAAAATGCAAGTGTGGACCCGTAGATTCGCCGGTGTTTCCCATGTGTCCTACAATCTCTCCGGCTTTTACTTTCTGCCCTTCTTTTACTTCTAGTTTTTGTAAGTGTGCATACAGACTACAATAGTCCTTATGTTCCACAACTACATAATACCCATATCCGGTTGCAGGGTTTCCAGCATTAGCTTTAGATACTTTTACTGTACCGTCTGCTACAGAATAGATATTATCGCCTTCTTTTCCTGGAACTATAGGCCCTAAGTCCATACCCGGATGAAACTCTAACCCAGCAAAATTACGAGGTCCAAACGGACTGGTCA
>DGYI01000035.1:0-14922 GCA_002396645.1 Firmicutes bacterium UBA5010
ATAATTATAGTTTGGCAACCTGTACTTCAGCATCAAAATGCACAAGGTGCGGAGTAGTATCAGGAACAGCTTTAGGGCATAATTACAGTTCGGCGACCTGTACTTCAGCATCAAAATGCACAAGGTGTGGAGCAGTATCGGGGACAGCCTTGGGCCATAATTACAGTTCAGCTACCTGTACATCAGCACAAAAATGCGCAAGGTGCGGAGCAACGTCAGGAACAGCCTTGGGTCATAATTATAGTTCAGCAACCTGTACATCAGCATCAAAATGCACAAGGTGCGGAGCAACATCAGGAACAGAGTTAGGGCATAATTGGGTAAGTGGCACATGTACATATAGAAAGTGCAGTAGATGCAATTCTTCGGTAGGAAGTTCAAATCATAGTTGGGCTTATGGTGCTTGTACATATAAGTTTTGTGATATTTGTGGAAGTTCTTCAGGAAGTACCTCGCATAATTGGGTAAATGGAACATGTACATATAAATCATGCGCAAAATGCGGCTCATCATCAGGAAGTACAAGCCATAGCTATTCTGCGGCAACCTGTACAAAACCAAAAACCTGTACAAAATGCGGAGCAACAAGCGGCTCAAAGTTAGGCCATAATATTGTTGGCGGAAGATGCACACGCTGCAATGTTTCAGTTAATAGTATAAAAGAAGATTATTAATTATATACTTGCGGTCAAAGGAGACAATTATAATGAGAAAACAATATAAATATTTGATTATTATAATTATGTTACTGCAATTTTCATTGACAGGATGCGGACCGGGAACAGAGGAAGGCTTGGGATTTTCTACTTTGGAGAAGTTTAAGGAAAATTTTGTAGAGTATATGGCATATCCTTCCTATATTCCATTTGAATTTGACACAATTGAGAATATTAGATTGAATGTATATGCAAATTACAATGATAAAGGATTTAAAAGCAGAAAATGGCTTAAATATACCCCAAAGAAGAAATATAATAGAATAGATATCTTTAGAAGTATAACATTAGGATATTCAAAAAACATCTCAAAAAATAATCAAATTTATGAATTAATAATTGTATATTATTCGCTTTTTCCTGAATTAAGGATAGAAGAAATATACCCGGAACATTCTGAATTTATCGAGTACGCTGGACATACGATTTATTATGGAGAAACTATTGACTCTGAGTTGATTTACCCTGATAAAACATATCTTGAAGGTGACAATAAGATATATTTAAACTATTTTATGAATTTTGATAATAAGGTCTATAAATTTCTATTTATTTATAATGTAAAAGAAGGTACAGAAAAAGAAAAAATTCTTGAGATACGAGATAAAGTCAAATATGAAGCCTTAGATGAAGCAGTAAAGTCCTACGAGTCTTTGAGGTATGAAAATAAGGATTAAATGTTATTTTAATAAGATATATGGAATGTAATATTGCTATTAATAGTATAAAAGGATTATCCCCTTTCGGTAAGGAGGCAAATATAATGAAAAAACAATATAAACATTTGATTATTATAATTATATTACTACAATTTTTATTAACAGGATGTGGACCGGGAACAGAAGAGAGCATGGATTTTTCTACTTTGGAGGAATTTAAGGAAAACTTTGCTGAATATATGGCATATCCAAGTTATATTCCATTTGAGTTTGATACTAATGAAGATGTTATATTAGATGTAGGTGCAAGTTATAATGATAAAAGACCTAGAGATATATGGTTTAAATATATTTCTAAAAAGAAGTACAAGAGAATAGACATTCTTAACGCTATAACACTGGGATACAAAAAAACTCAGCATCAATATAATAAAATTTATGAATTAGTAGGTGTATACTATTCATTCTTGCCCGAATTTGAATTAGAAGATTTGCATCGTAAAGGTACTGAGTTTATAGAACATAAAGGATATACAGTTTATTATGAAGAAATTATAGAGTCTGAGCTGATTAATCCTGAAAAAGTATTTTCTGAAGGTAATAACATGATAAATTTGTATTATAATATGAATTTTGATAATAAATTTTATGTATTTTCGTTTTATTACTATGTAAAAGAAGGTACAGACAGAGAAAAAATCCTCGAGATACGTGATAAAGTCAAAACTGAAGCCTTAGACGAAGTTATAAAATCCTACGAATCTTTAGATTATGAAAATAAGAATTAAATTATAGAATTTTCATATACAACGAGAATGTCGATTTATTATTATAAATTAGTTGACATTCTCTTTTTATTGATAAAATTTGAAAATATGATAAAAATAAAGATATATTAATAAACATAGCTGAAAGGGCGAAAGAAGTTTTTATGTATGCAAATAAAAGGATATTGGTAGTTGATGATGAAATTAAAATAGTGAATATTTTGAAGGAATATTTGGAGAAATCAGGCTATGATGTCTTGGTATCTTACACCGGAAAGGAAGCTATAGATTTATTTGAAAAAAATGATGTAGATTTAATATTGCTCGATTTAATGCTGCCTGATTTGACGGGTGAAAATGTTTGTAAGGCAATTCGTGCAAAATCAAGAGTGCCAATAATTATGATTACTGCAAGAACAGATAAAAAAAGCTTAATTAAGGGGCTGAATATAGGCGCAGATGATTATATAACCAAGCCGTTTAGCCTTAAAGAGATTATAGCGCGAATCGAGGCGGTTTTAAGAAGAGTAAAAAGTGACAATTTAACAAATATCCCTGTTTCATTTTTTGATGGTTATTTGACTATTGATTTTGTCAATTCAAGTATAAAAATAAACGGTAAAAAAATTTCGCTTACAGCCACGGAGTCCAAGATTTTAAACACAATGGCTAAGGCTCCTAATAGAGTGTTTTCAAGAGATGAGCTCATTGCATATGCTCTTAACTATGAATTTGATGGCTACGATAGAAGTATAGATGCCTATATTAAAAGTATACGCTTAAAAATAGAGCCTGATAGAAAAAATCCGAGATTTATAGTCACTGTTCATGGAGTAGGATATAAGTTTGTAGGTGAGTAATAGGGCTATATTTCAACTAAAAACTAGAAAAATTTGAAACTGGTTTTAAAATAAAATTACTTGTAGTATAAATTAATTCTTAAATCTTCACATTATTCTCACATTTATATGTTAGAGTATAAACCGTACTCTATGAATACATAGCTTGTATAATAGATAAGGAGTGTGGATAATGATAAATTTAAAAAGGAACATAGCAGTTTTGTTAAGTACAGGGGTATTGCTGCTAGGTGCGGGATTTGTCTGCGATTATAATGTATATGCAGATGACGAGCCTGCTCAAAGCAGTACTGTGGAAACAAAGGTAGCAACTGTAACGACTACGAATTTAAGAGTTAGGAAAGGCCCTTCTACAGATACAAGTATACTGGCTTTAGTTAATACAGGTGAAACCTTTACTCTTTTGGAGGAAGCCGGAGAGTGGTACAAAATATCATATAAGGGTCAGGAAGCATACATACATGGAGATTATGCTTACATATCGACAGGTACTGAACAGGAAAAAAACTTAGGACAAAAAGTGGTGGATTATGCACTTCAATTTGTAGGGAATCCATATGTATACGGTGGTACAAGCTTAACTAAAGGTGCCGACTGCTCAGGATTTGTTATGAATGTCTATAAAAATTTCGGTATATCTCTGCCGAGAACATCATCTTTGCAAGGTAATAGCGGAACATACGTAAATGGACTTCAAAATGCGAAACCGGGCGATTTAATATGGTATTCCGGACATATAGCTATATATATGGGAGATGGGAAAATAGTACATGCAGCTAATGAAAGACTTGGAATTACTGTATCCAGTGTTTACTTTAAATCAATATTAGGCATAAGAAGAATAGATTAGAGTATTTATAGTTAAAGTAAATTAAATGAGTGTAACGTTGAAGAAAACGATACACTCATTATTTTTATAAACTAAATTGATTATGTGCAAATATTGTGCTAACATATTTATATAATAATTTTGTATATGGGAGATAAAAGCATGAGATTAGCACATATAACATGGAAAAAGGCTGATGAGTATTTCAAAAGTAACGATACAGTTTTAATAGCGATAGGCAGCATAGAAAATCACGGCACACATTTGGCACTTGGAACTGATACATTGATACCTGACAAAATATTGGAGCTGACAGAAAAAAAGGTTGATGTTATGATAGCACCGACAATACCGTACGGAGCATGTGATTCAATGATTGATTTTCCCGGAACGATATCCATAGGCTATGATGGGTTGCTGGCAATAGTGACTAAAATCACAGACTGTCTGTTTGACTTTGGTGTCAGGAAATTTGTGTTTTTAAACGGTCACGGAGGTAATATATCTGCTTTGGAAGCGGCAAGTTTAAATATAAATAATAAGGGCGGCTTAGCAGCGGTATTTAATTGGTGGTTAATTGCACCTGAACTTAATGAAGCATGGCGCGGAGGACATGGAGGAGCAGAGGAAACTGCCGCAGTTATGTCTGTTAATCCTGAATTTGTTGATATGAGTTCCTTAGAAGAAATGAATGTTAAGGATGTATCTGAAATCCTTAAGGGCAGTGGTTTTAAAACGATAAGTTTTAAAGGAATTGACATAAGTATTCCAAGAAATTATAAAAATGTAACGGATAACGGCTGGATAGGAAATGATCATCCTAAAAAGGCAACGAAACAATGGGGAGATGAAATGCTTGAAGCTACTTCTTGCTATCTGTCAGAATTTATTGAAGAATTCAAAAAAGTGAATATTATATAAAGCTTAAAAAGGCAGAAATTCTTAAGTCTGGATTCCTGCCTTTGATTAATTTTTTTATAAATTTTCTTGACCTCTTTAAACTTGCTTAGTAATTATAATTTTGCTTCCCGGTTCTAAAGCATCATTCATATCCAGATTGTTTAATTTTCTGAGATAGTCCATTGATACATTGTAATTCTTAGCTATATCCCAAATGTTTTCATTCGGTTGAACTACTCTGAATACTATACTTGCCGTATTTTTATTATTTAATTTTTCACCTAAGCTTATATTATTTATAACATACACCTCTTTGTCATCCTTGATACTCAGCTCATTCACTATTTTAGCTTCGATTAAGATGGTATTTAAGCCTTTTCTGTAAGCGCCGAGCTCATCTAAGCTTATTTTAACATCTGCATCTGATATGTTGTCATAATCGGATAAATCAACAGTAGATGTAAAAGGAATAGATGACGATACGCTGTCAACCTTGTTGTTATCACCATTCAAGAATATTACATTCACATCTATAAATCCGTCGGCTACCACTCTGTCCTCATAGATATTTTTTTCTGATATTTTCGGTGTTGCGTCATAATAATATATGTCTTTTATTGTTGCATTCTCGATATCAAAGGTTTTTTCAAAGCTTTCTTTGGATTCCTTAAAATCAATAATAGATGATAAGGAAATATTGCTGCTTTCGATTTGAACTTCGTTTGTAGTTGAGTAAGCATCAGAAATTATATTTTTACTGACTGTGTTGTAAAGCTCCGCGGTTAAAAGCATTTCTATGTCAAATGAGAATATTTTTCTTTCATCATTGTCATCTCTTGATATAACACAATCTACATTTGAAATATTGACATTGACATTTTTCATCATAGAATCATCGGCATTTTTAAATTCCATATAATGAGTGAACGGAAAATCCTTTGTTATATAATTCAGAGTTGCAAAGCTGTTGTCCTCGGTATAAAGTACTCCCAGTTTGCAGCTGCCTTCGATCAATACTCTTTCGTTCATTATATCCACTTCGGAAATCTTGCAGTTTGCATCAACCTTTAGTATATTAAGTATTTCATTCATATTAGGGTCGAGTATAATGTTTTCGCTTATAGGCATCTGAGCTTCCTGTTTGCTGACAATATCTGTGTAGACTATATTGTTTGTCTTAGTTTGAAGGCTTTCATCAGAGTCGAATTCTGATATATACTCAACGCTGTGTTTGTCAATTGCCTTCGTATCGATATTTATAACTGCCTTAACCAATGCTTTTCTATCAGAAAGAATCTTTGAGTCTATATAGTCTATAGATGGTGTTATGTTTGCCGACATTCTTTCTGTGACACCGCGAAGAGGTATTTCTTCCATAAAGTCTATTTTTCCTTTCGCAGCTTGAGTTGTTGAATCCTCATCATTTCCACGATAGATAATATTGTAGTTTAATTGACCGTAAACTGCTACTTTATCGCTAAGAGTGGATACATTATTGATTTCTACTTTTCCTGAGGTATATATAATCTTTTCCACGCTATGTAAATTTTCAGGTATGTAGATATCTCCTTCAACAATTAAATCTGTTATACTCTCGCCTATAAGTTCATTTACTATAAATGCATCATTGCTCTTTTCAAACAAATTAAAATCCTCCTTTTAGACATTATAAACAATAAATAATTCATGTTTGCAAGTCCAAGTAATATTATTTGTTAATATATATGTAAACAGGATATAAATTATGAAAAATATATTGATATTTATCAATTAAATTGTATTACAATTAAAGCTTGAAGCATACATGTCAAATGAAAATTTATTATACAATTTGAATCGAGCATAAAATATTTTTATTTGAATAAAGAACTTTTATCATCTACAATTAAACGAGCAGTAATAGGCATAGAAGCGAAAATGTTGGAATATAATGATATTTTGTGAAAATAATGGAGGTTATTATGGTAAAAGAAGTTAGTATCAGTAAGATTCAGCAAGAGGCGGAGGATTTATTCAGAAATGGATTTTTTTGTTCTGAAGCAATGATAAGCTGTATAAGAAGTAATTTTGAGCTTGATCTTCCCGAAGAAGTTATAGCAATGGCATCTGCATTTCCGGTAGGGATGGGACGTTCAAAGTGTGTATGCGGAGCTGTTTCCGGAGGAATGATGTGTTTGGGATATTTCTTTGGCAGAACTAAGCAAAAAGATCCTAAGGTTGAAGAGAGTCTTGCGGTTGCAAAAGAGCTTCATGATTGGTTTAAGGAAAAAAACAGCGCTTTATGCTGCAGAATTTTAACTAAAGGTATGGATATGGCATCAGGTGAGCATAAGGAACAATGTATAAGGTTTACGGGAGAGGTTGCTCGTAAAGTTTCAGAAATTGTCTGTCGAGAAAAAAATATAAAAAATATTGATATATAGGTGAAAAATATGATAAAGAAAATTCCATTACCTATAGCCGGTGTAATGCTGGCTTTGGCCGCAACCGGAAATTTGATTCAAACATATTCTCAGGGACTGAGGCTTGTGTTTGGAGCTATTTCGGCACTGGCAGGCATTTTACTTGTAATAAAATTTGTTATGTATCCAAAAGATATTTTGGAAGATTTAAAAAATCCTGTAATGGCAAGCGTTGCTCCGACATTTTCAATGGCGTGCATGCTTTTGGCAGCTTATGTTAAGCCTTATCTTGCAGGTTTAGGTCTTATTTTATGGTTTTTCGGATTTATACTGCATTGCTTGCTGATTATATTGTTTACAATTAGATTTATATTAAAATTTGATATGAAAAAAGTATTTCCAAGCTATTTTATAGTTTATGTGGGACCCGCTGCAGCAAGTATTACAGCTCCTGCATTCAATATGCAAAGTTTAGGACAAGTGGTTTTTTGGATTAGTTTTATATGCTATTTAGCTCTTTTGGCAATAGTCTCATACAGAGTAATAAAAGTAAAGGGTATACCTGAACCAGCGCAGCCTTTAATCATCATATTCGCAGCTCCTGCAAGTTTATGTCTTGCCGGATATTTGACAAGCTTTGATACAAAAAGCATGGCGATAGTAGGTTTTCTTACGGCACTTTCGGCTGTAATGTATATTTTCGCACTGATACAATTGCCGAAGCTGTTGAAGCTTAAATTTTATCCGAGCTACTCAGCATTTACATTCCCTATGGTCATAAGTGCAATAGCTATGAAGATGACAGACGGATTTTTAACAAAGACAGGCAATAATATAGCATTCTTAAAATATGTAGTGATAATTCAGACAATTATTGCCGTTGTATTGGTTTTATATGTTTTATTAAGATATATAATGATGCTTACAAACACTAAGCAGACAAGCAAAGCATAAATTGTAGATAAATATGGATTATGGAAGAGGCGTAGATTCTTACGTCTCTTTTTGCTTAATCAAATTATTAAATGCTGTTGTTTGTTATCAGGTAAAATGATATAATTAAAAAAAGCTTAAATCGGAGGTAGTTTTTATGTCAGAACAGTATAATTCAATTTGTATAACAAAACTTGCATCGAGTATTCTTAGTATAATGGGCTTAGAGATACCGGGTGATATGGACAGTCCTATAGATATTCTTGTGAAATCGTGTAATCATAAATTAAACTCTGAACATGCCGACAGAGTTGTTATTTATAACCCTGATGCAGTGGCAATGTGGCTTTATCAAAAGTATACGGATATGTTTAAAAAAGCTGTATGCTGTTCCGACATTTCCTTGCCTATGCTTTCTGTTATGCCATCGGTTACTCCCGTTTGCTTTGCATCAATGTATTCGGGAGTGCTTCCGGAATATCACGGGATAAAATCTTATGTGAAGCCTGTCTTAAAAGTCAATACGGTTTTTGACACGCTTTTAAAGGCACAAAAAAGAGTTGCTTTGGTTTCTACAACTTCAGACAGCATTTCTATGATTTTTTTGGAAAGACAAATGGATTATTTTATTTATGATTCTATAGAGGAAGTAAATAATAAAGCAATCGAGCTTGTTGAAAAAGATGAGCATGATGTAATTATAATATATAACGGTAATTACGATTCTACCATGCACAAGTTCGGCACTGAGGCACATGAGTCTATAACTCAGCTGGAGAATAATATCAATTTTTATCAAGAGCTGATAAATAAAATTAAAAAATGCTGGGTGTCTCACAATACCTTTTACGGCTTTGCGCCTGATCATGGATGTCATGATATTGATGGCAATTGCGGCTCACATGGGCTTGATATGACAGATGATATGAATGTAATACATTTTTATGGTTTTAACCCGAGGATTTGATTGATTTTTACAGCTTAAATTAAAAATAATAATATAATTATGACTGTAAAAAGTATTAAAAAAATATTTTGTAAAATATTTTCAGATAAAATAAAAAAAGTGATTGACCTTTTTATAAATTTAATATAGAATTGTTTAGTAAATATATAAAATGCTTCGCAAAAGCGAAGCATATGTAATTTTAAAAAGTTTTTAAAGAGACTAAAAAAAAAACCCCTTTTTTTGTCTCTATTTTTTTATTTTTAGGGGATATAAAAATAATCTATAATATAATTAGGATAAATTATCAATAAACAAAATTTTTTAGGAGGAAATCATGCCCAAGTATATTTTTATTACAGGCGGAGTTGTATCATCATTAGGCAAAGGAATAACGGCAGCATCATTGGGATTATTATTAAAATCAAGAGGATTGAAGGTATCTTTACAAAAATTTGATCCATACATAAATGTGGATCCGGGTACTATGAGTCCATATCAGCATGGAGAGGTTTTTGTTACTGATGACGGAGCGGAAACTGATTTGGATTTAGGACACTATGAGAGAATAGTTGATATAAATCTTACAAAATACAGCAGTATAACAACGGGCAAGATTTATTGGTCTGTTTTGAATAAAGAAAGAAGAGGAGACTACTTAGGGGCGACTGTTCAGGTTATACCTCATATAACTAACGAAATAAAGGATATGGTTTACAGAGCACAAGAGGTGCAGGATGTAGATGTTGTTATAACCGAAATAGGCGGAACAATAGGGGATATAGAGAGCTTACCGTTTATAGAGGCTATAAGACAGATAAAATTTGATGTGGGTAAGGATAATGTGCTTTATATTCACGTTACTTTATTGCCGTATCTTAATAAGGCAGGAGAACTGAAAACTAAGCCTACACAGCACAGTGTAAAGGAGCTCAGAAGCGTAGGTATTCAGCCGGATATATTGGTTTGCCGTACGGAAGTTGAATTATCTGAAGAACAGAAAAATAAAATTGCTTTATTCTGCAATGTTGATAAAAACAGCGTAATACAAAATCTTGATGCCGAAAGCTTGTATGATATTCCTCTTTTGTTGGAGGAAGAAGGAATTGCAAATATAGTGTGCAAGGAGCTTAAATTGGAGTGCAATGAGCCTGATTTAAGTAATTGGAGGCAGATGGTACAAGCTTCCAAAAACGCAAAGCATAGAGTAAGCATCGGGCTTGTCGGCAAATATGTAGAGCTAAGAGACGCTTATCTTTCGGTTGCCGAAAGCTTAAAGCACGGAGGAATAGAAAACAGTGCAGAGGTAGACATAAAATGGATACATGCTACTGATGTTAATGAGAATAACTATGAAGAAATTCTCAAGGACTGCGATGGGATATTGGTACCGGGAGGCTTTGGGGACAGAGGGGTAGAGGGTAAAATTCTGGCAACTAAATATGCCAGAGAGAATAATATTCCTTTCCTTGGAATATGTTTGGGTATGCAAATGGCAGTAACCGAGTTTGCCAGAAATATAGTAGGATATAAGGATGCTCACAGCTCAGAATTAAACCCGAAAACAACTCATCCTGTCATAGATTTAATGGATGATCAGGTTAATGTAGAAAATAAAGGCGGAACTATGAGACTTGGAGAATATCCGTGCAAGCTAAAGGACGGATCAAAGGCGAAGTCCGCTTACGGAAATGAAGAAATCATATATGAGCGCCACAGACACAGATATGAATTCAACAATGCTTACAGAGAAGTTATTGAGAAAAACGGAATGGAAATAACAGGGACATCTCCTGACGGAAGACTGGTTGAAATTATTGAGATAAAGAATCATCCGTGGTTTGTAGCTGCACAATTCCATCCTGAATTTAAATCAAGACCGACAAGAAGTCATCCTTTGTTCAGAGACTTGATAAAGGCTGCTATAGAAAATAAATAATATTAATAATATTTAAGATATTGTCAGAAACAGATTGCATATTAAAATTTTGTGTAATCTGTTTTTTTTTGTTGGAAATTTGGAAATAAGGTGGTAAAATGTATATATTAATCACAAATAAAATGCTTAATGTTTAGGAGGGATAGTTTGTTTGAAAATTCAATTAAATTCATTCTTAGAACACCTGTTAAAAGTATAGTGTTTACAGTTATGATTGCAGCCATTTCTGTTATGCTGTACTTCGGAGTTTCTTTATGGGATGAGAGCTATAACGGAATACAGCAGGCTAAGAGAGACTATAAAACTGTCGGGACTGTAACACAGAACAACATTAAAAATTTAACCGATGCTAATCTGGAATTCATTGAAAGCTCAAAATTCGTAGATGTGGTTGACAATAGAAATATAATCACCGCATATAATAATGAGTTTGTTTTAGATGATGAAGAGTTAAAGCTTATAGACAGATTTGCGGTTTTTGAAGCTACAAGGCTGGAACGTCATGAGGAAACAAATTTTGACATGTCTCAAATTAAAAATATCGAGCTGATAGATAATTATGAAAGAACTATACCAAAAACCAGTATTTATCGTATCAGGGAAGTTATATACGGAGGCCATTATCAAAATTACAGTGTAGGTGACTACATAATAATAACAAATGCAAATGCCTTAAATCCACATATGGATAGGTCCAGGATAAATGCTACCAGAGGAAGAACATATCTTATGAACTTATACAATATCGTACCTGAATGTAGATTTACAACAAGCAATTTTTATTTTGAACCTGATGTTCTTAGCTATATTGACGCTACAATATGGACAGATCAGGGATCAAGGACATATAAGGCTATAAAGAAGTCAATAGAAATATATGAAAAAAATTTAAGATCTGTAAGCATTGTGCTGACAGATAATTTGAATATGATGCTTAAATTTCATAACAATGAAGCAAAAATTGTTGAGGGCAGAGAGATTTCTGCAGATGAGTATAAGAACGGTGCAAATGTTTGCCTTATAAGTAAAGCCTTTGCAGATACGAATGGATTTAAGATAGGCCAGGAAATAGATATGACACTTACAGATGCCTTTAAAGCAGAAAAAAATATCAGAAATTCAAGTGCCGGTGTATATAGCGACGGAACACCGGGATTTATGCCTATAAAGGGAGATATAGAGGAGCATACGAAAGATATAGGGACTAAAAGCTATGAGATAATAGGATTTTATGAAGCAGAAAACTACAACAGCTATTATGATATACCTAACAGCACTATAATTGCTCCTAAAGGTTCAATATCAGAGGATATTATAGAAAAAATATATAGACCTGAAGAATTGATAAAAATTCACGAGTACAAAGGAGCAGGCTTATCTAAGGCTTGCATCAGAACTCATCAGCAAAGAATTCCGTACAGAACTGTAGCCACATACTCATTTTTATTAAAATCGAGTGATGATGCAGAGAAATTTTTAGAGGAGTTTTCCGACAAAAGGTTAGATACAAGGTATAAAATGGTTTTATACGATCAAGGATATTCAAACGTAGCTAAAGCATTAAAAGAAATGCAAAAAATTGCCGTAATTTTGACTGCTACCTGTGTCGGCAGCGGCATAGTCGTAATAACATTATTTGTTTATATGTTTATCATAAAAAGACAAAAAGACCTTGCAATTATGCTTAGCATAGGAATGTCAAAGCTTAAGGCGGTTTTGATAATTGTATCAAGCATAATAATAATTTCTTTGATAGGATCTGTTGTAGGAGCAGTTATAGGTAACTTCTTCTATGATGACGTTAAATCATCTATTTTTGACAATATAGAGGAACAAAAGGAAAATGAGATTATGTACTATAATCCAAACTATGTGAGCAGTAACGAAGTTTCAGTGAAAATCGAATATCAGATTTCAAAGATAACAATTTTATATACTGTAGTTCTAATGATTTTATTTACTTTGCTTCTAAGCTCCTATGGTATAAGAAAGCTGGTACTTGTTGAGCCTCTGGAGCTTTTATCCAAGAAGGAGGGAGCTTGATGTTTTCTGTTAAATTTGCATTGACAAATATGAAAAGAAGCTTCATGAAATGGCTTATAGTTTCAATTGTCATTGCTATACTGAGTGCTTTAATCTTTTTATATGATTATATACTGGAAACTTATGAAAACAAGCTGGAGGATATTTACTCAAACATGGACTTAACTGCATCTGTGTCATTTACACCATATACTTCAGATGAGGACAGAAATATTTCTCCGGATTTTGTTGAAGAAGTTAAAAGAACCGGCTTTGTAAAGGACACATCATATAAGATTGTTTATGACTACAAGACTTATTATGATAATTATTTGAGGAATAATATGAAGCTGGAGGAAATGGATAAAAAGCTTATCGGGATAAATAAGCCTGATATTTTTAATAGCGTTGTGGACACTGCATCTATTGATTTTCTTGAGGGTTATGATGCTGAAAAAATCTTTAGCAGCAGTGAAGCGGTATGTGTACTGAGTGTAAATGTCAGCAGAAGATTAGCTTTAGACTTGGGAGATAGTATCAAGCTTACAGTAATGACAGATTTATATGATGAAGAAAACTTTACAATAGTTCCTTTTACTATAGTAGGTACATATAGCACTAAAGCGACAGATTATACTATATATACTCCGTTTGAATATCTGGCAGATCAGATTACAGGTAACGGACAGGAATATAGAATAGATGAGGTTGTATTTAGTCTGACCAATCTTAAAGAGATAAAAGAGCTGGAATCGAAATTTATAGATATGGGTCTTATAAACAACAATTCATATCTTCCGGGTATGAGCTGCAGCATAGACAGTACAGAATTTGTGAGAATGACAAATGAGGTCAAAAAGATAATATCAATCATGACTTCGCTTCGCCTTACGGTTTATGCCATTATTTTCTTTATAGATTTTGCAATCGCATATATGTATGCGGAAAGCAAGCGTAAAACATTATTTATAATGAGATCTATGGGTACGCAAAAATTAAATTCGTTTATTTCTGTTTTTTTTGAAAATACTCTTATATGTTTATTGGGTGTAATAGTCGGATTGTTAATATTCAGTATGTTTTCAAGCATACATATGAAAAATATCATTGCGGTAATAATATTTTTTACTGTGTTTTTGACAGGGACCATAGCTTCAATTTGTTCTATGCTAAGTAAAAACATATTATCAATCTTATCGGTAAAGGAGTGATTTCATGAGCTTATTGAGTTTAAACAATGTAGTATATGAATATAAAAGCAAATATAACACGGTAAGAGCAGTAAACGGTGTCTCTTATAATTTCGAGGCTGGAAAGGTATATGCCATACTCGGCAAAAGCGGCTCAGGAAAAACTACACTGTTATCTGTTATGGCTGGACTTGACATACCAACGAGTGGGCAGGTTTTATATAAAGGGGTTCCCACAACAGAGCTTGACAGAACAAAATACAGAAAGAATGATATATCTGTAATATATCAAAGCTATAATCTTCTTCCACTATTAAATTCAATGGAGAATATAATGCTTCCGGAAAAGATAAAGGGAAAAAGCAATGAGGAAGCAAAAAAAAGAGCGGAAGAGTTGTTTGACGAAATGGAGCTTGAGGAGCATTGCAAGAGGAATTATCCTACGATGTTAAGCGGAGGCCAACAGCAAAGGGTTGCAATTGCAAGATCATTATCATCAAAACCCTCCGTACTTTTCGCAGATGAGCCTACGGGCAATCTTGATGTGGAAAACGGAAACAAGGTTATAGATACATTGATACGACTTGCTCACGAACAGAATTACTGCGTAATCATAATAACGCATGACCCTTCTGTAAAGGAAAAGGTTGATGTTGTATTGGAAATGAAAGACGGAAAATTTATAAATGATGAAGCATCAAACGATAATGTAAAGCAAGCTCAAGAAGATACTTCTCAAGAACAAGAAGAGAAGAACAG
>DGYI01000035.1:14943-58268 GCA_002396645.1 Firmicutes bacterium UBA5010
TCTGAAGAACAGCTTATAGCTGATTATGAAGAGCTGTGCTATTCGATAGTTGACAGCTGGCCTTATTATAATACAGCTAAAAGAAAAGGCATAGATGTTGAAAAAATATTTGATAAATATGAGAAAAAATTAAAAAGGAAACCGACGGATAAATATTTTTTCGAGATTGTAGATAAAATGCTTTCCGAGCTTACGGACGACAGCAGCTTAGGAAAATTAAGCACTGTTTCATATGAGCGATTCAATAGACTCAAAAGAGATAATGATATATTATCTAAAAAAGCATATAGAATATTATTTGACAAAGAGACGGAAAAAGCTTATTCCTATATAAAGACTGCTATGGGAGAAAGAAAAGTGTCTGATAAGCTGCTTTCCTTTGATGATAATGTATCAGTGGAGATAGTTAAGGAAAATGATATAGCGAAGATAAAAATAAAGAGCTTTGACTTTGATGGAACAGACGAAGAACTGATAAAAGAATACAGAGAAAAATTTTTAGAGCTTTACTCATCACTTTCTGAATATTATCATATTATTTTTGACTTAAGGGATGTAAGCGGGCAAAGCAATTATATATGGATGAATTTTATTGTTTCACTGAATACAATGAAAAATTACAGCTATACTACATACGATGTTTTCAATGCAAGCGCGGACAATATAAAATTTTACGGAAATAAGTTTATAAGTTTGTCTGAATTTGCTTATTATGACAATATTGATACAGAAGATAAAATGTATGTTAATTCTTATGTAAGAAATATAAGCAGAATCACTCCGCGATATTATAAAAAAGAAACAATAGGAAATGCTAAAAAATGGGTTTTAGTAGATGAAAAAACATCCGATTCGGTAAATAATTTCGTGGATTTTTGCAAAAGTTCAGGTTTTGCATCAGCGCTTGGAACGAAAAGCTCAGGGGGGTATTATGATGGGACTTTGGCATTGTTCAATCTGACAAATACAAAGCTTCTGGTTGAATACAGCGGAGTATTCAGCATCAATGAAAATGGCGAGAATTTGATGTATGATATTGAACCATCCATAATTGCTGAAAGCAAAGAAGATATAGAAAATTTATGCTTGGATAAAATCAACGAATATACTGAAAAATATGGTGAATTTTTAAAATTTAGAAATAATGTCGGCTCGAATCGAAAAACTGTGGTTTTAGATGATGAAGATAGAGAGGATATAAAAAAATATACGCCACCTTACAGAAATGAAGATGATGTGTTCAGTGAAGAGGAAATATATGCTTTTGCAAACAGAAAAGCAAAGTCAGTCATTTCAAAAAATGAGGCTGTTGATGATGTTAATGCCGCATTTAAACTGTTGAAATATACTTATCCGGCATACTATTATTTTGGTGCGGATGAGGTCCACTTAAAGGTGAAGACTGATATAATAAATGAAATAAATGCATTTGATGAGGATACAATAAGATCAAGTGAATTAGAAAAGCTACTTAAAAAGCACCTAAGCTTTATTAAGGATGCAAACTTTTATGTTAATAATTCGATAATATCAGGCAAGGGGCAGATGTATATTTCATATGATTATAAAGTCTATAAACAAGAAGACAAATATTATGTGGAATATAACGATGAAAGCTTTGAGATAATATCTGTTGATGGTGATGAAGAACTTGAAAATTATATAAAGCCGACGATAAATGAGGAAGGCAGAATATCATACGTACTGACTAAGATGCATATATACTATAATACATTCAGTATTTTCATGGATGCAAGTATGGAGATAAAAAACTCACAGGGAAGCATGAAACTGGATTTTCAGTGGAAAACGGCAAGCAATGACGGTTATCTATATAAAAGTCCTTTCAGAAAGAAGGTATATTATGGAAGTCTGCCTGTATACACGATAGGAAGCTTTTCTGATGAATACTATTATTACATGATAAACTTTATAGAAAGTGCTTCAAAGCAGAAGGAAGAGGAAAAAGTATTTATTTTGGATATAAGAGGAAACAAAACTCCCAGACACATTAATCGAAATTATATAGGAAGATGGTTTGAGGCTTATTCAAATGATGAGTATAGTGCTGATGTTCAATCGGCAAGAAAGACTACAAAGCTTGATAGATTTTTAAGAATGGGAAGTACCGATAATATATCTTATGCTTGGGATATATCTGATCAGGAAGCTAAATGGTACAGAAATTACAGTGTTATAATAGTTCTTATAGATGAAAGAGTTCAAAATGTCGGAGAGGACTTTTTGAGAGTTTTAAAATCTATGGAGAATGTAATAGTTGTAGGGAGCAACAGCTATGGGGCTTCATTTACAAGCAATACTACTACGACTAAATATCTTCCTAATTCGGGAATAGCTATAAGCTACGGAAATGATTTTACACTATATGGAGATAAAGGCTATGACGAGCTGAATGGGTTTTTACCTGATTTGTGGGTTGAGCCTAAGGATGCTCTTGATGCTGTACTTAATCTTTATAAATATTATGATTTGAAAGGTCTTACCGAATATTAGAATCTATTCGACACTCAATGTCCGCTTTGCTTTATATAAAAGAGCAGAGCGGATATTATTTTTATCTGATAGGAAAGCTCTCTCCTATCAGATAAATGAAGAATCAGAACGATTCTTCCATAGAGTGAACGCAGTTCACTCTTTATAGCTCTTGACAACTGTATACAATAATAGTAAACTAACTAATAGTTAATCGATTAACTATTAATCGGTTTACTATATTTTAATCAGGAGGACTAGATGGAATTAAGGTGTATTATAGGAAGAATGAATAAATTAAATATTATGCACAGAATTTTGATTCACAGACTGGCATTGAAAAATGACATGTATTTTGGGCAGTTTCCTATACTTGAATATGTAAAAAATAATGATATGTGCACTCAAAAGGATATATCCGATTTTTTGAAAATAACGCCGCCGTCGATTGCGATATCTATTAAAAGAATGCAAAAAAACGGCTTGCTTGAAAAAATTAATGATGAAAATGATTTAAGATGTAATCGAGTTACAATTACAAAAAAAGGAATAGAATCTTTTGAGGCATGTAAAAATGATGCTAAAATTATAGATGAGAGGGTATTTAAAGGTTTCACAGAAAAGGAGCTTGAATCTTTATATGATTGCCTCGGTAAAATGCTCGAGAATTTATCCACTGATGAGTTTAAGGATAAAAATACTTTTTCTTTGATAGCAGAAGAAAAATTAATACATGAGCAAATTAAGAAAAAGGAGAAAAAATCGTGATTAAAAAGCTTAAACCTTATTTGTCAAAATATAAATTGTTTGCGATTTTAGCGCCTCTCGCGATAGTTATAGAGGTGCTTTTAGAGGTAAGAATACCTCTTCTTATGTCGAGGATAGTTGATATAGGAATAAAAACACAAGATGTTTCATATGTGCTAAGAACAGGCGGCTTAATGATATTGATGGCAGTTTTGGCTCTGATATTCGGTATTATTTCGGCTATTTGCGGATCTAAAGCAGGTATGGGGTTCGGTAGTGAAATAAGAAAGGGAATATTTGATAAAATACAGGAATTTTCCTTTGCAAATATAGATAAATTCAGCACAGCATCTTTGGTGACAAGATTAACTTCAGATGTTAATAATACTCAAAATGCTTTTATGATGAGCATACGAATTGCGGTAAGGGCACCTATTATGCTTGTCAGTGCTACATTTATGGCATTTAGTATAAATAAAAATCTGGTTAGTGTTTTTTTAGCAGCTATACCGATTTTGGCTGTTTCATTAGGATTTATAGCAGTTAAAACCTATCCGAGATTTCGCGAAATGTTAAAGAAGTATGATTCAATGAATGCTACGGTTCAAGAGAATTTGATATCTATGAGAGTTGTAAAATCATTTGTGCGTTCAAGATTTGAAAAGGATAAATTCAAAGAATCAAATGATGGACTTATGAATGCTTCACTGCGTGCCGAAAAAATACTGATATGGAATCTGCCCATAATGCAGCTTACTATGTACGGATGCATAATTGCAATATTATGGTTTGGAGGAATAAAGGTAATAGGAGGCTCCATGCAGACAGGAGAGCTTATAAGCTTTATAAGCTATGTTTCTCAAATACTCATATCACTTATGATGATATCAATGATATTTATAAATCTTGTTATGTCAAGAGCTTCTATTGCTCGTATAATTGAAATACTGGATGAAAAGGTTGATGTAAGAGATGATTATGTCAATGAGAACCTGGAGCTTGTCGACGGTTCTGTCGTGTTTAAAAATGTATCATTTAAGTATAATAAAGATTCTAAAAATAATGTTCTTGAAAATATAAATTTAGAAATAAAGCCCGGTGAGACAGTTGGAATAATAGGAGGAACGGGCTCGTCAAAAACTACACTGGTACAGCTTATACCGAGACTTTATGACGCAACTCAGGGAGATGTGTTTGTAGGCGGATATAATGTCAAGGATTATAAGCTTGAAAATCTAAGAGATGGAGTAAGTATGGTGCTTCAAAAAAATGTTTTATTTTCAGGCACTATAAAGGACAATTTAAGATGGGGAAACTTAGATGCTACGGATGAAGAAATAATTCAGGCTTGTAAAAATGCGCAGGCACATGATTTTATCATGTCATTTGAAAAGGGATATGATACAGAACTGGGTCAGGGCGGTGTGAATGTGTCGGGCGGTCAGAAACAACGATTGTGCATAGCAAGAGCACTTTTGAAAAATCCTAAGATTTTGATACTTGATGATAGTACAAGTGCTGTCGATACTGCTACAGATACAAAAATAAGAGAGTATCTAAATCAAAATTTCAGACATACTACCGTTATAATAATAGCTCAGCGTATAACATCTATATGCGAGGCAGACAAAGTCATAGTTATAGAAGATGGTAAAATAAACGCAATAGGAACTCCAAATGAACTTTTGGAAACTAACGAAATATATCAGGAGATTTACAACTCTCAGCAAAAGGGGGTGGCTTAAGATGCAGGGACGAAGATTTCAACATGGAGGAAGAAAGCCTAAAAATCTCAAAAGAACCTTGACAAGAATACTGAGTTACATGCTAAGACAAAAATGGCTGCTTATTTTGGTATCAATATTGATTATTATCAGCTCAGGAGCATCAATTGCCGGAACATATTTTTTAAAACCACTGATAAATGAAGGAATAGTACCTCTTATAGGTAAAAATACACAGGCATCAGATTTCGAGCCTCTTATCAGAATGCTTATGACCATGATATCTATATATTTGCTTGGAGCGACAGCAAGTTATTTATATGCAAGGATTATGATATTTGTTTCAAATAAAACCTTGAATACTATAAGAAAAGATTTGTTTAATCATATGCAGGACCTTCCGATTAAATATTTTGACACTCACACTCATGGTGAGCTTATGAGCAGATATACAAGCGATGTTGATACTCTCAGAGAGTCACTGAATAATGGGGTTACTCAGCTTATGACATCATCAATTACGGTTGTGAGTGCATTTATAATGATGCTGGTATTAAGTCCCGTACTTACAATTTTAATTATAGTAATGATATTTGTCATGATTAATATAATAAAATTTATCGGCGGAAAAAGTGCGGCGTTTTTCAGGAATCAACAAAAAGCAGTAGGTGAAGCAAACGGATATATAGAGGAAATGATTGAAGGGCAAAAAGTCATAAAGGTTTTTACCCGTGAAGAAAAAATAAAGAATGATTTTATTGTTTTGAATGAAAATTTAAGAAGTGCGGCAACCAATGCAAATATTTACGCAAGTGTTATTATGCCTATAATGGGAAATCTGTCATACTTTAACTATGCAATGACAGCTACAGTCGGAGCTATGATGACAATTAAGGGATTTTTGGATATAGGGACTATAGCGTCATTTTTACAGTATACAAGATCCTTTTCACAGCCTGTAGTGCAGATTTCACAGCAGTTTAATGCTGTGCTCGCAGCTCTTGCGGGAGCTGAGCGTATTTTTGAAGTTATAGACCAGCAGCCGGAGCTTGATGAAGGTGAAGTCACATTGGAATTTGAGAACAATGCTGCAGTCTGGAAAGATAAAGTAAGTAACAAAGGCGTAAAGGTAAGAGGAGAAGTGGAATTTAAAAATGTAAATTTCGCCTATGAGGAAAACCAGCCTGTACTTCATGATTTGTCACTTCATGCAAGACCGGGACAAAAAATAGCCTTTGTAGGGTCGACAGGTGCAGGAAAAACAACAATAACTAATCTGATTAACCGTTTTTATGATATCCAAGATGGAATAATAACTTATGACGGAATTGATATAAAAAGGATTAAAAAGGAAGATTTAAGGCGTTCTCTTGCCATGGTTTTACAGGATACACACTTATTTACCGGAACTGTAATGGAGAACATAAGATACGGAAGACTGGATGCAAGTGATGATGAGGTAATAGAAGCAGCAAAGCTTTCAAATGCTCACTCCTTCATCATGCACCTTCCAAAAGGCTATGATACTATGCTGTTTTCTGATGGTGCAAACCTAAGTCAGGGGCAAAGACAGCTTTTAAATATTGCACGTGCTGCGGTTGCTAATCCTCAGGTTCTTATACTTGATGAAGCAACAAGCTCTATTGATACAAGAACTGAAAAGCTGATAGAACAGGGTATGGATAAACTAATGCAGGGACGTACTGTATTTATTATAGCACACAGGCTTTCAACCGTAAGAAATTCTGATTTGATTATGGTATTGGAGGCAGGAAGAGTTATAGAAAAAGGAAATCATGAGGAGTTAATAAATCAAAAATCTAAGTATTATCAGCTTTATACAGGACAATTTGAATTAGAATAAGATACAGGGAAGGATATATTATCCTTCCCTGTATCTTATAATAAGTTTTAGATATAATAACCTTATATAATTAAAATTAATACGAAAAACTATAAGAATAAATAATTTTTGAAATATCTATTGCAAAAAATTTCAAGTAGGAGTAGTATTTAAAATGTATTATGTATATTATATCAATTCTCGGCTATGTCCGAAGCATTTAAACGAGGTGATAATTTGAAGGATATAATAGAGCAAATTATTGAGATTGATTCATTGGCATTTGAAAATAAAAAAAAGAATGAAGAGTATTTGAAAAACAAAAGGCAGGAATATGAAAATAAAATAATACAATATAGAGAATCTATGCTTCAAAATGCAAAGGCAGAATCAGAAAAGATATTATCACAGATATCTGAAATAAATATTGATAAGACTTTAGTGAACCAGCAAAGTATTGATGCAAAAATAGAGTCTAAATACTCTCAAATCGAAGATGAAATGGTAAAGATAATATTTGACAGGCTTTTTGCAATGAATGCAACGCATTCAACGGATGCTTTGCATCCGCTGGAGAAATGATATGAGCAGATATGTAGCATATGATGCTGTCAATACAAAGATTAAATCAAAAAGAGGCAGGCTTTTAGATAAGAAGGACTGGGCTAAGATACTTGAATGTACGAGTGTTAAGGAACTTACAGCTACATTAAAGGATATACCGGAGTTTGAGAAAATTCTGAAAGATATGGACGCTCAGGAAATTCACAGGGATGACTTAGAGACTATACTTGGCAGATTCAGAGTATCTGAAATGGAGAGCATACTTCACTATTTTTCAGGTCCGTATAAAGCTTTTCTGCAAACAGTGCTGTTCGAATTTGAATTATCGGATTTGATTTTGGTAATCAGAAGAGTAGCACAAAATGAAAGCATGGATAATATTAAAAAGCATTTTATTCATTCTGAAAAATATTCGGAGCTTGGCTATGATAAGCTTATAGCATCATCAAATATCATAGACCTTATGGATAATTTGAAGGGAAGCTCTTATTACAACAAATTTAAGTCCTTAACCAACGAAGATATAGTTAAAAGAGAATTTCATATAGAAATGAAACTGCAGATGTATTTATACAGCAGTCTTCTTAAAAAATCCAAAAATCTAAGTGATAAGGACAGAGTAGAAGTTGAAGAAATACTGGGAATTAAGATTGACTTTGAAAATGTTCAGTGGATTTACAGAGGCATGAAGTATTTTAACATCTCACCGGAGGAAATATTGATTTATTGCCTGCCGGGAGGAAAGCGGATATCCTATCAAAGATTAAAAAAACTATGCTATTCAAAGTCGATTGAAGAAGTGAAGTCATTGTCAAAAAATTATCTGAAATATGATTTGTTTACTTCTTCAGACGATAGTGAGATAGATATAAATATGGACAGATATATTTACAGATATCTTGATAAAAAGGATAAAAACGAGAAAACTATAGGAACTGCACTGGCGTATTTTTATATGAACGGAATAATTATAAAGGATTTTATAGCTGTAACAGAAGGTATAAAATATCAGCTGCCAAAAGACAAATTAAAGAAATATTTAATTTGTTTTGTGTAGGAACGGAGGGAAAAAGATGGCTATAGAAAAAATGGTTCTGATAAAAATTATAGGCTCGCTTAACGATATGCACAAGATGCTAAAACAGCTTGTGTTGTCTGAAAGTGTTCATCTTGATTTTGAAGAAAACAACACATATGATGATAACTATATGCTGCACGAATATGAAGCCTTTGCACCTGAGTCTTATTACTTTAAAGATATTGATTATGATAAAATGAGGCAAAAATGCAGCGAGATAGAGGATTCAGTCGAAAAGCTTTGCAAAATTGCCGGTATAGATCTGAAAGCAGATAAAAAATATATTGAAAATTTTGAATATACTGTTGACAGCTTATCTGAAAGCTTTAGAAAAATCAGTGAAGAAATGGGCAATAAGCTTGATGAAATAAATTCAAAAAAGAAAAAAATAGAAGAGCTTTTGGATTTTGAGAAGAAGATTGGCAGTATAGATGATAAAAGCTTAGACTTCAGACGATTATCCGACTTAAACTATTTTGACTATGAGGTGGGGACCCTATCTCACGAGGATAAGGTCAGGATGAAAAGAAACTATGAAAACATCACTGCCATTGCATTGGATATAGGAATAATCAAATCCTCGATAGAGGATATGTATATAGTAATTTATCCTAAGCAGTTTAAGGATGAAAATATAAAGCTTTTAAAATCTTTAAACTGGAATAAACTAAAGGCTCCGGAGGGTATCACGGGAACAGTCGAACAGATGCTGTCACAAGTAGAAGATCATATTATATCATTGTCGGGAGATGTTGAAAATCTTCTCAGAGAAATAGATATAAATAAAAAAAATAATGAAATTTTGCTTAATAAAATATATACAGCCGTAAAGCTTGAAAAAAGAATATATGAATTAGAAAAAGATGTAACTTACGGTGAGAATGTATTTGTTATAAATGCGTGGACAAGAGCAAGCGATAAAGACATCATAAAAAAATCTCTGGACACAGTTACAGATAAATTTGTTATGACACATAAAAGCCCCGAAGAAATCAACAAAGCTGTTATGCCGCCGACAAAGCTTAAAAATAATATTTTTTCAAGACCCTTTGAAATGATTGTGAGAATGTATGGATTGCCGTCATATTACGAGATAGACCCGACACCATTTTTGTCGATAACATTCTTTTTGATGTTTGGACTTATGTTTGGTGATATAGGTCAAGGATTAGTATATTTACTGGCAGGACTTTTGATTATGAAAAAGAGCAGGGTAGCAGGACAGATATTAGAAAGACTGGGTATAAGCTCTATGATTTTCGGTTTTATATACGGAAGTTTATTCGGGCTTGAACAGGCGGAACTGCCGTGGCTGCCAAGCTTAATCGGAAAACCTCTTGACCCTAAAAATATTATGCCGATACTTATAATGGGTGTGGTGTTCGGTGTAGTTGTTCTGACAGTTTCCTATGCTATAGGTATTTTAAATCGTCTCAAAAAAAAAAATATTGAAGAAGGAATCTTTGGGAAAAATGGATTAATGGGATATATATTCTTTATCAGTCTTGTATTGATAGGAGTATGCCTAGTTAAGTTTATAAATCTTCCTGTTTGGGTTCCGGCTTTGACATTAGTTGTGAGTCTCTTGATTATGGTCTTTAAGCAGCCTATAACTCATTTAGTTATCGGGAAAAAGCCACTTATACACGGAAGTGCAGGCTCGTATTTTACAGAGAGCATATTTGAAGGTATAGAAACGATACTCAATGCCTTAAGTAATGCAATATCTTTTATACGTATAGGGGCATTTGCACTTAATCATGCGGGATTGTTCTTAGCTTTTTTGGTAATGTCGGAGGTTACGACAAATTTAGCGTTAAAAATATTGATTCTTGTACTCGGCAATGTTCTGATACTTACTCTTGAAGGTTTAGTAGTACTGATTCAGTGCCTACGACTTGAATATTATGAGATGTTCAGTAAATATTTTGATGGTGACGGGGTTGAATATAACCCGATAAAAATTAATAATTAGAGATAAGGATGGAGAATGAAGAAAAGAACTCTTCACTCTATGGAAGAATCAAAAAACGATTCTTCATTAAATTGTTATAATGCCGCGAAGCGGCGTAAAGGAGGAAATTATGCAAATTTTATTATTATTGTTAGCAATTACAGTTTCAGCAGGAACAATTTTATATGGTAAGAAAGCTTATAAGGAAAAGAAAAAGGGAAGTATTAAAAAACATGTTTTAGCTTCAGTTTCGGTTTTTGCTTTAGTAGCAGTCGGAATGATTGTATCGGCTATGTTTGGGAAAAATGTATTTGCCGAGGTAGCCGGAGCTGCAGGAGCAGGCTTAAGTCTTGGTGATGGATTTAAGTACTTGGCGGCAGCATTAAGTACAGGATTAGCAACAATCGGTACAGGCGTAGCAGTTGGATCTGTAGGTTCTGCAGCTATAGGAGCTGTTACGGAGGATTCATCAATACTTGGTAAAACATTGATATTTGTTGGTATGGCAGAAGGTATAGCGATATATGGTATGATAATTTCTATATTAATTCTGTTCGTATAGAAGGAATGTATCATGAAATCATTTTTAATAAGCGATAACAGAGATACTTTTGTCGGAATGAGGCTTGCCGGTATCAATGGTATGATTGTTCACAGCAGTGAAGAAGCTTCAGCGGCAATAAAAAAATGTATAGATAATGATGATATAGGAGTGCTTATTTTAACTGAAAAAATTGTTGATATGCTCAAAGATGAAGTGATGAGGCTAAAATTGAAGTGTAAAAAACCTTTAATCATTGAAATTCCTGACAGGCATGGAACAACAAGGGGCTATGACTTGATATCAACGTATATAAGAGAGTCCGTCGGCATTAAAATGTAAAAATGTGAGGTGATATATTATGGTAACTATTGAGCAAAAAATGATATTATTTTCAAGACTGATATATCAGCTGATGAATGCTGAATTCAAGGGAGTTTTGAAAAACTTGGAAGCTGATTATAATGAGAAGCTTGAAAAAAATAAAAGAGATATTGATTCGGAAGTTAAGAAAATAGTTAATAATGCTCATAAAAAAAGAGACTTGGAAGTTTCAAAGATACACAGCACTTTAAGAATAAATGAAAAAAAGGAATATATGCTCATTAGGGAAAAATATTATAATAAATTTATGGACAGATTAAAGGCATATATTTATGAATTTGTTAAAAGTGACGGATATAAAAGCTATCTGCTAAGACTTATAAACGGAATCGGTCTTAAGGAAGAAGCCATGCACAACCCTATAACGCCAGCTTGTGAAAATAATTGCATTGGCATAAATATAAAGGATATAAGCCTTTACATGACAAGTAAAGATTGTGATTTATACTCTGAGTTATTGAGTGCGGAATTAAAAAAGTTTGGATATGAGGAAGGCAGCTATAGAATAGCTGTTTCAAGTGATAATATAATCGGCGGCTTTATAATAGAAGATAATATTGATAAATTCAGGATAGATTTATCAATAAAATCCTTATTGGACGATAATAAGGAATATATTATGAAGATTTTGTTTGAAGCTTTAGAAGCAGGTGAAAAGCTTGAATAAACTATGTAAATGTGCAAAGGAGGCGTGGACATAATAATGAATAACATCGAGGGAATAGTTAGGCTTATAAACGGACCGGTAGTGAAGGGCATTAATATGAGTTCATTTAAGGTAAATGAGATGGTTACTGTAGGAGAGAAAAGACTTATCGGTGAGGTAGTTTCGTTAAATAAGGATGAGGCCACAATTCAAGTTTATGAAGAAACTGAAGGACTTCGTTCGGATGAGAAGATATACTCTACGGGAACTCCGTTATCGGTAACGCTTGGACCGGGCATGATAGGAAATATATTTGACGGAATACAAAGACCTCTGGAATATATACAAGAGCTTTCTAAAGATTTTATACCTGACGGGATAGGGTTGGTAACAATAAATGCGGATAAAGAATGGAATACAGAGATTGTTGTTAAAGATGGTGATTATTTAAGTGCCGGAACGGTATATGCTAAAGTGCCTGAAACACAAAGTATCATGCATAAGCTTATAGTTCCGTACAATATAAGCGGCAGAGTGATTGAAGTTAAAGCTAACGGAAAATATAAGCTGAATGACACGATTGTTGTAATAGAGAAGGATAACGGAGAAAGATTCAATCTTAGCCTGTGTACAAAATGGCCTGTAAGAAAACCAAGACCTATCGGAAAAAGAATACCTATATATAAGCCTCTGATTACGGGTCAAAGAGTAATAGACAGTTTTTATCCTGTTGCAAAAGGCGGAACGGTAGGCTTGCCCGGCGGATTCGGAACAGGAAAAACAGTCACGCAGCATCAGTTTGCTAAATGGAGCGATGCTGATATCATAGTTTATATAGGCTGCGGAGAACGTGGAAATGAAATGACAGATGTTTTGGAGGAATTTCCTACCTTGATTGACCCGAGGACAAACAGACCCCTTATGGAAAGAACTATACTGATAGCCAATACTTCAAATATGCCTGTTGCGGCCAGAGAAGCGAGCATTTATACAGGTATAACAATGGCTGAGTATTATAGAGATATGGGATATGATGTAGCGATAATGGCGGATTCAACATCAAGATGGGCAGAAGCATTGCGTGAAATATCGGGACGTTTGGAGGAAATGCCTGCCGAGGAAGGCTACCCTGCGTATTTGCCTTCAAGATTGGCTGAATTTTATGAAAGAGCGGGTTGTGTGAGAACTTTATCGGGAGATGAGGCGAGTGTTACAATAATAGGCGCTGTTTCACCTCCGGGCGGAGATTTTTCCGAGCCTGTTACAGAAAATACCAAAAGATTTGTTACTGCATTTTTAGCACTTGATAAAAAACTTGCTTATGCAAGACACTATCCGGCTATAAATTATTTGACCAGCTACAGCGGATATGCTTCAATGCTTAAGGACTGGTATGATGAAAATGTATCTCCTGAAATGATGCAGCTTCGTTCAAAGATGATAAGGCTTTTGCAGGAAGAAGAAAAGCTTAACGAGATAGTTCAGCTTGTAGGAGAAGATGTTTTGCCTAATGATCAGGCATTGATTCTTGAGATAGCCAGAATAGTCAAAAAAGGATTCCTGCAGCAGAATGCTTTGCATAAGGAAGACAGCTATGTTGTTTTAATGAAGCAATTTAAAATGCTCAAAGTTATAGATACTCTGTATGAAAATGCTCTTGTCTGTGTTAAAATCGGAATACCTATTTCAACAATAAAGGAACAAGACGTTATTCAGGATGTTCTAAAGATGAAGTATGATATACCAAATGACAAACTTGCGTTGCTGGATGAATTGTCAGACAGAATTATTAAGACATATAGCGATTTGAGACAAAAATACGATTAGGTAGTGATAATTATGAAAAAAGAATATTTGAAGTTAGAACGTGTTGAGGGTCCCTTAATTGTGCTCGGAAACGTTAAAGATGTTGCCTATGGTGAAGTTGTCGATATAAAAATGAACAATGATGAGACAAGAAAGGGCAGAATAATTAAAATAGATGGTGATAAGGTTATAATACAGGTATTTGAAGGAACTTCCGGTATCGCTACCGATAATTCATCGGTAAAATTCACAGGTGAGCCGTTATCTATCCCATTGTCAAAGGAGATATTAGGAAGAACATTCAACGGAGTGGGGCAGCCTATAGACGGTATGTACCAAATAATATCATCTCATAAAGAAAACATTAATGGACGTCCTATAAATCCTGTTGCGCGTAAATATCCGAGAAACTTCATACAAACAGGGATTTCTTCGATTGATGCTCTGATGACACTTATCAGAGGGCAAAAGCTTCCGATTTTTTCAGGAAACGGTATAGCCCACAATGAGCTTGCTGTACAGATAGTTAAGCAGGCTAAAATTGAAGGAGCTACCAAGGATAATTTTGCTATTGTTTTTGGAGCTATGGGTGTAAGGCATGATGATGCTGATTATTTTGTCAAGAGTTTTCAAGATTCGGGAGTTTTAGACCACGTAGTTATGTATATAAATACTGCTGATGCTCCGATAGTTGAGAGAATCGCAACTCCGAAGTGTGCTCTGACAGCGGCTGAATATCTTGCATTTCAATGCGATATGCACGTTTTGGTCATACTTACGGATATGACCAGCTATGCAGAGGCTCTGCGTGAGATATCATCTGCCAAGGAAGAGGTACCGTCACGTAAGGGATATCCGGGATATTTATACAGTGATTTATCAACTATATATGAAAGAGCAGGAATGCTCAAATCAAGAGAAGGCTCGATTACACTTATACCAATATTGACAATGCCTAATGATGATATAACTCATCCTATACCTGACTTGACCGGATTTATCACGGAAGGTCAGATTGTTTTGAACAGAGAGTTCAATCAAAAAAATATATATCCTCCGGTAGATATATTGCCTTCTTTGTCAAGGCTTATGAAAGACGGTATCGGAGAAGAATATACAAGAGAGGATCATGCAGATTTGTCAAGCCAGATATTTGCTGCATATTCAAAGGTTCAGGATGTAAAAAGCTTGGCACAGATTATCGGTGAGGATGATTTAAGTGATATAGATAAGCTTTATCTTGAGTTTGGAAGAGCACTCGAAGGCAGATTTATATCACAGGCAATTGATGAGAACAGAAGCATAACGGAGACCTTAGACTTAGGCTGGGAAATACTGTCCATATTGCCGGTTGGCGAGCTTGATCGTATGAAAACAGAAATGATAGAAAAATACTACAGGAAATAAGAGGTAATATTATGGCTGTTTTAATTGCACCTACCAAGTCAAATCTGATTAAAGCAAAATCATCATTGCAGCTTTCTAAAAAAGGCTTTGAGCTTTTAGATAAAAAACGAAATGTTTTAATTAAGGAAATGATGAGCTTCGTTAATAAATCAAAAAATATTCAAACAGAAATATACGATACCATTGCTAAGGCTTATGAATCATTGCAAATTGCCAATGTGATATTGGGAGTTAAGGATGTTGAGGATATATCATATAGTGTTCCCGATGATGAATCTTTTGAACTTTTGTTAAAAAGTGTAATGGGTGTTGATATTCCCACTATTAAATATCAGAAGAAAGATATAATACCGACATACGGGTTTTATTATACAAATTCAGCCTTAGATGCTGCAAGACTTAATTTTAATGATGTGAAATATAAGATATACGAGCTTGCTGAGATTGAAAACTCAATATTTAAGCTGGCAAAGGAAATAGAAAAAACACAAAAAAGAACTAATGCATTGCAGCATATTCAGATTCCGAAATATAAGGAACAGGTTAAATATATTCAAGAGGTATTAGAGGAAAAGGAAAGAGAAGATTTCTTCAGACTTAAAAAATTAAAGAGTAAAAAGAAAAAATAAGTTCATATAAAGGTTCATAGATTATATTTTTGCGTATTTATGAATCCTTTTTTATTTTATTATAAATATCTGACAGGCTGATTAATTATATAGAATTTGGTAATATAATACATATTATAAAGATATATATATTTAGATTTTACAATAAAATAACAAAAATATTTAAAGAGCACAGCGGTTTTAATACTCCTGTGCTCTTTTATCTAAATTTTCTTCATATAAGAGCGATAATTTTCAATCGCTTTGAATCCGATATTTTGTGCTATTTCTAATTGAAGTTTTAAGTCCTCTTCTATAAAATACAGTATTTCATTTTTACCCTTATTGAGAACTTCATTTACAGATTTTGAGAGCAAATCATGCTCATAGTTTTTGTACTCATCATCTAAAAACAGACCGAATATTTCTGCCGAATCATCATCATACAGCTTGATAAATATACTGCCTGCAATTTGATTACTATCCTTTAAAACATATATGTCCCATATATTGCGATTCTGTTTTATTCTTTCGCTTGTCCAATATATGTCTTTAGCATATTTATCGTGGAATTGTGCGTATATATCAAATTCATTATCTTTTAGATTTTCTACATTATCTGAAATTGTATCACAAATAAAATCATTTTTTAAAAGTGATGTTTTTATGCTTGCATCAATACATTCAAAGTTATTGTCAGTAAAATACTTGTTAGCTTTTGCATTTTCGGGAGGAAGCCCGATATAGAAATCATAGCCGCTGTAATTATCATCTATATACTGCATAAATTCATCAGCTATAGTCTTGTAATCACCATCTATAAAAAAACCGTTGGATTGTGCATATTTATCCTTTGACTCAACAAACAAATTAAGCGTACCGACAAGCTTATTATCTGCATAACAGGCTAATACCCTGTCATCCTTATGAAGCATTATATTTTTGAATCTTTTATACATATCGTCGAGGCATTTATCTTCCCTGGGATAGCTTGATGAGGAAGGATTTAAATATAGATTCCACGAAAACTCAACAATTTCTTTGAGTCTATCAATATCTGTAATTTCTTTTATCATAGTTTTTAATATTCCTTTCAAGTGGGCATAAATTAATAATAGCTTAATTAATTATACTTTTAATAAAATTAATAGTCAATATTTATTAAATAATACGTCTAGATTTAGCAATTAAGGAAATTTTAATAATATTTTAATATAATATTAATTGATAATATTGAATAATTGATTTATCATATATTAATAGCGAAAAATATAATAATTTGTCACATATAATTAAGGAGTGAAGGTTGAAAGAAATAATACAAATAAAAAAAATAAGCACTGAGTTTGCTTTTAGCAAACTTTGTCTATCGCACAAATTTTTCATGATTCTTTGTGCAAAGGAGGTATAGACATAAAATGGAGAGCATAAAAGTAGGAAAAATAAGTTATGATAAATCCTTTGCAAGCGGATTTAATTTTTATAAGCTGTTTTGGATATTTTTTATAGGCTGCATTATGGGGGTAGTAATTGAAACAATATGGTGCTTAGCTACCGGGTTTCATTTTGAAAGCAGAACAGGGCTTATCTATGGACCATTTAATCCGGTATATGGTTTTGGTGCACTTTTTATGACGATAGCACTTTATTGGATCAGAAACAAAAGTGACAGATGGATTTTAATCGGAGGCACTATAGTAGGGGCTGCCTTTGAATATATTTGCAGCTGGGTGCAGGAGATGATTTTTGGGACAGTTTCTTGGGATTACAGCAATTATCCTTTTAATCTGAACGGCAGAATATGCTTGCTTTACTCATTGTTTTGGGGTATATTGGCACTTGTTTGGCTTAAGCATATATTTCCGCTGATGACTAAATATATTGAAAAGATACCAAATTCCTTCGGAAAGTCTTTAACATTTGTTTTATTGATATTTATGGTTTTTAACGTACTTATGTCCTCTGCTGTTGTATCTAGGCTTGTTGACAGACGCAATGCTGTACCTGTGTCAAATTCATTTGAAAGATATATAGATGAAAGATACCCAGATGAAAGGGTAAATAAGATATATCCCAATATGAGATTTATTGAATAATATAAGCCTAAGAGCTTGTTTAAATATCTGTTATAGTTATTTTAACAAGCTCTTATCTATCTTTTATATTTATTTTTAAATTCATACATTTTAGCATCACTTAACTCTAAAATTTCATCCGGGCTTAAGCTTGTTTCATTTGAAACATATACTATGCCATAACTGATAGAAAGAAAATAGTCCTTTTTTATTTGAAGAATCTTATTATGTATTTTTTTCATTTTGTTTTCAGCTGTTTTTTCACTGCAATTTTTAAATACAATAACAAATTCATCTCCGCCTATGCGGCAGAAAATATCATTATTTCTTATATTGTTTTTGACAGTTTTTGTTACTTTGAGAATATATTCATCTCCTGTGACATGACCGAATTTGTCGTTTACACTTTTTAGTTTGTCTATGTCAAGAAGCACGAATGAGAAAGCATTTTTATTATTAAGCAGTTCGCTTACAGCCTCTTTGCAGTATCTTCGGTTATATGCTCCCGTAAGCTCATCGGTATAAGCCATATTTGATAAATTATTATTTGATTCTTTTTCCGCAGTTATATCGGAAATATAGTGAACAATTGCTTTTTTGCACTTCCACTCTATAGGATAGCTTGTAACTTTTATATATCGCTCATCATTGCAATAATATTCACGCTCGTATTTAGCCGTGATATTAGTTATATATTTAATTTCTTCTAAAATACAGCAATCATTATTATGCTGGTCTTTTATCATCAAGGCATAGATATTTTCATTTGCAGATTTATTAGAATAAATTATTTCTTTAGTTTCAACATCAAGTACAACTACAGAATTGCTTTGTGTTTCCATAATAGAAACCAATAATTCTCTGGATTGAGCTAAAGCATTTGATTTTGCTTTTAACTTAATTTCTCTTTCCTCTAACTGCTTTACCATTATATTAAACGAATCTGAGAATTTTCCCATGAAGTTGACTTTTTGAGTATAATCACCGCTTGCAATCTGTGCTGTTTGCCAAGCAAGATGTTTCATAATTGAATGAATTTCTTTCAAATATCCGGATAAAAAATTATATCTGTCAGGAAGCTCTGCATCTAAATTTCCCTCACTAAGCTCTTTTAGAAATAGGTTTGATTCTGTAAGAGAGGCTGAAAGCTTGTAAATAATATTCTGGAGATTTTTAAGTTCTTCAGAGGCATCTTCTAATTTATCCGAACTATCTAAGGGTTTATTAAGTATAATATCTTGCATCTGCCGGGTAAGTAAGTTTATAACATTTTTCTCCATGTATTATTCCTCGATTTTTTCTTTTATATATCCTTCAAAGCGGCAAATACGAGCTCCTGTTGCCCAGCAGTCAACCTCGACTACAATATACTCTTTTTTCGTATACGCTTCCAATATTCCTGATAAAACTCCTTCATCATAGCTGCATACAGTTTCTCCTGTAACAGGAAGTCCTGAACAGTCTGCATCCTCTGCCACTGTAAGTATTATGTCCCCGGTAGAGGAATTGAATTCTTCAATTCGTAATATCCCTAAGCTATTTTTCTTGAAGACATCTTGAAGATGCGCTAAAAATTCATATACAGGCAGATTTAAGTCAAGTACATTATTTGCTAATTCAAATCCTGCTGATTTTCCTGCATTCCGAAAAATTTCAACAGCTTTTTCATTTCCATATTGTTTTACGAGCTCATCTTTTAGTGCAAATCCGAAAAGTCTATATGCAAAGACAGGCATATTAGGCCCCATATTCTTTCTGCCCTCTTCTATATTTCCTATAGATTGCCATGAGAATCCGCTTTCTTTTTCAATATTAGGTAACTTAAACATTTTATCAGCCCTCACTATCTTAAAAAAGTCTATCTTAGCCATGAAGATATAAAATTACAGTACTACATCAAGTAAAAAAAGTCAATAATGACTTGTATAAAAAATACAATTAAAGTGCAATTGAAATTAACGATTTCAACTAATAGTATAAATAATTTTAAAAGTTTCCATATGCAAAACAAGAATCAGCTTTTAGCTAATTCTTGTCATAACACTTAGTTTTATAATATCGGAAACTTTTCTTTCCCTATCAGCTAAATGAAGAATCGTTCCGATTCTTCCATAGAGCGAAACGAGTTTCGCTCTTTATACATAGTATTTTGCCTGAGCATTCCAAAGACTTGCATATAGCATATCTTCATCAGCTATGAGTTCGTCGTGGCTGCCTCTTTGAATTATTTTTCCTTCATCAAATACGATTATATCATCACAGAATCTGCAGCTGCTCATTCTGTGCGAGATATAGATGCTTGTTTTATCCTTGACAAGCTCATTAAATCTCGAATATATTTCATACTCGCTTATAGGGTCAAGTGCCGCTGTAGGCTCATCGAGTATGACAAAAGGAGCATCCTTGTACAAAGCTCTTGCTATAGCAAGCTTTTGTGCTTCTCCGCCGCTTATTTCAATTCCGTTTTCATCATACATATATAAAGGAGTTTTAATTTTTTCGGACATTTCCTCAACTCTCTCCTTTATACCCGATAATTCAAGACATTTCCAGACTTTCTCTTCCTCAGGTGTCATGCTTGCCGAGACGTTTTGGTCAAGCGGAAAGGCAAAGAGATTAAAGTCTTGAAACACTACTCCGAACAGGCTCAGATATTCAAGGTAGCTGTATTTTCTTATGTCCACACCGTTTAAGCTTATATATCCTTCCGTCGGATCATAAAGCCTGCATAAGAGCTTTATAAAAGTTGTTTTTCCCGCACCGTTTTTTCCTACAACGGCTATTTTATCCTTTAAAGTTAGCTTGCATGATACACGATTAAGTACCTTTTCGTCACGTCCGGGGTAGCTGAAGGAAACATCATGAAATTCTATTTCATAGATATTATCATTTCTTTTCTCGACAGGTATAGTTCCCGTATGGCGTTTATTTTCAATTCCCATAAACTCATTGTAGTATTTCATAAAATTACATTGAACACGAACTTCATCGTTGTACGTTATAAATTGTATGATAGCACTGTTAAGCTGAGAGATTGCTCCTATATACTTAGTTAATGCGCCTATGCTTATCGCATCAGCCAAAACTTTCAGTACAACGAAAGTATATGCAAAGAAAATTGAAAACCCACTGATTAGTGAATTTGTATATGCCTGCTTTTTTAAAAGTGAATATAATTCAGACAATATAGCGTTGGACATAAATAAATTATAGTCTTTTTCTTCATTTTCTATCATATCTGCCATATTGAATAAACGTATAACCTTTCCCTTTGAAAAATCCATAATTATTTGATTTAAAAAATAGGAAAATCGCCTTTCACTTTTCATCTGCTTTTCAAACAAAATCAAGCTTTTATCATTAAAGTATTTAGCCAATGATAAATTTGTGTAAGCATTTATAAACATAAATACGAACATAATAACGAATGATACAGGTACGGAAGATATCATATTTAAATATATATGCTCACTGACAGGCAGCTTTAAGCATAAATCTATAACTATAATTATCGATGTAAATATAGATATTATTGATTCAAGTAATAAACCGTAATTGCTTATTAAATATCCGAATCCTCCCCTGTGCTGCATTGAAAAATCAGCAGAATTTATAATTTCCAATGTTTTTGGTATTTCCAGAGTCTCATAATCCATCTCCAGTGCGTGCTTTCTGATAGATATCTGAACATGTTGATTTACTTTTATTGCTTTAACCTCACATACTTGTTTCAACTTATCGGATAAAATCCCAAATATCAAATTTCCCGAAATCAAAGCAGCAATAAATATAACAGTTGAGTTAAAGTCTTTTGCGATAATTGAGTCGATTATATATGCCGATAAAAAAATATTTATAAAAGGATATAGTGATTTTACAATAGAATTTAATATAAATAAAGGTACGGCAGAAGAATCAGCGTTGTGTATCAATTTCAGAGTTTTAAATCCATCCTTGTGAAAGGATAAAGAATTTGATAATTTTTTAAGCATTTAGCATACCTCCTTTTGATAATAATGTGCTTGTATTTCAAACATTTTAGCATATTCTTTTCCGAGCTTCATAAGCTCATCGTGAGTTCCGGTTTCAACTATCTTCCCATTTTTCATAAAAAGTATCCTGTCGCAAAAACGTGTGGAACTTAGCCTGTGAGATATAAATATACTTGTTTTGTCATTGATTAATGTATTGTATTTTTCATACATTTCACTTTCGGCTATAGGGTCGAGAGCTGCTGTAGGCTCGTCTAAGATTATAACAGCACTATCCTTGTACAAGGCTCTTGCCAGCATAAGCTTTTGCATTTCGCCTCCCGAAAATACTATACCATCATCGTCAAATTCTTTAAGCATATTTGTCTGTTCCTTTTTGGGAAGTGAATTTATTTTTTCTTCAAGTCCTGCTAATTTTATATACTTATTAAGTTTTTCATAATCTATATTATCATTGGATGTACATGCTATATTTTGAGCAATAGTGTAGGCAATAGCAAATATATCCTGAAATACAACACTGAATATTTTGTAATAGTCATATATATTTATATCTTTGGAATTAATATTATCTATAAATATATTTCCGCTGTCAGGCTGATATAGACCGCACAATATTTTGATAAGAGTTGTTTTTCCTGCTCCGTTTTCACCCACTATTGCAAGCTTTTCCCCTTTTTTTATTGTTAGATTGAGATTATCTAATAAATTTTTGTCTGAATCAGGATATCTAAAACTGATATTTTCAAACCTTAATTCATGTGTCGTGTTTTCTTCAGGCTTTATACCATCATCACGATTGCTGAATTCTTGGCTTGACATAAAGTTTAAATAGTTTTGTACGTGGATGTTATTTTTCTGCATATAGGCATATTTATCGAATGACATTTTTATAAACCCTCCGATACCTGAGACAACACCCAAATACAGAACGAATGACGCTATATCCATTTCGTTCATCACATTGTACAGAAGATATCCGTATACGATAATATTTTGTATGCAAGACATAAATCTCCCGAGCAGGTCTGTAAAAAAGTATCTTCTATATTCCCTTTGGTACCAGTTAACATATAAATTTACTAAACTGTAGTATAAATCAACAAACCAGTTTTGTATTTTATAAAGTCTTATGTCTTTGCCGTTTTTCAGGTCTATAGATTGTGTTCTTAAGTATCTTATTTTTTTATTTATAGCGACCCTGCCGTTATCATTATCCATTAACCATTTTATATTTTTAGAATGTGCATACATGCTTATAACAGGAGAGACAATCAGCAATATCATTATAAAAAAATTGAGCTTTGCTGCGAAAAAAACATATAATATCAACAGCATAATATTGATGATAAAGCTTCTTGAGCCTTCCAGCAGCGCGGGAAATCCGATATCATCATTTTGATATACGGCAATAAGCGCTTTTTCAATTTCAGTTTTCTTTTGCTGTCTGTCAATATTAACAAAATCTGTAGTTAATATTTTATGATTAATGTCATATCCTGCTTTCAGTCTGCACATAAACACTGAGATTTTTGAGTTTGAATCCAAAACCGTATTTAAATAATTTAATATGAGAAGCAGTAAAGCATAGCCCATAATAATCATCAAGGTATTAAGAAAATAAACCTCTTTAATCAATAACCATATTACAACGCTGGGAAGAGCCATTGTCAAAAATGGTATTATGACGGATAGAAAAATGATTCCTAAAGATAAAAAGTATAATTTGATTTCTTTATAATCCTTAACCTTTTTCCAGGTATAGATTATATTTTTTAATAAAAAATTTTTGTTTTTCACTTTAACCTCCCATTATGCCATAGTCTCGACTGCAAATGTATAGTTATACATATACATTGAAGCGGCATCATAGATAGTATTCTATTTACCATCAAGCTAATTATAATAAATAAAAGCTTATATAAAAAAATAATGCACGAATTGTATTAAATCGTGCACGAAATGTTTTTTATGAAGAATAGGAACGATTCTTCCATAAAGTGAACACAGTTCACTTTTTTCACTCTATCGGTATTGTCAGCTCGCTTGCGAATATACCGGGTTCGTTTTGTAAATTTAAGTAGCCATTGTATTTGTCGACCAGAATTTTAACACGCTTCATTCCAAGACCATGTTCTCCCCGCTTAGTTGAAATATAATTTCTTTCGTTGAAATCAAGCTCTTCTTTGGCAGAGTTTTGAATTGACATGTATAGCTGTTTTTTCATTACCGCAATGTATATTCTTATAAATCTTTTGTTTTCCTCGATTTTCATACAGGATTCAATTGCATTGTCAAGCAGGTTTCCTAAAATTACGCACATATCAATATCTGTTATAATAACATTTTCCAGAAGCTCTGCTTTACATATCACATTTATATTCTTATTTTCAGCTATTGATATCTTGCTGTTTAATATGGCATCTGCCATTAAATTTCCTGATTTTACATAGGAATCTACGCGGCTTAAGTCCTTTTCCAGTTCTAACAGATATTTTTGCACCTCGTCAAGCTGATTAAGTGCCAAATGAGCCTTTATAGTCTGCAAATGACTGTGATAGTCATGTCTCCAGCCTCGCATGTTAATATAGATATTTTTTATTTCCTCATATTGATTATGAAGGACATTTTGTTGAAAATATCTTGTATTCTTTTCAAAGCTTGTTTGATAGTTTTTAAATATAACCTCAAGTATTAAAAATATTAGTGAGGACAGCAAAAACATTATCAGATTTATAATAGTGCTCTCGTATATGTAAGTAGCTGTAATAATTATTAAATAAGTCAAACCAACAAGGATGCCGTTTATAGGATTTAAACATTTTCTTTGCCTTGATAATACTATAAAGCAAAATAAAATTATTATTTCATAAATCATCATATATGAAAGGGTGCTGAAAAATTTGTTTACAGCAAGCATTGACGCAACGGCTATGCCATATGATACAACTTTTTTCCATTGTATAACGAATGGCTCTTCATCATAAAACAAATCAAAAAGCAGCATAATTAAGGATATTAATATCCAGGCCGCAAACTCGTATCTGAGCAGACAGAAAATTAATATGGCAAAGATACACAATACCAGTGCTACAGCGTTTTTTACCGTTCCTTTATGTATTTCCCCGATATTATATATATAATAAAAATAAACTAAAATTAAAATTATATTAAAAGTTACAGCTTGCACATTTCACCTCTGTAATAATTTAAAAAAGCTTTATTGAGCTCATCCCATTTTCCTCTTGCTATAGGTACAACAGTGTTGTTAATTTTTACATCTGTTTTAGAAATAGAATCTATATGAAGAATATTAACTATATATGAGCGGTGGCATTTATAAAAAAAGTTTTGACTTAGTTCATTTTCAACTGTGCTTATACCTTTTTTTACCTCATATTTAGCGCCTGAGGTATAGAAAACAGTTTTATGTCCGATACTTTCTATATAGAATATATCTTTTTCATTTATTTTGACAATTTCGTTATTTATTTGAAACAAAGCATGAGGCTCTGATTTTCTGATGTTTTCGTAAGCCCTGTCAAGAGCAGCTTCAAGTTTTTTTTGCTCAATAGGTTTCAGAATATAATCAATTGCTTGAACATGGTATCCATCAAAAACAAAATCACTGACTCCTGTTATAAAAATTATTGACACTTTATCTCCGATTGTTCTTAATTTTTTAGCCAGGGAAATACCGTCAAGCTCCTTCATTTGAATATCTAAAAGCAGTATATCGTAGTTTTTATTATCTTCGTATGCAAATAAGAAGGATTCTGCACTCAAATATGTGTTTATATCAGACTGTATCTTGTTTTTGCCAAGCCAAGTAATGCAGTATTTTTTTAATAAATCCAATTGAAGTTTATCATCATCACATATAGCTATTTGCAATTTGTTCACCACTCTCCATTTGAAATATGCAACCTCAATCAGATTGAGGACACGCATATTATATCATATAAACTTTACAAGTTCCATAATGGAAAATATTTTATTGACAAAGTAAAAAATTATGTAATTTTTATTGATTATCGGCACAAAATATTAAATATTGACATAATTGAGGTGTGCAATTAAACTATATACTAAAGATATATACTATTATATAAAGGGTAGGATAATTAGAATGTTTGATACATTTGGAGCAATTACGGTTGCATATTTGTTAAATATAGTTTTATCTTTTGTAATTATATTTATGGAAAGAAAAGATTCCACGGCAACATTGGCATGGCTTTTAGTTTTACTAATGCTTCCGGGAGTAGGATTTTTCCTGTATCTTTTGTTGTCTCAAAATTTCAGCAGAAAAAAGCTTTTTACTATGAAAGCTAATGCAAAGAGGACATTCGGAGACTTTTTAAGAGTTCAGCAGGAAAATTTCAGTTCGGGAAAATTGGTCTTTAAGGATAAAAATATCGAAGATCATAGAGACATAATTAAAATGAACTTGTTTAGAAACCAATCATTTTTTACTCAAAACAATGATGTTCAAATTTTTACCGACGGACACGAAAAGTTTGATGAACTTTTCAAATGTATAGAAAATGCAAAGGAAAGCGTGCATGTTTTATATTATATAATAAAAAATGATGATTTAGGAAAGAAGCTTATAGCACTTCTTGAAAAGAAGGCAAAAGAGGGAGTTGAAGTCAGACTTTTGTACGATTCATTAGGCTCGAGAAAGCTAAGGAAAAAAGATATACAAGGGCTCCTCGATTCAGGAGGAAGAATAGGCAGATTTTTCTCAAGCTTTTTTAAGCACCTGAATTTTAAAATTAATTACAGAAACCATAGAAAAATAGTAGTTATAGACGGAAGAATCGGATTCGTGGGAGGCTTCAATGTCGGAAATGAATATTTAGGGCTTAATAAAAAATTCGGCTATTGGAGAGATACTCATATAAAGATAATAGGAGCCGCCGTTACAGATTTACAAAGACGATTTTTTCTTGATTGGGGCAATGCTACCAGGGAGGACATAAATTACCAGCCTAAATATTTTCCTCAAATGACAGAGGAAGAGGTGGATGGTGATGCCGCTATACAAATTGTCACAAGCGGACCGGATGAAACGGATGAAACCATCAAGCAAAATTATGTAAAGCTGATCAGTTCGGCACAAAAGAGCATATATATTCAAACTCCGTACTTTGCGCCTGATGCAAGTGTCATGGAGACACTAAAAATTGCGGCTTTATCAGGCGTAGATGTAAGGATAATGATACCTAATAAGCCGGATCATATGTTTGTATATTGGGCTACATATTATTATGTAGGTGAGCTTTTAAGATACGGAGTTAAGGTTTATACATATGAAAACGGATTTATGCACGCCAAAACAGTAGTAATTGACGGTGTAGTATCATCTGTCGGAACAGCGAATTTTGATGTAAGAAGTTTTAAGCTTAATTTTGAGGTTATAGCAATAATATATGACACAATGAAATCATCCGAGCTCAAAAGAATTTTTGAAGAAGATGCAAATTATTCCTTGCAGCTGACTCACGAGATATATCTGCAAAGAGGAATCATAATAAGATTTAAGGAGTCTATATCAAGACTGCTATCTCCGTTATTATAATAAAATTCAAATCGCATTTTTACCTATGAATTATTGGTTGAAAATGCGATTTATTTATATATTTTCAAGTAAACTTAATATATTCTTTTATTTCCATATATAGTGCCTTGTAATATTGTTATTTATCGCATAAAGTAATTAAAAATGGCTCTATTCATATATGAATTATATAATTTTACACATCGGAGATTACATATGAAAAAAAGAATAAAAAGAATAGTTTTGACGCTTGTGTTTTTTGTGTTGCTTATAAGTATAAACAAAATTGTATTTGCCGACAGAAGAGTAAATATGGCATATCTTTACAGGGGTACAATGAAGGATTATAAAAACTATATAAACAGTGCTAATAATTCAATTGACGTTGTATTGCCGAATTTGTTCAATATAAAAAGTGATGGCAGAATAGAAATAAGCAATGTCATTGATAAGCAATTTGTAAAGGACATGCACAAAGAGGGGATCAAGGTCATTCCGTACATAAGCAATCATTTTGACAGAGAACTGGGAAGAAAAGCGCTCAGTAATTATGTAGCATATTGTAATGAGGTTGTCAGAATAATTGAAGAATATAATTTGGATGGAGTTAATATTGATATTGAGAATTTGACTGCTGATGATAAGGCAAATTTGGTTCAGTTTACAGAATACCTTCGGGCTGTAATGCCTGCGGGTAAAGAACTATCGATGGCAATTGCAGCGAATCCGAATGATATAAAGACGGATTGGCAGGGCTCATACGATTATAATAAGCTGGATAATCTTTTAGATACTTTTATAATTATGACTTACGATCAAAGCTATCCCGGGTCAAAGCCCGGACCTGTAGCAGGATATGTATTTGTTGAAAACAGTATTAAGACTATGCTGAAATACGTATCTTCGCAAAAAATCGTATTGGGAGTACCCTTTTACGGACGATACTGGAATGACAAGGAAGTAATCGGCGGAGACGCGGTTACTCTTAAAACCGTAAAAAGTATAAAATCGACGTTTAATGTTTCTGAGTATTACGATACATATAACAGAACACCTTATTTAAAATTTTCTGTAGGCAATATAGAATCTACATATTCATTTTCAGGAAAGAGATTCTCTGCCGGTAATTATATTATGTATTATGAGGATGAAAAGTCATTTAAAGAAAAATTGATTCTTGTAGAAAAATATAATTTGCAGGGAAGTGCTGCTTGGGCATTATCACAAGAGGATACTTCTATATGGAGCAATTATAAAAACTGGCTTAACGGTATCTATTACAAGGATACCAAAAATACATGGGCTGAAGATGTAATCAAAGAAGTTACGGTTAAGGGATATATGACAGGTATGGATATTAACAGCTTCAGACCGGGAAACTACATGACAAGAGAAGAATTTGCGGCAGTTATATGCAGAGTTTTCGGATATGGGAGTGTTATTGTAAATAAGCCGATTTTCAATGATGTGAAGTCGTCCAATTGGGCATATAACTATATAAATACTTTGTATTCCTATGGAATAATGCAAGGTAATAACAATTACTTTAACCCAAAAGGCTATATAACAAGAGAGGAAGTAGCGGTTAGTCTGTATAGAGCATTGAAGGGATATGCTGTTGGACCTAAAAAAGAATTTTATGATTTAAGCGAGGACAGGTGGTCAAAAAAATATATTGATTTCTGTGTAGCCAATTCTGTATTAAACGGATTTCCGGATAATTCATTCAAGCCTTATAAGGAGATAACCAGGGCAGAAATAGCTAAGATAATAACTAATATAAAAAAATAAAAAAATTATATCGCATAATATTATGCGGTATAATTTCAGATTGTCGACAAACGGCTTTTTGATTACTAAAATCAAGAAGCTGTTTGATTTTTATAAAACATTTTCTCAAAAACTTCAAGAATTGATGAAAATGATCGTAAAAATGAAGGGATTAGACCCTTCTTCCACAGCCTGTTTGCCAGTTTCTTTAAATTCATGCACGCAAATAAGAGGTTTAACTCCATCTTTACTCTGTATAAACCTCTATGTTTTGCATAGCGCATACCGTGATGATCTTTAGCATCTGCAAAAAACCGTTCAATGGTTTGGCTTCTTAGCGCATAAAGCTCCTTACTGCCTGTGGTGTGCCGTATATCTTCGGCTTTTTCGGGATATTCCTCCCAAACATGGCGAACGACGAGCTTCACATGGTTTTTGCTTTCCGTGCATTGTTTGAGGAACGCGCAGTCTATACATTTTTCGGGGGTGCTCTTGTATTCTTTGTAACCTTCACGATTAGTAGTGGAATATTTCAAGATTCCATTGTTAGGGCAAATATAGCAATCATAGTATTCATCATAAACAAACTCGTGTTTCTTAAAAAAGCCTTTCTTCTGTAATATACCCTAAACATCTATTGTTAATGGGAGTATGATAACGAAGAAAATGCTTATAATGTGCGTTCTAAAACACTATTTGTTCAGCTTCATAAGACGGTAAAAGTATGACATCTCGTATAATATCCATAAAAAGTATGCTATGACCAGTATTGCAAAGACAAGGTTGATTTGCAGTAAAAAGAATGCCAATACCGGCAGAATAGCGGGGAATATGAGCATGGCATAGAAAAACACTTTCAGATTTTTTGTTTTTTGGAGTAATAAAGGGGATAAGCCCAACAGTAGGATAACAACAACCGTCAGGACTATGGAAACAATATCGTTGTTTACAATAACATTGTATAAAATAAAGCCAAACATCAGATAGACAATAACACCTAAATAACGCATTATTCTCGACAGCAATGCGTTATCCGGGTGCTTCAGGCTGTCAAACCATTCCTGATAATCCTTGGTCTGGGATTTACTGGCAATGACAATTGATATCAGGCAACAACCCAACGTGCATAAAAATGCTGTTACGTTAAAACCCATAGAGCACCTCACAAAATATAAATTTTTTTCATTCTCATAATTATAACATACTAAAACCAAAAAAACCAATTAAAAAAGCTGTCGGTATATTAAATGTCGACAGCCTGAAATTATACCGCATAATATTATGCGGTATAATTTTTTTGTTATGCCGGTGTTAAATTATTTTTCTTAATCGCTTGGCTAAGAATGATCCCACGGCTATTTTTATTATATCTCCTATTATGAATGGGAATACACACATTGTAAGTGCTGTGACCAGACTGCTGCCTGTTACATACATAAACCATGCTGTTCCTAATATATAGCAGGCTATTATTCCTAAGACCATTGATATTGTATAAGTCATTAAGCTTTTTGTATATCTTTCGGTAATCATACCTACTATAAATGCCGCAACGATATATCCTATAATATATCCGCCTGTAGGTCCCAGAATAATCCTGATTCCTGATGAAAATCCTGCAAAGACAGGCAAACCTATTACTCCTAATAAGACATATACGAGCTGACTGATTATACCTCCATTTTTGCCAAGAATTGCTCCTGATAATAAAACAGAAAGCGTTGCCAAGTTTATCGGCACAGGTGTAAATGGCAAAGGTATTGAAATTTGAGAAAGTATTGCTGTGAGTGCCGCAAATAACGAATAGAGTACTAATTGTTTTGTTTTTATGTTCATTTTAACTCCTTGTAAACCTATAATTATTACAAGGTTTACAATAACATATATGACCTTGTTTTGTCAATATAAAAAATATATATAGATATTTACTAAAATATTATATAAAAATGTCGAAATACTTAATATGAGATGATTGACGAAATAATTGCAAAAGAGTTTGTAGTTGTATATAATGGAAAAATGTTATATAATTAATAAATACAACTAAATATAAATATAAAATTAATAATACATTATAGATAAAGAGAGGTTTAATAATATGCAAGCATATATTGTAAGGCAGCCTATTTTGGACGAAAAACAGGATGTCTTGGGTTATGAGATATTGTATCAGGAAAAAATGGGTAATTCTCAAAATGAAAACTCTGATGTTAAAGCAGCGTCTGCAATTGAAAATTTCTTAATCCAATTTGACAGTGACAGATTCTTAGACGGTAAAATGGCATTTATAAACTTTACACCGAATTTATTATTAAGAAACATACCTAAAATATTTTCACCTCAAAAGCTTGTAATTCAGATAGATGATGATACGATTATTAATCCTTCGGCACAAAGCCAAGTTTATGAATATAAGAAAAAAGGATATAGCATAGCAATAAACGGATTTGAATTTGCACTAAGATATTTTTCGATATTAGATGTGGTGGATATTATAAAGGTAAACCTTTCAGGAAATAAAGAGTCCTTATCCAATATAGTGAATATAGGCAAAAGCTTTAATAAGGATATAATTGCTTATAATGTTAATGATGAAGAAACATTTAATCTTGCACGAGAATTAGGCTTTACATATATGCAGGGCTCCTATGTTGCGGAAGTGCTGCCGACTACAGTGCATAAGCTTAATCATATGCAGAGCAACTTTTTCCAACTGATGGTTGCGGTTACAAAGGATGAGCCTAATGTTGATGAAATCGAAATCATAATTTCAAGAGATGTTTCGCTTACATTTTCTCTATTGAAATTAGTAAACTCAGCATACTTTGCATTAAGACACAGAGCTAAATCAGTAAAACAGGCATTGGTTATTTTAGGATTGGGTCAGTTAAAGCAGTGGATATATTTGCTTAGCTTTAAGCAGGATGACGGAAGTATGCCTGAAGAACTAATCAGAATTTCCTTCCTGAGAGCAAATTTCTGTGCGGAACTGCTTCATTTTGCTAAGGATATGCCTATATCAAAATCAGAAGCATATCTTATAGGAATGTTTTCTACGCTGGGCTCGCTTATGGAGGTTTCTTTAGAAGAAGCGCTTACGGAAATATCTGTATCTGATGAAATAAAGCTTGCTCTTACTAAGCAGGAAGGAAGATGCGGTATTTTGTATATGCTTATTTTAGCATATGAGAAAGCAGACTGGAAAAATATGACTATATATGCAGACCAGCTGGGAATACCTATGAATATTATTACTCAAAAGTATTTTGAGTGTGTTGAGTATGTTAATACAATATGGAATGATTTGACGAGAACAAATGAAGAAATAGAATCCAGCGAGGAAGAAGAGAAAAATTAAAACTTGTATATAAATATTTTTAGAATATTTGTTAAATATATATAAATATATAAAAATAGGGTTAAAGATTTTTAAATAATAATGAAAATATTTAAAGGTGATTTGTCTATGAAAAGATATAAGCTTATATATAATCCATCATCCGGCAAAGAAGAGGCAGCAAGCAGAGCTTTTCAAATGGCCAGATTAGTAATGGATAGAGATGACGTTGAATTTACCTTTTACGCTACAAAGCGTAAAAACGATGCGATGAATAAGGCAAGAGAAGCATGTGATGACGGATACGATATGATTATTTCCTGCGGCGGCGACGGTACAGTTCATGAAGTTGTAAACGGAATAATGAAAAGTAAAAACAGGACAAATCTTGCTATTTTGCCGGCAGGAACGATAAATGATTTTGCTGAACAACTTAAAATACCTAAAACAGCCGATAAATTTTCAAGGATGTTTAAGGAGCCGAAATTTAAAGAGGTTGATGCGGGAAAAATTAACGGTGAGTATTTTATTAATGTTGTAAGCGGAGGGATATTTACAAATATACCACATACTGTTTCAATAGATGAAAAAACCATGTTCGGGAGATATGCTTATTATTTCCACGCATTTTTAGAAATTCCGGATCAGCTTGTCAATACATATGAAATTAAATTTACTGTGGATGACAAGGTATATGAAGTGGATACACATCTGTTTTTGATAAACAACACACCCGGTGCGGGAGGATTTAAGTACCTATGTCCTGATGCTAAATTTGATGACGGCTTATTAGATATTGTAATATTTGAAAAATCCTCATATACAGATTTGATTCAGATATTTACCGGAGTATTCAACGGGCAGCATGTAAAGCATCCTAAAGTTAAATATTTGCAGGCGAATAACATATTAATCGAATCATTGGATAAAAAATTGGTAGTGGATGTTGACGGAGAACTTGGAGGGAATATGCCTCTTAAAATTTCAACAGAAACAAAAGCATTAAAAATATTAGTTCCATAGCTGTGTGAAGCTTGGATTATTTTTATCTGATAGGAAAGTTTTTTTTCCTATCAGATAAATGAAGAATCGTTCCGATTCTTCCCTAGAGTGAACGTAGTTCACTTTTTTTATTTATTAGAAAAATTTTATGTATAATATTTTAAATTATACAAATAATAACATTAAGAAAAAGGAAAAGCGAACAAACAAACTTTTATATAACGTCCCCCTTTATAAACTTTTGTCTTAAAACTATCTAATCCTAAAGAGAAAAAATGCTTTTCCTTTTTTTATTTTTTGATAATATTAAAATCTATAGATACATACCATTTATAAATTGTATGTATTTTTTTATTTTATATACCTTGACAGATGAGGTATAAGGAGTTATAATGTATATATAATTATAAAATATATATTTTAAAGAAAGGATGTGCGTTTAAATGTCAATTGCTTCTGACTTAATTCGTGGTCATACGGATACAATTATTCTTGCTCATCTTCTCAAGGCAGACAGCTACGGGTACGAAATAAATAGGGCAATACAGCAAAAAACAGACAATCAATATGAACTGAAGGAAGCAACACTATATACAGCTTTCAGGCGTCTTGAGGAAAACGGGTGTATAGTATCCTACTGGGGAGATGAAAATACCGGAGCCAGACGAAGATATTATTCAATAAGCAGCGAAGGCAGAAAAACTTATGATAAGTTGAAAAAGGAATGGGAAATTGCAAAAAAAATTATTGATAAATTAATAGATGAGGAGAGTAAAAAAAATGAATGACAGACTTCGTAAATATATTGATATTTTATTTGAGGAAGCCCCTCAGACTAAAAAGACCGTAGAGCTAAAAGAAGAAATATTACAAAATATTACCGATAAATACAATGATTTATTGTCGGAAGGAAAGACTGAAGAAGCCGCATACAATATTGCTGTCGCAAGCGTGGGTGAGGTCGGAGAGCTTATTGAGAGTCTTAAAAGAGGACCGGAAAGCAGAATAAATCATTCTCTTGAGGAGACAGAAAAGATACGAAAGCGTTCTGCTATAATTACTGCCGTATCGGTGGCAATGTATATAATGTCTGTTATTCCTATTATCGTTTCGGACGGAAGTCTTTTAAGCGTGGTTTTTCTGCTTGTAGTAGTTGCTGTTGCAACAGCTTTGATTATATACAACAATATGTCTAAGCCTAAGTATACTAAGATAGATGATACTATAGTGGAAGAATTTAAAGAATTTAAGGAATGGAAAGAAAATAGAGGTAATAAAGGTTTAGCAGCAATATTTTCAGCAATTTGGTCTTTGACTCTGGCTGTATATTTTATCTTAAGTTTTTTAACGGGTGCATGGCATATAACATGGGTTGTTTTTCTGATTTCAAGTGCTGTGACCTCAATTATAAAAGCGGCATATGATTTAAAAGGAGATAAACATCAATGAAAACTTCAGCAATTATAAGGATAATAGCCTGGTCTGTAATAGCAATATTTTTGACTGTAGTTTTAGTAAATGTAATAAACGGAAATGGAATGAATTTAGGAGCTTTGAGAGGTTTTAACATAAATTTTTCCGGATATAGTTTTGAGAATATAAACAAATATTCTGTTGCCGAGGACACCGTTAATGTAAAAGATATCAAAAATATAGACATAGATTGGATATCCGGTAAAGTCAGAATAGAGGAATACGATGGAGACAGTATTCAGTTTTATGAGGAATCATCATCAAATTTAAGCGAAGATAACAAAATGAGATATCTGGCCGAAAACGGAACACTGAAGATTAAATTCAAAAAACCGTATAAAAGCATTATTTCTTTTAATAATTACCTCAATAAGACATTAGTTATAAGAATGCCTTCATCCGGTGAAAACAACTTAAATGAATTTACATTGGATGTTGTTTCAGCGTCAGTTGAAATAGATGCTTTGAAAGCAGATAAGGTTTCAATAGAAGCTGTTTCGGGTGATATAACTATAAAAAATCTCATAAGCGATAAGCTGGATGTTGAAACAGTAAGCGGTGATATGAATGTGCATGCGAATGTTGATTCTGTAGATTTTGAATCTGTTTCCGGTGATTTAGTATTAGATTTGGAAAATTGTCCAAGAGGAATTGATGCTGAGGCTGTCAGTGGACGTGTAGATATTTTCCTTCCGGAAAATGACGGATTTACTGTTAGATATGACTCTGTGAGCGGAAAATTCAAATGTGATTTTGAAGTGAGCATAACAAAAAAAGAAGCTGTTTATAAAAATGGTAAAGCAAAATTTGATATAGAAACTGTGAGCGGCGGAATCAATGTCAACAGAAAATGATACTCCTTCTATAAAACTCAAGGAACTATAAAAATCGCATATAATTAAACTGAATTGTCTTTAATTTGCCAATATATTTTAGGAAAATTAAAGACAATTTTTCAATTATGTATAATCTTAACACTGCAATTACTTAAAAAAGTAATTGTATTATATGAAAAGAAATGATAAAATATTAAAGCTAAATTTAAAAATTAATGTGTTAATTATAGATTGGAGAGTACCTTGGAAACAATAATAGTAAAAAAAAGTGGAGCTTTAAACGGACATCTTAAAGTCAACGGCTCTAAAAATTCAATTTTGCCTATATTAGCGGCTTCACTTCTGACAAAGGATAAATGTATATTGCATGAAATACCAAAACTTGAAGATGTAAATGTAATGTGTAATTTACTTTCAAAGCTGGGTGCAAAAATTAATAGACTGGATGATAATTCTTTAGAAATTCATGCCGAAAATATAACAAATTACGAAGCACCATATGATTTAATAAGCAAAATGAGAGCATCGTTTTTAGTAATGGGATCTTTGCTCTCAAGAGTAAATAAAGCTAGAGTTTCAATGCCGGGAGGCTGTGCCATCGGAACAAGACCTATAGATTTACATTTAAAGGGCTTTAAAAATTTAAATATAAATATAAATTCAAACAGAGGATATATACAGGCTGAAACAGAGGGTATAACAGGAAATCATGTATACTTGGATTTTCCGAGCGTAGGAGCTACGGAAAATTTAATGATGGCTGCTTGCAGAGCTAAAGGCAAAACTGTAATTGAAAATTGTGCTGAAGAGCCTGAGATAGTGGATTTAGCGAATTTTATAAACAGTATGGGTGCAAAAATTGAAGGAGCCGGAACAAAAACTATTACAGTAACCGGTGTTGAGGAGCTTCATGGCACAGAGTACACTATAATTCCGGACAGAATAGAAGCTGGTACATATATGGTTGCAGCTGTTTTAACAGGCGGAGAGCTTCATATAGATAATGTTATTCCGGCACATGTTCAGCCAGTTATAGCCAAGCTAAGAGAAGTAGGGGCTGAAATTATTGAAAATGACAGCAGTGTGGTAGTTCGATCTAAAGGGATAATTAATTCCACAGATATTAAAACTTTGCCTTATCCGGGATTTCCGACTGATATGCAGGCTCAGTTCATGCTTTTATTGTCCCTAGCAAATGGAACAAGTATTATAAATGAAACTATATTTGAAAATAGATTCATGCATGCCAACGAATTTTTAAGAATGGGGGCAAATATTAAAATAGAAGGAAATACTGCTGTTGTAAATGGTTTAAACGGCTTGACAGGTGCTAAGGTCAGAGCTACCGATTTAAGAGCAGGTGCAGCTTTGGTATTGGCAGGGCTGGTGGCTGAAGGCGAAACAGAAATTTCCGAAGTTCATCATATTAAAAGAGGATATGCTGATATAGTGGAAAAATTACAGACAGTAGGTGCTGATATATCATATAGTATGCAGTAAGAAATTATAAGTTTTATTGCCGTAATAGTGAACGTGGTTTGACGAAAGATGACATTTATTACAAATATTGAAAATTGAATAAATTCAAACTGAAACTTGCATTTTTTGTTGACAAAGGGTAATAATACAAATATAATTTCATTATAATAATGCTTGGTTTTAAGCTAGGCATTTTATTTGTCTTTATGTAATTTTTTGTGGAAAAGTTAGTAGGGCTCTGTGCAAGAAAATTGAAATAACTTTCTTATTTTGATGAAAACAGTGCCAACTCTATGCAATGTATAGAACCCTATGCATTTCATAGATGTAAAATATTAAAAGGAGAGATATTATATGACTACTGCTCACAATAGCGCAAAAAAAGGAGATATAGCGGAAACTATACTGCTTCCGGGAGATCCTCTCAGAGCTAAATTTATAGCTGAAAATTTTTTAGAGGATGTAGTACAATTTAATGCAGTCAGAAATATGTTCGGATATACGGGTACATATGACGGAAAGAGAGTATCTGTTATGGGAACAGGTATGGGCTGTGCTTCAATAGGGATTTATTCTTATGAACTGATACATTTTTACGGAGTGAAAAATTTAATTAGAGTTGGCTCTTGCGGAGCTATGGATGCTAAATTAAATTTATATGATATTATTTTAGGAATGGGTTCAAGCACAGATACAAACTATGCACATCAGTATAATTTGCCGGGAACATATTCGGCTACAGCTTCTTTTGACTTATTATCAAGAGCAAAGCAAATTGCTGATGAAAACAACATAAAAACTGTCGTAGGAAATATTTTGTCATCTGATATTTTCTATAATGCAGAAGCGGATTCGTGGAAAAAATGGGCTAAAATGGGAGTTTTGGCAGCTGAGATGGAAAGCTTTGCTCTATATTGCAACGCTGCCGTTGCAGGAGTTAATGCACTGACTATATTGACAGTTTCGGACTCTATAGTAAATCATCAGGAAACAACTCCTGAAGAAAGAGAAAAAGGCTTTACAAATATGATGAAAATAGCCTTAGGTCTGGCTTAATATGAGAGCGTGGGAAATTGCACATAATCTGTATTCTAACGCAAAGCCGAGAATTTTATCTGAGGAAGATCAAACATGGACAGCATTAAAAGCTGTTTCAAAGTTTTATGATGCCAGCATAGCATTAGATTGGGCAAGCAATGTGCCGGGCTCCGGTGCTCCTGAGAAAATTATGGTGGCGGCGATTCAAGCTTTAGAAAACCGAGGATATGAAGTAGATGCGGCTTATGAGCTTCTTGATAGAGGAATTAAGGCCCATGAGGAAGGAGATTTTATAAATCTTCATAAAATCTCTGCTGAAATGCGAAATATCTTTTTAAATGCAAAGAAAAATGAAAACTCAGACTATTGGAACTATAAAATGTATGACAACTTTGAGGAATATGCTAAAAATGCTAAGTTTCCAAAATCTGAAGAAGTTGATATAAGTACTGAAAAATTCAAAGACCAAACCCGAGCTGCGTGGCTTTCTCAGATAATAGGAGCAGCAATGGGAACAATGGTTGAAGGATATACTTCGAAAAATTTATATGAGGCTTTCGGTGAAGTAACAGAATACCTCAGAGAGCCGAATACCTTTAATGACGATATAACCTTTGAACTTGCATTTTTAGATGCTTTTAAAGACAAAGGATATGATGTAACATCAAAGGATATAGCACTTGCCTGGATTGGATTGATTCCAAGCGGTTGGTCTGCCGAGGAATTTGCTTTAAGAAACATAAGAGCGGGTTTAATGCCTCCTGAAAGCGGAACTTTCAACAATCCGTTTAATGAATGGATAGGTGCGCAAATGAGGGGAGCTGTTTGCGGAATGGTTGCTCCCGGAAATCCGAGACTTGCGGCAGAGCTTGCCTGGAAGGATGGAGAAATTTCACATGCCAACAACGGTATAATCGGAGAAGTATTCAGCGCTATTATGGTTTCTTTGGCTTATATCTGTGATGATGTAAAAGAAATTGTTAAATTAACCATAGATTCAATACCTAAAGATTCAGAATATTACAGCGTAGTGCAGTTTGCATATGACCAGTGCATGAAGTATGATGATTGGCATGATGCTTTACATGAATGTGAACAAAAATATATCAAATACAACTGGATACACGCATATCCGAATATATGCTGCGAAATAATCGCACTTATGTACGGTGACAGCGATTATGAAGAGACTCTTAAAATCATAACTATGTGCGGAGTAGACGTAGATTGCAACGCCGGTATGATTATGCCTATAATAGGGATTCAAAAAGGAATGGACATCATTCCGAAAAGACTTATACATAAGGCATTTTCTACGCTTGAGACTTACATGAGAGGCTACGAAAAAATCACCTTGGATGAATTGGTGGATGAAACGGTAAACAGTATTACACAAGCTTTGAAAAAAGCTTGATATAATAACGTATAGAATATATACAAACTATATATTTCATACAAACTTATGCAGAGTATAGCAAAGCTATACTCCGAATTAAAAGCTAAAGATTAGCAATAGGAGGAATTACAAATGAAAAGAATATTATCAATAGTATTGATAGCAGCTATGCTTTTATCAATTACAGCGTGTTCTGACGGAAAGTCGGAAAAAGGAGACGGTTATAAAGCTGCTCTGTTATTAAACGGTAATTTAGGAGACAAATCTTTCTTCGATTCATCTAATGCAGGATTAACAAAACTTAGAGATGAATTAGGAAAAGATAAATTTGATTTCAAAGTTGAAGAAATGGGAGCTACACCGGCTGATGAGTCTAAATGGGCGCCTACAGTAGAAGATTACTGTGAGAGTAAAGAATATGACGTAATTATAATGGGTACATGGCAAATGGCAGGTATACTTGCAGATGCGGCTCAAAAATACCCTGAACAAAAATTTATATTCTTTGATGAAATGTTTGATTTTGAAGCATTTAAAGGAAGATTTGCAGAAGGCGAAGAAGTTCCTAAGAACATATACAATGTTTTATATAAACAAAACGAAGTATCTTTCTTGGTTGGAGCGGCAGCAGCTTTAATGACTACAGATTCAAGCTTACCGATGATTGATCCTGACAACAAACTGATAGGATTCTTAGGCGGTATGGAAAATGCAGTTATACTTGACTTCTTATTAGGATATATCCAAGGAGCTCAATATGTAGACCCTGAGGTTAAAGTAGCAATAGCTTATGTTACAAACTTCTATGATTCAGCAGCAGGAAAAGACTTGGCACTTATGCAGTACAACAACGGCGTTGACGTAGGATACAACGTTGCAGGAGGAGCAGGTTTAGGTCAAATAGAGGCAGCTGTTGATGCTAACAGATATGCATTCGGAGTTGATTCAGATCAGGCAGCTTTACTTCCTGATATGGCTGAACATATTCCGACATCTGCACTTAAAAACGTTGGTAACTCTTTGATAAGAGCTATAAAGAATGATATAGACGGAAAGCTTACATACGGGGTAGCTGAATCAATGGGATTTGCTGAAGGCGGAGTTGAAATAGTTAAAGATGAGCACTACGAATCAATGCTTCCTGAGTCAATAAGAACTACAATAGATCAATTGGAAGCGGATATAACATCCGGTAAAATAATTGTTGATACTTCATTCGGTAAAACTGATGATGAAATAAAAGCTTTAATTAAAAAGTCAGAATAATTAGATTACAGGCAAGCGAGAGAATGCTCTCGCTTGTCATTTAATTAATGTCTAAGAGGATTTAATTTAATATAATTATAGCGAAATTGAAAATTGTTAGCTATTAATTAAAAAGAGGTGGATTATTTGAATAAAGTTTTGGAAATGAAAAACATAATGAAAATTTATGGAAACGGTGTAGTAGCAAACGAGGATGTAAGCTTTGAGCTTGAAAATGGAGAAATACATTCCTTGCTTGGTGAAAACGGTGCAGGAAAAAGTACACTCATGAAAATTTTATTTGGTATAGAATCTCCGGAACAAGGGGAAATAATTCTTCGCGGAGAGAAAACTGTCATTAAATCGCCACAGGATGCTATCAGCAAGGGTATAGGAATGGTACATCAGCATTTTATGCTTGTTCCTTCACTGACTGTTGCCGAAAATATAATTTTAGGAATTGAACCAAAAAAAGCAGGATTTTTCATTGATATGAATGAGGCTGTAAAATTATCGGAAGAAATTGCGCAAAAGTATAATTTCGATATTGATGTTACCGCTAAAGTGGAGGAACTTCCGGTAGGTATTAAACAGAAAGTAGAAATTTTAAAGGCACTTTACAGAGGAGCAGAGATATTAATCCTTGATGAGCCTACAGCTGTTTTGACACCTCAAGAAACTGACGAGCTTTTTATTCAGCTAAAAAAATTAAGAGAGCTTGGTCATACAATTATATTTATATCTCATAAGCTTGACGAAATCAAGGCAATATGCGATAGGGCGACTATTATGAGAAACGGTAGAAGCAAAGGGACTTACTATGTTAAGGATATTACTACCGATGAAATGTCAAAGCTCATGGTCGGAAGAGATGTAGTTTTAAAATTTGATAAAGACCCTGTAAAGCTCGGGGAGATTGCGATGAGTGTAAGAAATCTTACAATTAAAGGCTCAACAGGAAAAACCAGAGTTGATAATCTTTCCTTTGATCTTAAATCCGGAGAAATATTAGGTATTGCCGGAGTTGAAGGAAATGGACAAGGACATTTGATTGAAGCATTGACAGGACTTAACAAGCATTATAGCGGAGATATTCATCTGTTCAATTCAGATGTCAGAAATTTAAGCATAAAAGATATCAGAAATTTAAATCTTGCTCATATACCTGAAGATAGAATGACCTTAGGCTGTGCGAAAAATATGAGTATTTTAGATAATATGTTTTCTAATCAATATGATAACGAAGAGTATTCCGGAAAGATAATGCTAAAATCCAAAAAGATTGAAAAAAAAGCTGAGGATTTAATTGAGGAATATTTGATTAAATGTCGATCGCATAAGCAAAATGTTGCAATGCTATCAGGAGGAAATATACAAAAAGTAGTTGTAGCAAGAGAGTTTTCGGCTAATCCTAGAGTTATTATAGCTAATCAGCCTACTCGTGGAATAGATGTAGGAGCGGCTGAATTTATAAGAAAAAGAATTATACAGTTTAGAGATGAGGGCTGTGCTGTACTGCTTATTTCTGCTGATTTAAATGAGGTTTTTGAACTTAGCGACAGATTGGCAGTAATCTATAAGGGACAGTTTTCCGGTGTATTTACCGATGTTAAGAATCTTACTGAGGAAGAGCTGGGTAAATATATGCTTGGAATAAAAAAAGATGAAACATTGGAGGGAATAATGTATGAATAGCACGACTAAGCTCAATATACTCAGAACTGCTATGGCTATACTGATAGCGCTGGGTGTGTCGTTTTTAATAATTTTAATAGTCAGCGACGAGCCGATTACAGCGATTGTAAAGTTAATGTTTGGTCCGTTCCAAAGAGCAAGATATTTCGGTAATGTTGTAGAATCAATGATACCTCTTATATTTACAGGAGTAGGTGTTTGTATAATGTTTACCGCAAATCAGATTAACTTGGCGGGTGAAGGAGCTTTTCATATAGGAGGTTTGGTTGCATCCGCTGTTGCGTTGAATCTTTTTTTGCCTGCCGGTATACATCCGATTGCTTGTATTCTGTTAGCCGGATTGGCAGGATCGCTCATTACATTAATACCTGCTGTGATGAAGGTTAAAACAACTGCTAATGAGCTTGTTTCATCACTTATGGTCAATTACTTGGTATTGTACTTTTCAAATTTTGTACTAATGAGGTTTTTGAGAGACCCAAAAACAGGTGCAGGCTCGTATATTTTGCCGAAAAGTGCCAACCTGTTTACTATATTTGAGGGCACAAGAATACATGTGGGATTGATTTTGGCGTTGCTGGTTGCCGTTCTTGGATACTGGTTTTTATATAAAACTAAAATTGGCTATG
>DGYI01000035.1:58384-59577 GCA_002396645.1 Firmicutes bacterium UBA5010
AGGCTCCAAGCAGCATTGTCATGGACCGCTTTATTGGGATATGGCTGGGATGCCATAATTATATGCACGCTTGCAAAGAAAAATCCTATATTTGTTCCGTTTTCTGCATTTTTCCTGGCTTATTTAAGAGTCGGTGCTTCCATAATGTCAAGATCGACAGATGTAAGCGTTGAAATAGTTTCAATTATACAAGGTGTAATAATAGTTCTTATAGTTGCGGAGCAATTCTTAAGCAGATATAGATATAAAATGATAGCTAAAGAAGCTAAGAGCAACTTAAATATAAAGGAGGCGAAGTAATATGTTGGATGTAATTTTATCACCGGAGTTTTTTTCTTCAATATTGAGAATGACGACGCCTATCCTGTTTGCAACATTGGCTGCAACCATAGCAGCTAAATCCGGAATTATAAATATGGCATTGGAAGGAATAATGCTGTTTAGTGCATTGTTTGGAGTAATATTCAGTTCGATATTTGCCAGCTCGTGGCTCGGACTTTTAATGACAATGCTGCTTGGAGCCTTCATCGGTTTTATACTTGCCTTCTTCGTTTTAAAGCTTAAAACGGATGCGATTATAGCCGCTATAGCGGTAAATCTCGTAGCAGCAGGCGGTACAGTGCTTTTAATGCTTGCATTTTCCGGAGACAGAGGAAATTCGGCATCAATAGCAAGTTTTCAGATACCTAGAATATCCTTACCGCTTATTAAAGATATACCATTTTTAGGTGAGGTTTTATCCGGTCACAATGTATTGACATATTTGTCGCTGATAGGTGTTTTAGTGCTTCATATAGTTTTGTATAAAACGCCTCTCGGACTTAAAATCAGAGCTGTCGGAGAAAATAAGGACGCTGCTGAATCTGTAGGAATAAGCTCACAAAAGATACGCTTTATCGCCTTGATTTTAAGCAGTATACTTGCTTCAATGGGAGGATTTTTCCTATCCGGAGGATATATGACAAAATTCACGGTCAACATGAGTGCGGGTAGAGGATACATAGCTCTTGCTGCGAGTGCAATGGGAGGCAATACTCCGGTCGGAGGATTCCTGGTTTCATTGCTGTTTGGTACTGCGCAAGCCTTTGCAAATGCAATGCAATTTGCTTCTTTCCCTTCAGAAATTGCTCAGATGCTGCCATATTTGGCAACACTCGTCGGTTTGGGAATTTACAGCTACAGATTGATGAAAA
>DGYI01000035.1:59785-76805 GCA_002396645.1 Firmicutes bacterium UBA5010
CAGCCAATGATGATAAACTAAATATTCTTGGAATTACAACAGTAACAGGAAATCAAAGTATAGAAAAGGTAACAACTAATGCATTAAAATTAGTATCATTTTTAAACAGAGATATTAAGGTTGCAAAGGGAGCAGATACACCGCTTATAAGAGAAAAAAGAGTGGTTGAAAGTGTCCACGGAAAAACAGGTATGGGTAATTATGAACTGCCTGAGCCTTCAAGCAAAATAGTGAGTGAAAATGCCGTGGAGTTTTTAAAAAACATCTTGCTTTCCTCCAATGAGAGAATAACACTGGTTCCTATAGGTCCTCTTACAAATATTGCACTTCTTTTTAAAATATATCCTGAAGTAAAGGAAAAAATAGATGAAATCGTGATTATGGGAGGAGCAATAAGCGGAGGAAATGTAACACCGACTGCCGAATTCAATATATGGGCAGATCCTGAGGCTGCAAAGATAGTTTTTGCGTCCGGAGTCAGAATTGTTATGAATGGATTAGATGTTACACATAGTGCCGGTCTTTACAGAGATGATGTAAATGAACTTCTTAAAAGCAAAGGCAAAGTTTCAAATATGTGCGGAGAAATTTTAAGCTTTTATTTTAACGGCGATCATGTAAAGAACGGAACTTTTACGCCTATTCATGATGCTTGTGCGATAATGTATTTATTACATCCTGAATTATATTCATATAGATATATGCCTGTAGATGTCGATTGTTCATTTTCACTCAATAGAGGAATGACTGTAGGTGATAACAGAGAATGGATAAAATATAACGAGTCAAACACTAAAGTTTTAATGGATATAGATACGGTAAAATTCAGGGAACTATTACTGGAAGCTATATATAAATTAGATGAAGAATCAGCGTAAAATAAATTTTACTCCGGAGGTTAAAATAAGATGAATAAAATAGTTGTTGTAGGAAGTATAAATGTAGACTTAGTTTTTACATCGGATATAAGACCTAAGGCAGGTGAGACTGTACTCGGCAATGACTTTAGAATTGTTGCCGGGGGCAAAGGTGCCAATCAGGCAGTTGCAGCGAGCAAGCTTGGTGCTGATGTAATTGTGATAGGCTGTGTCGGAGATGATGCAAACGGCGAATATTCTTTAAATAATTTTAGAGAGTTTAATGTCAACACATCTTGTATCACCAAAATAAATGATATACCTACAGGAGTAGCCAATATAACAGTAGCAGAAAACGACAACAGCATAATAGTTATTTCGGGAGCTAACTATAAGATGGACAGAGTTTTAATTGACAGGTATAAAAAAGAGATATTAAAAGCTGATATAGTTGTATTGCAGTTAGAAATACCGATTGACACGGTAGAATATACATTAGACTTATGTTATAAAAATAATATAAAAACTATTCTTAACCCTGCACCTGCAGTAAGACTTGATAAAAATCTCATAGAAAAGGCATCATACTTAACTCCAAACGAGCATGAGTGCAGAATAATTTTTAATGAAGATAAAGATACAGATATAAAGAGTATATTAAGAAAATACCCTAATAAGCTCATGATAACAATGGGTGAAAAGGGAGTTATGTATTTTGACGGAAATGATGTAGTTATAGTTCCCGCATATTCGGTAGAAGCAGTTGATACAACAGGAGCTGGAGATACATTCAACGGAGCATTTGCCAGAGCAATAGTCAATAATTATGACTTAAAAAATGCTATTGATTTTGCAAATAAAGCAGCATCAAAATCAGTTACAAAGCTTGGAGCACAAGCAGGTATGCCAAGACTTGAGGATTTATAATTTTTTCACCCTTTTGTATTAAACTCATATATTGAATACTAAAAAGGGGTGAGTACGTGATAGATTTTAATTTTTTATCGAGTGCCAACGAAGAAAGAATATACGATTATTTGAATAATCTTGCAAATTATCAGGGATGTTTTTGCGCAAAGTCGTACCTAAGGTTTATAAACGCAGGAACTGTACCTTCAGCGGATATTTATATAAATGGCGATATAGCTGTCAGCGGCTTAGAAGCCGGACAGATGACAGATTATATAGCAGGTTATCCCAGAGATTATAATATAACAGTATATGCAGAAGGTAAAACTGATGAACCATTATTGGATAAAATTATAAGTATTAATAAAAATTCTTCTTACACAGCTGCTATTGCCGGTGAGAGGCTGGATTTATATCTACTAAAGGAAAATAAACAGGAGATTCCGCCTTTTAGGGAAGCAGTAGTGACATATACAAATTTTGCGCCTATTGAGGGAGCAGTGGACATATATATATCTGATGGAACAATACTATACAAGGATTTAAGCTTTGGCGAATCAATGCCCAGTATTTTAATTTTTCCGACAGATGAAAGGTTTTTTATAACATATACCGGTGAAGAAGATATCATAGCATCAACACCGACAATTCAACTGCAAAGGGCTACTTACTATTCACTGTTTTCAGTACTTGAGGGTAATGAGATTAAACTTAACATTGACTTAAACGGCTTGAATTACTTGGCATTATGTTAATTAAATAGGAATTTATCTTAGCTTTTTTAATAGCCAAAGTGTGGTAAGTGAAAGCTTAGTAGAATTTATTGCTTTAGCAAGCTTTTATTATGAATTTAATGGTGGCAAACAATATAAGAAATGTTTCTGATTCCGTTCACGAGATTTAGCTTGATTTAATTAAGGAGGCTAAACCTCGTTCAAGTCCCAGAGCGTACCGCTCTTGTACTTTTCTTATATTGTTCGCCTTTCATAGCATCGAAAGACAGAGAAAAATGGAAAAGATTTTTCTCTGTCTTTCTTTGGTATTGGCATAGCTATCTACTAAACTTTCACGCATAGTTTATTGGAATATTTGCAATAAATTTGTTATTACAAAAAGCTGGCTAACTTATTTATCGAAGCAATAGTATATCAATCACTAAGATTGGGACTACAAGCTAAGTAATTAAAAATCTGCCAAAAACAAAAGATATCCAAGGGAAAATCTTCTTTATTTTTCCTTGGATATCGTCGCTAAGAAAGCGAGAAATATAATAAAGTTTTATGTGACTTGAGCGGGGTTTAGCTTCCATAATCAAATCAAGCTAAATCTCGCGAACGGAATCAGAAAACTTTATTATATTTCTTGCTAACCCTAGATTCTCAATAAAGTATATCGAAGAAATATCCCTTACCAATCTTACTAAGCTTTACGCAAGCAGATTCAATTTCTGCAATAAATTCCTAGTTACTTAACAAACATTATAATAATATATCCTTATCTATTTTAAAGCACTGAGATGTTTGTATAAAAAACTCTTGTAAAACACGAATAATTAATTTATAATAAATTAAAAACATTCGCTAAGGAGCAATGAACGTGAAAAAATATAAGAGAATACAAAGAGTAGGCGCTCTTATGAAAATATTTTCTGAGAGACCAAATAAACTGTTTTCATATAATTATTTTTCTGAATTATTTAATGCCGCTAAATCCACTATAAGTGAAGATATTGTGATAGTAAAAGAACTTGTGGAAGAAATGTCATACGGGAAAATCGAAACTGTTACGGGAGCACTTGGGGGGGCTGTATTTAGTCCATATATCAGCAAAGAAGAAACTGAATCCATATTGGACAGCCTGTGCAAAGCTTTTTCGGAAAAAAACAGAATTATACCCGGCGGATTTATCTATATGACTGATTTGTTTAACAATCCAAGCATTGTAAACAATATAGCTAAAATAATTTCATCTAAATTCAGAGATACCGAAATCGACTGTATAGTTACGGTTGAAACAAAAGGTATACCTTTGGCTATTATGACAGCTCAGAAACTGAATGTGCCTGTTGCTGTTATAAGACGAAACAATAAAGTTACAGAAGGTGCAACCGTTAGTATAAATTATGTTTCCGGATCATCCAACACAATACAGACTATGTCCCTTTCAAGAAGATCACTAAATGAAAATTCAAAAGTTTTAATTGTTGATGATTTTATGAAGGGCGGAGGAACTGCAAAAGGCATGTACGATATGATGAATGAATTTAATGCTAAGGTTGTAGGAACTGCAGTAGTCATTGAAACAAAAGAACCTGAAAAAAAATTAGTTGATGATTATTTTTCTTTATTGCTGCTCGAGGGAATGAATGAGAGAGAAGGAATTATAAACATTACTCCTAATCCCAAATTGTTACAATAATTTAATAAAAAAATTAGGTATTTTATGAAAATGTTTTTTGCATTTTTAGGGAAAGTATAGTATTATAGTATATATTAGACATAATTTATAGGGGGGAAGGTGGTGAGAGACATGCAAATAACAGATGTTAGAGTTAGAAAGATTAATTCTGAGGGTAAGATGAAGGCAATCGTTTCCGTAACTTTTGACGATTGTTTCGTAGTACACGATATTAAGATTATTGAAGGTGAGAATGGTCCTTTTATCGCTATGCCTAGCAGAAAAATGCCGGATGGCGAATTTAAAGACATTGCACATCCAATCAATTCTGATACCAGAACATTATTATCAGAATCGGTATTTAGAGCTTATGAAGAAAAAAGAACTGAAGACGAGGAATAATTAATTATTACTGTGTCAACCAAGAGAGTCTCTCAGACTCTCTTTTTTTGTACAAGTCTATAGATAGTATCGTTAATCAGATTTTTCATATAAGATATTTTGTGTTTTGTAAGTTTTATTTAAAATAAATTTTATTATATGCATACAGTGGAAATTGACAAATAATATATAATGTGGTAGTATAAGAAAACTTGATGAAATCATTCTTTTATATGAAATATAGTTTTAAATTTTTATATAAAAACTGAGTTTAAAAAGGATATATATTGTTGCGGTTAAAATATATTAGAAAGTAGGTCTTACTTATGTATATGTCTATAATTTTAGCAGCAGGAGAAGGTACGAGGATGAAATCATCCTTGTCTAAAGTCCTGCATAAAATTTGCGGAAAAGAGATGGTAAAATATGTAATAGATGCTGCAAAAAAAGCAGATATTACTAAAAATATTATAGTTTTAGGTCATAGCAAAGAACAAGCCATTGCTGAGCTTAGCAACGCAGATGTAAATTTTGTGGAGCAGCCTATAGGAAGTGAGTATCCCTATGGTACGGGCTATGCCGTTATGTGTGCAAAGGAATTTATAAATGATGAAGATACTGTGGTGCTTTTATGCGGTGACGGTCCTTTAATTAAAGACTCTACTCTAAGGGACTTTTTGAAATATAATGAAGACGGAAATTATGCAGCATCTGTGCTGACTTGTATAGTTGACAATCCTTACGGACTTGGGAGAATTATAAGAAATTCTGAAAATACAGTAAATAAGATTGTAGAGCAAAAAGACGCAAATTCAGATGAATTACAAATAAAAGAAATAAATACAGGCATATTTTGCTTTAACGGAAAGTTTCTAAAAGAAGCATTGTCAAAGCTTGATACTGACAATTCTCAAAACGAATATTATATAACCGATACTATAAAAATAATGGTTGAAAGCAAATATAAAGTAGGCGCATTTGTGCTTGAAGACGAACTGGAAATGAAGGCTGTTAATGACAGAGTGCAGCTGTCTGAAGTTACTCAGATTATGCGTCGCAGAATTAACGAAATGCATATGAAAAATGGCGTTACAATGATAGACCCCGATTCAACATATATAGATTGTGATGTAGAAATAGGAAAAGATACAATACTTTATCCCGGGACTATTTTAGAAAATAAAACTTGTATTGGTGAAAATTGTATAATTGGACCAAATACGAGAATAATAAATTCAACAGTAAAAAATAATGTCAAGGTTGAAAGCTCTAATATCATTGATTCTTTTGTAGATGATTATACATCTGTAGGTCCATTTGCTTATTTGAGACCCGGAACTAAGCTTGGAAAGAATGTTAAGATAGGTGATTTTGTTGAGGTTAAAAATTCAACCATAGATGACGGCTCTAAAGCATCACACCTTTCATATATCGGGGACGGTGAGATAGGCAAAGATGTCAATATTGGCTGTGCAGCAATATTTGTAAACTATGACGGCAAGAAAAAGCATAAGACAATAGTTAAAGACGGCGCATTTATAGGAAGCAATTCAAATCTGATTGCCCCTGTAACAGTTGAAGAAGACGCATATGTTGCCTGCGGTTCTACGATAACAGATGATGTTGAAAAAGAAGCGTTGGCTATAGCAAGAGCCAGACAGGTTAATAAGCCGGGCAGGGGTAAAGGAAGATTTTAAGATAAAAGAGGAATACAATGTATTTAATTGTTGGTTTAGGAAACCCAGGAAGAGAATATGCCGGGACAAGACACAATGTTGGTTTTGATACAATTGACTTTTTGGCATATAAAAATGATGTTAAATTAAATAAATTAAAGTTTAATGCTGTTTTTGGCGAATATAATATAAACAGTGAAAAAGTTTTATTATTTAAGCCTGTTACATATATGAATTTAAGTGGTAACGCGGTTATTGAAGCAGTGCGGTTTTATAAAATACCGGTTGAAAATATAATTGTTATTTACGATGATATAGATATAGGTCTTGGCTCATTAAGAATCAGACCTCATGGAAGCAGCGGAACTCATAATGGCATGAAATCATTGATTTATCAATTGCAGACTGAGAATTTTAAGCGTATCAGAATAGGAATAGGGAAAAGTAAAAACCCTAATATAAGTTTAGCTGACTATGTGCTGCAAAAATTTGATAATGATGAGAGAACAGCTGTAAATGAAGCTATCCAGAATGCGGGAATAGCTGCCGAGGATATTGTCAGATTTGGATTAGAACATGCAATGAGCAATTATAATAAAAGCATAAAGGAATGAAATTTGCTGACAATTTAAGATTTATAGATTCAGGAACCTTGTATATTACAATGTTCTTGGGTTTTTATGTGTTTATTTTTTGTAGAAAGGTTAAAATAAATTAATGGAAAAATATTTATTTTCGCAATTCCAAAATACTGAGAAATTTAAGGTTATAATTGAAAATTATAATATGAATAAACGCCAATTGATTCACGGACTCAATGAAGAAGGATTGGCTTATTTGTGTTGTAATTTAAATGATTACGGAATAAATAAAATATTGATAGTTACTAATAATGAGTTTAAAAGCAAGGACATAAGTGATTATCTTAAAGCTTATACCGACAATGTAGAACTTTTTAAGCAAAGGGAACTGATATTATATAATGTAGATGCTTTAAGTAAAGAAGATATTCATAAAAGAGTCAATACATTATACAGAATAATCAATGATAAAAAACTTATTGTTACGGCAAGCTTAGATTCTTTGGTAAGCAGAGTTGTGCCTAAAGAAAAATTTAAGAAAAATATATTAAAATTAGAATATGGTGCGAGTTATGATTTTGAAAATTTAATACGCAGGTTAAGTGAATTAGGCTATGAGCGGGTTGATGCAATTGAAGGACAGGGACAATTTTCTGTAAGAGGCGGAATTTTAGACATTTTTTCATTATCTGAAAAAAATCCTTACAGAGTTGAGTTTTTTGATGACGAAGTGGATTCAATAAGAACTATAGATATTAAAACCCAAAGGTCTATAAAGAATGAAAAAAAACTTGTTATTTTGCCATGCAGCGATGTCTTTTTTGATAAAGAAGAGCTTGAAACTATCAAAGAGGAGCTAGACAAAGATTTTCAAAAGAGATTAAAAAAGCTGGACACAATATTAGAAGGTGATAAACTTAAGGAAAATTTACAATCCCTTTATGAAAGCTATACTTTCAGATTAAATTCCGACACTCATTTTGATAATACCGATCTTTTGTTACCCTTTGTAAATTCTGAATTTGAAAGTGTTCTTGATTATTTTGATGACAGAACACTTGTTGTGTTACTTGAACCCGATAAAATATATGAGGAATTCAAGGTTTTAGCCGAAGGCTTCAACTTAAGGTATACTCAACTTTTTGAAAAAGGCGAAGCATTTTATAAGCAGAGCAATATATGTTTTAGCAGGACTGATATTGAAAAGAAGTTAAACAGCAAAAAAATAATGTATCATAATGCTATAATTAAGACTAATAAAAACTATGAGATAGATGATATCTGCCAAATAATTTCAAAGGATGCTACATCCTATTACGGTAAAATGGAAGATTTGGCAAAAGATTTAAATAGGTATAAATACAAAGGTTATAAGACCTTAATAGTGTTAAGCGGCAATGACAGATGCAAAAAGCTGCATTCAATATTAAATGACTATAGCTGCAGCACCGTCTTATCCTTTGATTCTTCAACACCTATGACAGGTCAGGTATTTATATCGGTGGGAGATGTAAAAAAAGGCTTTGAAATGCTTGAAAGCAAGCTTTTGCTTTTGACTGAAAATGAGATTTTCGGTGCAGCTAAAAAGAAAAGCAAAATTAAGAGCAAGGCTAAGAAAAATAAAATCGAGACCTTCTCCGATTTAAAAGTAGGAGATTATGTCGTACATGAATATCACGGTATAGGGCAGTATATAGGTATAGAGAAATTAAATGTTCAAAATGTAAAAAAAGACTATTTATGTGTAAGATATAAAGGTGAAGATAAGCTCTATGTTCCTGTTGATCAATTGTCTCTGATACAAAAATATATAGGCTCGGATTCTATTGTACCTAAAGTAAATAAGATGAGCAGCCAGGACTGGAATAAGGTTAAAGAAAGAACAAAAAAAGCAATTGAGGATATGGCGGGCGAATTGATAGAGCTGTATGCCAAGAGAAAAGTGCTTAAGGGTTATGCTTATTCCAAGGACACAGAGTGGCAGAGAGATTTCGAATACAAATTTCCTTTTGAGGAAACAGATGATCAGCTCAGATGTGTTGATGAAATAAAAAATGATATGGAAAAAAGCCGTCCTATGGACAGACTCTTATGCGGAGATGTTGGATTCGGAAAAACCGAAGTTGCACTTAGAGCTGTGTTTAAGGCTGTTATGGATGGAAAACAAGTAGCTATATTGGCTCCGACTACAATACTTGCACAGCAGCATTTTTCCAATGTAATAGACAGATTCAGAGGCTTTCCGATTAAGTCTGAAATGCTAAGCAGATTCAGGACAGCTTCACAACAGAAAAAAATAATTCAAGCGGTAAACAAAGGCCTGATAGATATAGTTATCGGAACACATAAGCTATTGTCAAGCGATTTAAAATTTAAGGATTTAGGTCTTCTTGTCATAGACGAAGAGCAGCGTTTTGGTGTTAAGCACAAGGAGGCTATAAAGCAGTTAAAGTCAAATATAGATGTTCTGACTCTGACTGCAACTCCGATTCCGAGAACTCTTCATATGTCAATGATAGGAATACGAGACATGAGTTTGATAGAAGAGCCTCCGGGAGACAGAACACCTATACAGACTTATGTTATAGAGCATAGCGAAGGTATTATAAGAGATGCTATCGAAAGAGAAATATCAAGAAACGGTCAGGTATACTATGTCCATAACAGAGTATCTGATATAGAAAGCGCAGCGCATAAAATAAGAGAGCTTGTACCTGCTGCAAGAGTAATTGTCGGTCATGGACAAATGCATGAAAGAGAGCTTGAGAATGTTATGATTGGTTTTGTAAACAAAGAATATGATGTTTTAGTATGCACAACCATCATAGAAACAGGCATGGATATACCGAATGCCAATACTTTGATTATAGACAATGCCGATAATTTCGGACTGTCTCAGCTGTATCAGCTAAGAGGAAGAGTCGGTCGTTCCAATAAAACTTCCTTTGCATATTTGACATATGAAAGAAATAAGGTTTTGACGGAAATTGCTGACAAAAGGCTAAAGGCAATAAGAGAATTTACCGAATTTGGCTCAGGCTTTAAAATCGCTATGAGGGACTTGGAAATTAGAGGATGCGGAAATATACTGGGCTCAGAGCAGCACGGACATATGCTTGCTATAGGATATGATTTGTATGTTAAGTTTTTAGACAGAGCGGTTAAAAAACTGAGCGGAATAGAACTTGAGGATGATATTGAAATTTCTGTTGATTTAAATGTTGATGGCTATATTCCAAGCTCATATATATCAAATGAGGAGCAAAAAATTGAAATATACAAAAAAATTGCTGCTATAAGCAATAATGACATTAATAGTGTCGCAGACGATATACTTGATATAACTGAAGAAATTATAGACAGATTCGGCACTATACCTAAAGAAGTAAATAATCTGATTAAGGTTGCATATATTAAAACTTTGTGTAAAAAACTTAATATAAAGGAAATAGCACAGGTCAACAAGGTTTTAAAAATCGGATTCTTATCAAATAAAGGACTTAATATTGAAGCTACAAATTATTTGATTGAAAAATACTTTGGCAGAATTAAATTTGATGCTTCTAAGGAGCCTGTTATAAAATATCAGCTTAATTCTATAGAGCAGGATAATTTATTGGAAGAAATAAAGAATATTCTTGAAAAACTGTGTGAGATAAGTTTTGTCAATAATATTCAAAATGTTGTCAGGAAATAGATTAGTTTAATGAGGAGAAACAATATGAAAATTAAAAGAAAAATTATAATTGGTTTTGTAGTATGTATGCTGCTTGGTTTGGTTGCATGCAATAAAAAAGAAGAAGCATCAATGGTAAAGGTTAAAGTTAACGGTCAAGAAATTACTGTCGGGGAATACGATAAAAGATTGGCTCAGATGATGGAAATGTATGAAGCTCAATATGGTTCAGGTATCTGGACTCAGGAAGTAGAAAAGGATAAAACATACAAGCAGTACTTAGAAGACATGGTGCTTGATACAATGATTCTTGAAATAGTTATTATAGAAGAAGCAAATAAGGCGGGCCTTGAAGTTACAGATGAAGAGCTGAAAGAGGAATTTGCTAAATATAAAGAATATTTTACATCCGAAGATGAATATAATAAGTTTTTAAAAGAATCCGGAATGACAGAAGATTTTTTAAAAGAATCTTTGAAAAAGGAATTGTTGATTGATCAGTTTTTGAGTATAAAATCTGAGGCAATAAACAGTTTGGATCCGAGTGATGCTGAGCTAAGAGCACTATATGCCGATAAAAAGATCATGTTTGATCAGATAGAAGCGAGCCATATATTAGTGGATAGTGAAAAAAGTGCTAAAGAAATTAAAGAAAAAATAGATAAGGGTGAGGATTTTGCTCAGCTTGCAAAGGAATTTTCGAGCTGCCCAAGCAGTGAAGATGGAGGAAATTTAGGATATTTCACATATGGAGATATGATGACTGAATTTTCAGAGGTTGCATTTAAGTTAAAAATCGGAGAAATCAGCGACCCGGTTAAATCATCATATGGATATCATGTTATAAAGGTAACGGACATAAAAGATTCTTATGAAGATATTGAACAAGAGGAACTGAAATATCAATTTAAGACCTTGAAATATAATGAAATGCTGGATAATTATATTGAAAATGCCAAGATTGAGAAATAAAAAATTGGGTATAATTTTATTACATAGGAATAAAATTGACAATTATACAAATAATATTAAATATTAACAAATATATTTAATATTAGCACAAAAAATATATTTATAATTAGGAGGAAACATGAAAGCAACAGGTATAGTAAGACGTATTGATGATCTTGGAAGGGTTGTTATTCCAAAGGAGATAAGAAGAACACTAAGAATCAGAGAAGGAGATCCCCTAGAAATATTCACTGATAGAGAGGGTGAAATAATACTTAAAAAATATTCCCCAATAGGTGAATTAACTGAATTTGCAGATAGCTATGTAGAATCATTATTTGAAACTACAAGACATACTGCTATAATTACAGATAGGGATTCGGCTATTGCAGCTGCAGGAACTAACAAAAAAGAATATTATGAAGAAAAAATAAGTCCGGATTTAGAAAAAATTATCGAGTCTCGTGAGATATTCGTATCTGAGGGAGGAGTTAATGCATCACGTATAAATGCTGCTGAATATGCTCCGGATGCTTATACAGCGCAGGTTATCGCACCTATCGTTGTTCAGGGAGATGCTATAGGAGCTGTAATATTGGTTTCTAAAGAAAAGAATGCAAAAATGGGAGAAGCAGAGCAAAAATTAGTTAAAAATGCTAGCCTGTTTTTATCAAGACAAATGGAGAACTAATCAGTTTTCAAAGATTTAAACGTTTCAAACTCAATTGATGAACTTTACAGCAGATTATTTATAATGAATTATAAGTAATCTGTTTTTTTATCACATAGGAAAGTTCTCTTTCCTATGTGATAAATGAAGAATCGGAACGATTCTTCCATAGAGCGAAACTTGTTTCGCTTTTTATAAAAGATATCTTATTTACTTGCAGATAAAAAAGTGATAATATAAATGTATAGATATATAAACTATTTGACATATGGGAGGTTTCTATGAGAATAAGTTTTCACGGTGCAGTTGAAGCGGTGACAGGCTCGTGTCATTTGCTTGAATTCAATGATAAGAAAGTATTGTTAGATTGCGGTCAATTTCAAGGCAGCAATCGTGAAGAGAGAATGAATTTTGATGAATTTGACTTTGTACCATCTGAAATAGATTATTTGCTTTTAAGTCACTGTCATATTGATCATTGCGGAAGAATACCGCTTCTTGTTAAAAGGGGTTTTAAGGGTGATATTATATGTACAAAACCTACATATGATTTATGTAAGATTATGCTCCTTGACAGTGCTCATATCCATGAAAGTGAAGCTGAATGGGAAAACAGAAAAGGAAAAAGAGCAGGAAAAAAGACTGTTGAGCCGTTGTATACACAAGAGGATGCAGATTACTGCATGAAATACTTTAAACCTAAATTATATGGACAAGTGGTTGATATAGACGATGATTTTTCTGTCAGATTTCTTGATGCGGGACATGTATTGGGTTCAGCTATTATAGAAATGTGGATAAGTGAAGATATAAACGAGGAAGCACTTAAAATTGTATTTTCAGGTGATTTAGGTATAGAAAATAAACCTATATTAAATGATCCGACCTATATTGAAGATGCAGATTATGCAATTATAGAAGCTACGTATGGTAACAGGCTGCATGAGAATACCGAATCCAGAATGGACGAGCTCATAGATATAATACTCAAAACCACCAGACGAGGCGGTAATGTGGTCATTCCATCCTTTGCCGTCGGAAGAACACAAGAGATAATATACGAATTAAATAAATATTACGATTTTCCGCATAAGGACTTAGATGAGCTCATGAAAATTCCTGTATATATAGACAGTCCTCTGGCTTCAAAAGCTACGGAGATTTTTAAATTAAACTCTCAGGTTTTTGATGAGGAAACAAGAGAGCTGCTTATATCGGGAAATAATCCGCTGTATTTTGAAAATCTCAATTTTGTTCAGTCTGCGCTTGAATCTAAAGCCTTAAATGAAGATAAAACTTCTAAAATTATAATTTCAGCCAGCGGAATGTGTGAAGCAGGCAGAATTAAGCATCACCTTAAGCATAATTTGTGGAGACCTGAATCGAGCATAGTATTCGTTGGGTATCAGGCTCAGAATACATTGGGAAGAAGAATAAGAGACGGTGAAAAGCTTGTTAAAATATTCGGAGAGGAAATTAACGTATCATCAGAAGTATACGATTTAGAAGGATTTTCAGGCCATGCAGACAGAAACGGACTTTTAAAGTGGCTCGGAGCTTTTAAAAAGAAACCGAAAAAACTATTTATAGTTCACGGCGAAGAGGATGCTAAAACTGATTTTGCCAAAGAGGTTGAATCCAGTCTGTCAATTGAATGCATAATACCAAGAGACGGTGAGATATATGAATTAGAGAGAAATAAATTATCCGTAAGTGAAATTATAAAAAATATCTCAAGTCCTCCGAGAGCTATGCAGCCTGCTGAAGCTGAAAAAATTGAGAGCTTGCTGAGGGAAATAGATTCTGTTAAAGAGTTATTCAACAATGCATTAAATCTTACTGAGGGAGTTCTGAACGAAAGCGTAAATGTTGAGGAATATAACAGAATTAATAACAGACTTATAGAGCTTGAAAATGCTGTAATGAATCTGACTATACTCGCAGGTAAATAGCCGTTTGATTTTGTGTATTATATGTTAAATTTTTATTTAAAAATACAATAAATTTTTGATAGACAACACTAGCTTGCTGTTATATAATATACATATTATTTGATTAGAATGTCCCGGTACAATCTTGTTAGATTTGATATTTGCCGTGACTATGTTGTAGGTGATAAGATGATTATTGAAATAATGATAATATCAGTTATTATTCTTATGATAGCTTTTTTAATGATATTGCTGGTTGTAGAAACTTTACATACAACCAAAAATATTACTAAAAAAAGAAAAATGGAGAGGCGTATTAAACTGAGGAGCATACGTAAAAAAGAGAAAAATGGAGTATATTTTAAGTGAGATTTTAAGACGACGCAAAAACTTGGTTACAAAAATCATAGCTTTTGCATTTTTATCGATAATTGTGCTTAATGTACTGATTACATTAACAAACAATCTAAATGTTCATAGAAATGCTGTAAGTATCTTGCTGGTTTTAATCACAGTTATACTAATGTATTTTATCTTTAGAAGAATGATTTTTGTTTATGCGTACAACCTGGGAGAAAATTTTATCAATTTTACACGCCATAATAGAGGATATAGCAAAAGTATATTGACGGTTAATTTTAAAAATATATTGCTGATAGATAAATATGAAAATATTTATACAAATTGCAATGTTCAAAAAACATATTATTTTATTTATAATTTTAATTATACTGACTGTTACTTCTGTGAATTCGAAACAAATAATAAAATTTATAGATTTGTTTTTAAACCAAGTGAAAGATTAATAAGAATATTAGAAAGGAAAATAGGAAACAAAAACTATGAGCATTGAAAAGATTGAATTAATTGATGGAATCAAAAAGTTTAGACAAGAGGTTAAGACTAGTTTCCATATGCCCGGTCACAAAAACAAACCGAATATTTTAGACGAAATAGGTAATAATTTACACGATTATGATATTACCGAAACGCTTGGAACCGACAACTTGCATTTTCCTACCGGAATGATAAAAAACACTTTGGAAAGTATAAGTAAATCATATGGAGCCAAAAAGTCATATATTGTAGTAAATGGGACTTCTTGTGGAGTTATTTCATCGATAATGGCATGTACAAGTCCGGGAGATTTCATACTGGTTCAGAGAGACTGCCATAAGTCAGTATACAACGCAGTAATATTAGGCGGCTTAAAAGTTGAATATTTGTATCCTGAATTTAACAGAGAGCATGGTTTAAATTTCAGCGTTAGCTTAGAAAAATTAGAGCAAATGCTTATTGATTATCCGAAAATAAAATTAGTTGTTTTGACGTATCCTACATTTTACGGTGTGTGTTTTGATATTAAAAAAGCAGCTGAAATAGTACATAAGTATGATAAAATACTTATGATAGATGAGGCGCACGGAAGTCATTTAAACTTCTGCAGTAAGCTTCCTCCGGCAGCGGAGAGATCGGGTGCTGATATTGTTGCTCAAAGCACTCATAAAACTTTGCCGGCTTTGACTCAAAGCTCAGTTTTACATGTTTGCAGCGACAGAGTTGATGTGGATAAGCTCAGCAGAATGTTAAGAATGCTTCAAACTACAAGCCCTTCATATATTTTAATGGCATCTGTGCAAAGAGCCGTTGAGTATATGGATAAATACGGTGAAGAAAGATTAAGTAAAAACATTGAAATGTTTAGAATTAAGACAAAGGAATTAAGAGACTTGGGAGTTAATGTTTTAACCGATGAGTTCCTGAAAGAAAATGGATGTCATGCTTTCGATGAAACAAGAGCAGTTATAAGCTTAAATGATGTCGGAATCACAGGCAAAGAACTGGAGACTATATTAAGAGAGAAATATAAAATTCAGATGGAAATGTCAGACTTGATGTATGCTGTCGGATATATAACAGCTGCCGACGATCCTGAAGATATAGAAAGACTGTTTGACAGCGTTAAGGAAATATACCTTGATGCAAAAAATGATGACAGTCAGAACAGCAGAGTTTATATTGAAGAATTTCCTCATTTGACTCAGGAAATTTCTATGAAAAATGCATTCTATTCAGATAATGAATTGGTTACAACCGAAGAATCTGTAGGAAGAATATCATCTGACTTTATAATCCCTTATCCTCCAGGCATACCGCTTATTTGCCCGGGAGAGATTATAAAAGAAGAAACTATAGAGTATGCAAAATCTATACTGGCAAATAATATAAATGTAAATGGGATAGAAAACAATAAATTAAGGGTAGTAAAATGAGAGGACTGTTTATAGTGCTTGAAGGACCCGACGGCTCCGGCAAAAGTACAATGGCCGAAAAAATAGGTGAATACTATAAAAAAGCCGGAAGAGAGATAATATTTACAAGGGAGCCCGGAGGCACTAAAATAAGCGAACAAATTCGCAGCATAATACTTGATAATAACAATTCAGAGATGGCGTATACTACAGAAGCACTGTTATATGCAGCTTCAAGAGCACAGCATGTTGCAGAATTTATAAAGCCTAATCTCGAAGAAGGAAAAGTTGTTATAAGTGAAAGATATGTTTATTCAAGCATTGTATACCAAGGAATAGGAAGAAATCTGGGCATACAAAAAGTCAGAGAAATTAACGATTTTGCCATTGACAATCCTCCTTATATTTTATAAAAATTAAAAACAATCTATATAAATTGAATTTTAGTTANNAGGGAGAAAGCGATAGATTGGAAAATGAAAAACTTGAATTTCATAAAAACGTTTATGAGGGATATAAAAATATCATGGAATATTATGATGAGATAATCTCAATAGATGCGGATAAAAATGCCGATGAATTATTTCATGATATAAAAAATATTATAAATAATTTATAGATGATAAGATGAATTAGTTTTTGCGTTTCAAGGGAAAAGATCATATATTCAAATGTTTTCATTATCGAAAAGCAAAAACTAAAATTCAGCTTATAATATAACTAAAATTCAATTTATATA
>DGYI01000035.1:76854-128974 GCA_002396645.1 Firmicutes bacterium UBA5010
AATAAATTAATTTCATCCTTAAGAGAAAATGGTTTTTCTTCAACTAAATTAGCATCTACAGGTGGATTTTTAAGTTCAGGCAATACTACATTGCTTATTGGTGTAGATGAAGAGAAGATAGATGATGTTCTTGACGTAATCAGAAAAATTTGCAAGACAAAGAAAAAAATCACTGCAGCTATGCCGCCAAGTACTTGTCATACAGTCGGAGGTTACTTGCCTCACACGATAGAAGTGACCGTTGGAGGAGCAGTTGTATTTGTAACAGGTGTAGACAGATTTGAAAAAATCTAGTGGGGAATAAGGGAAACCTGACTCCATGCACGAATGTAAGTTCTTGTGCAAATAACAAGCATGGAGGTAATTATGCTTTTTAGTGAATTTGTAGGTCAGGATGAAATAAAGACCTATTTAAAGAAATCTGTACAAGATAATAATGTATCTCATGGATATATCTTTGAGGGAGCTAAAGGTATAGGTAAATATAATATGGCAGTATTGTTTGCGAAAGCATTATTGTGCAAAAAATTTAATGAAGAGCCATGCAATGAATGTAGTTCTTGTATAAAGATAAATACCATGAATCATCCTGATCTGCATATTATATCCGCAGATGACAAAAACATAAAAAGAGAAGCTATCGACGAATTGATAGGGTCTATAAATCAAAAACCGTACGAAAGTGACAGAAAAGTTTATATAATAAATGACAGTGAGGATATGACAACTCAAGCGGCAAATACATTTTTGAAAACACTGGAAGAACCTGCCGGCAACACAATAATAATACTGCTTACGGAGAATAGTAATTTATTGCTTCCGACTATATCCTCAAGGTGTCAGACTATAAGATTTAAAAAAATTGATAACAGTATAATAGTTAATTATATTAAGAATAAATTTAGCTTAGATGATAATACCGCTAAGCTTATTGCTTATTATTCACAAGGTGTTTTATTTAATGCTGAAAAAATAGCGCTTAATGAAAATGATATAATAAAGCGCAGAGACGAAATAATAAAAATTTACGATAAAGTTTTAATGAATGACAAAAATATAATATTTGAATATGAAACATACTTTGAAGAAAACAAAGATAAGATAGATGATATAACAGAAATATTAATGATATGGCTAAGAGACGTTTATTTTAAAAAATACGAAATTGATGATTTGATAATAAATATTGATTGTATTAATTTGTTGGAACGTCATTCTAAGATAATAAAAAAACAGAATATTGACGAGCTTATTAAATATTTACAAAATGTGCGATACGATGTTAAAAATAATGTAAATTATAAGCTTATAATTGATAATATGCTGATAAAGCTTCAGGAAAAAGCGTGAAAGTCTCATTTGAGATATGGAGGTAACAATGATAAAAGTAGTTGGAGTAAGATTTAAACCTGCCGGTAAGATATATTTTTTTGATCCTGAAAAAAAATGGATAAAAAAGGGAGACAGCGTAATAGTTGAAACTATACGAGGTATTGAGTTTGGTGAGGTGGTTTCAGGTCCTAAATTTATAAAGGAAGAAGAAATCATATCCCCGTTAAAGAAAGTTTTGAGAATAGCAACGAGTGAAGATAAGGCAAAAAATGAAGACAACAAAAGAAAAGAGCAAGAATCGTATGAAATTTGTTTAAAAAAGATAAGCGAACATAATCTTAATATGAAGCTTGTAGATATAGAGTATACATTTGATAATAATAAGGTTATATTTTATTTTACAGCTGAAGGCAGAGTAGATTTCAGAGAGCTTGTTAAGGATTTAGCGTCTATATTCAGAACAAGGATAGAACTAAGACAAATAGGAGTAAGAGATGAGGCTAAAATGCTGGGAGGCTTAGGACCTTGCGGAAGACCTATGTGTTGCTCGTCTTATTTAGGCGAATTTTATCCTGTTTCGATAAAAATGGCGAAAGAACAAAAATTATCTCTTAATCCAAGCAAAATATCAGGTATTTGCTCGAGACTTATGTGCTGTTTGAACTATGAGCATCAGGTATATGAGGAAAATATAAGAGAATTACCGGATGTAGGGGATAAAATAGAAGAAAAAGGCACAAAACGAAAAGGAATAGTACTGGATATAAATCCTTTGTTTAAAACTGCAAGGGTAAAGTTTACAAAGGATGATGGAATAGAAGAAATTACTGATGTTGAAGGTGCAAATATAATTGTTATTGAGACTGCAGCTGTGAAAAATTTGCAGTCTGAAGAAATAGATATTGAATTATTGAGAGAATTAGAAGATTAATAAAAAATTATATATAAATTTTAAAAAAAAGACTTTAAAAACTATTGCTTTAATGGTAGAATGGATTTAGTTAATTTGGGAGGTGAGTTTGAGTGGCTTATAAAATAACAGAAGCATGTATTAGCTGTGGAGCTTGTGAACCAGAATGTCCAGTGGGAGCAATCAGTGCAGGTGACGATAGATATGAAATTGATGCTGCTGCTTGTATAGACTGTGGAGCATGTGCTAGCGTATGTCCGGTAGAAGCACCAGTTCAGGAATAATTAAATTATATAAAATTGCAATATAAAAAGAATCGTCTTGAACTAATTTTTTAAATTGGCTCTGCAGACGGTTTTTTTTGTTAATATAATGACATTATAAAATAATAAACAAGAAGGTGCAAAATGCAAAACTTTTTAAATATTTTAAAAAAGGACGCGGTATTAACTATAGCTGTATCTTTAGCATTAATTTCATGCTTTTTTGTAGTTCCGTCTCCGGAATATATAAGCTATATAGATTTTAAGGTTTTATCGTGTTTATTTTGTCTTATGATAGTGGTGAGCGGGTTTAAAAATATGAACATACTGGACATAATCTCTCAAAAGCTTTTAAATAGAGTTACAGATTTGAGGAGAATGTACATAACTATTATTTTTTTAACATTTATTTCAGCAATGCTTATAACGAATGATGTGGCATTAATTACATTTGTTCCTCTTACTTTAACGATTTTGAAAATGAGCGATAAGAAAGAACACATCATTTTATTTGTAGTTTTACAAACAATAGCGGCAAATCTGGGAAGCTCTCTGACTCCGGTGGGAAATCCACAAAACCTTTATTTATTTTCATATTATAATTTTAATATATACAGTTTTTTTAAGCTGAGCTTGCCTATAACGGCTTTTAGTGGATTATTGCTTTTTTTATGCGTGTTTTTAATAAAAAATGAGAGACTTGTTATAAAGATTAACAATTACATTAAGATACAGGATAAAAAGACTTCTATAATATATTTTGTATTGTTTTTCATTTCGGTATTAAGCGTTTTTGATATTATATCTTATAAAATATCGTTATTGATTGTTATATTTACAGTTTTGTTTTTAGATAAAAAGCTTTTTACCGAGGTTGATTATTCACTGCTGATAACATTTATAGGTTTTTTTGTTTTTGTCGGAAATATATCTGATATAGAGAGCTTAAAAATCTTCTTTGCAAAAGTTCTGCAAAATAAAGAGATGATATCTTCAATAGCATTAAGTCAGGTTATAAGCAATGTACCAGCAGCTATATTGCTTTCAAAATTTACAGATGCAGCACGGGATATCTTCTTAGGAGTAAATATAGGGGGACTTGGAACACTGATAGCCTCTCTTGCAAGTGTAATATCATTTAAAATTTATTGCAAAGACAAAGGAGCAAACAAAAGAAAATATATGCTGTTGTTTACAGTGTATAATGTAGTATTCTTAGTTATATTGACAATATTTGCGTTAATGATTAAGTAATTGCCTTAGTAAGCTTAGTAAGTGTCATTGCTTAGATATGCTTTAAATTTACAATGAAAGCATATCTAAGCAATAAACTCTGCTAAGACTTCACTCACCAATACTTAGTCATTATAAAAACTAAGTTAAATTCCTATTTTAATAAATAAAATCATGTCAAAATAGCTGTTGCTATTAATCATCTAATATCAGGAAAGAAGCAGCAGGAACATTATCTATGCAATTCATTATCGGCATGGTATTGAAATATTGCAGGCACTGGCTGTAATCCATACAGTCCAGCGGGACTTCTTGGTTAGTTATACCTTCAAAACAGTCAACATTAGAGCAGTCAGACTTGCTTACATATCGTGATGATGCTTTTGCAGTATAATCGAATAATGCTACATCCTTTTCCTTTTTATACATATCATCAAAATTATAAAATATATTCATTTTTACCTCCTTAATTACTTATAATAAAAGCTCCGATATTATCTATATACATGACATCGCAAATTATATTTATCTGATATTGTTTATTATACGCAAATAATTATTAAAAGTGAAAGCTTTACTATTCTCTATCCATATAATATAATTTAAATTAAGGCGGCATTAAATATAAAATTACAAAGGCTCAGACTTTACTTGGGACGATGGAGGCAAATATGTATTATTCAACAGTACATACACATACTACTTATTGTGACGGAAACAACACAGCGGAAGAAATGATTTTGGCAGCTATAAATAAAGGCATGAAAACTATAGGCATATCAACACATGGACCTCTTCCATTTGAGGTAAAATGGTCTGTTGCTAATGATAAAATACAGACTTATATAGATGAAATAAGATATTTAAAAGAAAAATACAAAGACAAGATAGAAGTTTTATTAGGCATGGAATTAGATTATTTTATAGATACAGAGTTTGAACATATAGATAAAAGTTTACTTGAACAGCTGGATTATACCATAGGTTCAATTCATTATCTTGGAAGGTATGATGACGGCAAACCGTGGACTGTAGACGGACACTATGAAAATCTTTTAGAAGGTATAAATGCATCATATGGAGGAGATATTAAAAAGGCAGTCATTGACTATTATCACCATTTATCAAAAATGGTCGAAAAATATAAACCTACTGTTGTAGGTCATATGGATTTGATTAAGAAAAACAATAAAGACAATTCACTTTTTAATGAAAATGATCTCTGGTACAAAGATGCGGTATGCGGATTTCTTGATGCGGTAAAAAATACAGACTCTGTAATAGAAGTGAACACCGGTGCTATAGCAAGAGGATATATGACTGAACAGTATCCATCAAAGTGGATTTTAGAAGAGATAAGACTCAGAGAAATTCCCATAACAATCAATTCAGACGCTCATTCAGCTGAAAATATAGCTTGTAAATTTTACGAGATGTATGAATTACTCAAAGATTTAGGGCTAGATAATATTGTGTACTTAAGTAAAAATGCTTGGCAAAAAATAACCTTATAGGAGAACGAAGATGACAAACAGAATATTTTACAATGGAAATATCTATACTGCCGATAAGAACAATACTTTTGTTGAGGCAATGTATATAGAAAACGGAAAAATTAAATTTACCGGCACTAATGAGCAAGTGCGCAAATACGAAGATATGGCGGAAGGGATAATAGATTTAAATAAAAGAACCGTAATTCCCGGACTTATAGACAGCCATATACATCTATTGGCGTATGGCAAAAGTCTTGATGAGATAAACCTTTCAGGCTGTAAATCCATAGATGAGCTTATAGAAATCTCTAAAAAATTTATAAAGGATAAAAATATAGATTCTAAAAAATGGCTTATAGGCTTTGGATGGAATCAAGAAAATTTTGATTCTAAGACTATGCCTACCAAACATGACTTAGATAAAATATCAAAGGATATTCCTATATTGTTTAAAAGAGCATGTCTTCATCTGGCAGTATGCAATTCCAAACTTCTGGATATGGCAGGCATAACAGCTGATACAAAAATTGAAGGAGGAGAAGTTGATGTTGTAAACTCAGAAACAAGCGGAATTCTCAGAGAAAATGCGATCAACCTGCTTGAAGATTATATTCCCGAACTTAGCAGAGAGGATAAAAAAGAATATGTTCTGAAGGGTATTGAAACGCTATGCTCATACGGAATCACAGGAATACATACAGATGATTTAGGTTCTAATAACGGCGGACTCGAAATGCTTGATATATATAAAGAGCTTGAAATGGAAGGAAGATTGAAGCTTCGCTTGTATATACAAAGCAGAATTACAAGCCTCAATGAGGTTGAAAATTATTTTGAGCTTGGCTTTGATAAGTATAAAGGTAATGAGAATTTTAAGCTTGGGTCGATAAAGCTGCTAGGAGATGGCTCACTCGGAGGACAGACCGCTGCCATGAACGAGCCATATGAAAATACCTTAGAAAGAGGAATTGCATTGTTCACGCAGAATGAGCTTGATGATATAGTTGACTTAGCTCATAAAAATGCTGTTTGTGTAGTAATACATGCTATCGGCGACAGAACGATAGATATGGCTATAAAAAGTATTGAAAAGGCTATGAAAAAATATCCTTATATAAGTGTCAGACATGGAATAATTCACTGTCAAATAACATCAAAGGAAGCTCTTGAGAAAATTAAGGAAAGCAATATATTGGCATATATTCAGCCTATATTTATTGCAGCTGATTCCAAGGTTGTCGAAAAAAGAGTCGGAAAAGAGCGCAGTAAGCATTCATATAATTGGAAAACCTTACAGGATAGCGGAGTAACTTTGACATTTAGCAGCGACAGCCCTGTAGAAAGCCCCAATCCGTATGAAAATATATATTGTGCAGTTACGAGAAAGGATTTGGAAGGAAAACCTGAAGCTGGATTTTTGCCGGAACAGTGCTTAAATGTTGAAGAATCAATAAAGGCATATACGATAAACAGCGCATATGCATCATATGAGGAAAATATTAAGGGAAGTCTTGAAGAAGGAAAGCTTGCGGACTTCGCAGTACTTTCAGATAATATATTTGAAACGATGCCGGATAAAATCAAGGATATATTTTGTGTTATGACTGTCAAGGGCGGAGAAATAGTATTTGATAATTAGCACACTACAAATGGAGGATAAATTCTGAATTTAGTTATTTTTAATTAAATAATGAATTATATAGGCACCATAAAGATTTTAATAAAATTGGTGCTTATTTTAATTAAATTTTTTAATTTTCTTTGAATTTGCGCAATTGCCTATAAATGTAAAAATTTGACACATAAAATTTTAATGTTATATATTGCAAAAAAATGTAGAATAGTGTAATATGTTATACAATACTGTAAACGGGGGATAATTTTAAAGGGGTATTAATATATTGGGAAACTTCTTTTTAATGATAAGCTTATATGAAAGAATATAAACTTTTATTTTGTATTGTCAATAATATAGATAATATTATTACAAGTCTAAATAATTATAGCCAAGATAAGGACTATACATTCCAAATTGAACATATCACTGATTATTCAGATTTAATTTCATATGAAAAATTAAACTTGTTTGACTGCATTGTCATACAGGAATTTTTTAATGCAGAAAATCCGATTAACATTGATTATTTATGTAATTTTTTGACCTTTAAAAGTTTAAAAATTATATGTATTTTTGATGAATCTAAACGAAAAAACTATTCCGAGCAATTATATAAAAACGGCTTATATAATTGCTTTTTCGGTGAAGATGCGATGAAGCTTTCTATTGACAAGCTCGTGGATATCATCATAAACGGACGAAGCTTTATAGAAGCGAAAAATTATTATGATATAAAAAACTATAATGATGAAATCATAGGTATCGATAAGTCCACAATAAATAAACTCATTGATATGGCAAGACTATATGAGGATGAAGAGGAGCTTCTTGCAGATGAATTTGACAGTATAACTGAAAATTTCAATGATTTTGATATAAGAACATTGATATTGCAGCTTCCCTCTAAAGTTATTGAGAGTTTTTTGTGCATACCGAGATTCTACATACAATATCAAAAAGTAAAGGAAAGCATTTTAAATAGCGATAAGCCAAAAAAACTCATTTCATTGGATAAAAGCAATATAGACGAAATAAAATTAATTCCTGTAAATTCAAAAAATATTGGTGTAGTGAATTTATCTCAAGGTGCGGGAGCAAGCTTTTTTACTATGAATTTTGCAAAGGCTATATCTGAATTTATGAAGGTTTCGGTTATTGAATTGCCTATTTTAAAGCCTTATATGTACTTTTATCTTGGTTTGAACGCACTTTGCGGTGAAGGGCTTGTTGATTTCACTTCATATGCACATGCAATAAATGAAAATCAACCGCTTAAGAGCAATTACTATGTTCATTCAAAGAATAGCGGCGTTTATTGGATAATCTCGGATGCTGCAAAATATCAAATTGATAATTGGGATTCAACCAAGATGATGAGACTTTTATATATGCCCAAACCCTCGTCATTAAATATAGTAGATTTAGGCGACAGACTATTCGATTCCAGTATTATTAATATTATAGAGCAGTTTTATATGATTTTTGTCATTATAGATCCTATGATACCTAATGTTTTGAACAGCTTTGAATATCTTGAAAAGATAAAATCACTACAAAGGGATAAAGGGATACATATAGAATATATAGTCAATAAATATAATAAGGGCGTAGATGATAATGATTTGCTTAATTTTTTAGATATTAAGCCGGCAGCATATGTGCCTTATATTAATTCTAAAAACATTTATAAGGCAGTGTACAATGCAGATATACCATATACCATTTCCGAGGTAAAAGCCGAGTTATATCCGGCGTTTAACAAGCTTTTAAAAACAATAGTGCCAAAGGAAATTTATGAGCAAAAATCTTATAAAAATAAAAAATTAATAAAGAGTTTAAAGATTTTAGGGGGGAATTAAATGAAAAAATTTTACAAAAGAAATAAAAAACTGGTGGGAATATTCTTTTTATTATTAGCGGTTTCATTCTTTGTATTTTGGGAGTTTGCAGGCAGAAGTGAATTGTTATATGAAGGTATAGTTGTGCTCAAGGAGGATGCTTATAAGGGAACTCTGATAACAGATGATATGCTTGATATAGTAAAACTTGATACAAACAGTCACTTAGAAAATTCCGTTTATCAGAAAAAGGATATAGTGGGATTAGAAGCAAAGCATTATATACCGGCTAATTTTCAACTGGTACAGCAATTTTTTGATGTACCTGAATTTGTATTGAATGATGATGAAAAAATAATGAAATTGCCTGATAAATGGCTTCACTCCTATCCCGAAACATTAAGAAGAAAGGATAAAATTTATCTGTATGCGGTAAAGGAGAAGGATGAATCTGATGATAACAAAGTTGTAAATATAAATCACGATGATTCAGAAGAAAAATTATATGTTTTCAGCACTACAGTAGCATATGTAAAGGACAATACAAACAAAGAGGTTGAAAGTCTTGATATTGATAGGCTTTCTGGCTCATCAACCATAAGTGTAATAGAAATAATTATAACAGATAAAGAATTTGAAACGCTAAAGGAATATGCAGTCAATGGCTATAGCTTTGCGCTTTTATATAAATAGGGGTGGGGTATGAGAGTAAATATTATAAGTAATGATTTCGAGCTTATAAATAAGCTTAAAGAAATAAACGTTTTGAATGTAAAATCTATTTCTGAGGATGAGTTAAGCGACAATGATGCAGATATTTTAGTTATAAGCAATAAAATAATTGGCTTAAATAAGCTCTTATCCTTAAAAAATAACGATGCTGCATGTTTTTATATGTCAAGTAATGGTGATTCAAGTTTTATCCAAAAGATTGATTCCAGCATATTGGAGCTTAAAAAAATACATATTATACCTCCGAAAAGGACAGTTTCTCAGATACAAGAGCTGATACTAAACAAGATTTTTAAAACTAACAATAAAAATAACGTTTTCACATTTTTTGGAACTGACAGCAAGGTCGGGACTACAAGCATAGCTCAATCGACAGCACTCAATTTGTCGAAAAGACATAAAAATAAATCGGTGATTATGTTGTTTTTAGACGGACAAACAGGGTTTGACTGGATTGACAGTTCATCTAACAAAAGCTGTCTGTCAGATATAAAAATTGCATTAAAAAATAATTTTTTAACGGTATCAAATTTAAAGGAAAGCTGTTATCAGTATTCTCCAAATTTATTTATGCTAAAGGGAGAAATTTCATTGGAAGAAAACGTGTATTATCACCAAAATGATATTAATTCGCTGATAAATTTATGCAAGGATAATTTTGATTTTGTAATAATTGATGCCGGAAATACGATGAATTTGTCTTTAAGAATGACTTACAGTGCTTTAATAAACTCAGATAACAGAATACTGGTAAGCGATCAAATGCCAAAATCCTACGAAATGTTTTCCAAAGGAAGAAATCAAGTTCTGGAATATTTGAAAATAAGCGATTTTAAACTTTTAGTTCTGAATAAATACATACAAAACGGAATGCTTCCAAAGAAAGATGAGCTGGCTGATAAATATCAAATTCCGATAATAGGTGCTCTGCCATATCTTGATTTTCACTATCAGGCTGCGATTGAAAAAAACATTTCTGCATTTGAGACAGAGAAAGCATATAAAAATACAATATTGACTATAGTCGAATATGTTGAGAAAAAATGCGGTATGGAGCTAAATGAGATAAATAAAAGAAAATTTTTAAGCTTCGTCAGAAGATAGTATATTAATTACGTGGGGGGATATTATGGAGAGCATGGGGAGTTCATATAAGAAGCCTTATTATTTGAGAGATTTGCTTAATGAAAAGGCTTGCGAGCATAAAACAACTAAAATACATACATCTTTATATACAAAAAAAGAAAATGATAGATTTATGATTTTATGTCAGGAGGTTCTGAATTATTTCAATAATTTGAAAATAGCGGCAGATGATTTGGAAAGACAAAAAAAGGCAATAATAGGCTATTCTGAGGAAGTTAATTACTATAAGGATAAAATAGAAGAATATTTAAAGACAAATAACTTGTTAGGAGAAGAATATCCACATTGGTATTCTGATTTGCCTGATGCCATTTTTCATGAAATATGGGGATTGGCGGGGATAGCTCAGTGGGATAATGGATTGACAGATGAACTTAAAAATTCATCAACAGCCAAAGTCATAGGGGACAAAATATTTTTTATGATTAACGGCAAAATGACTCTTATGCCGCAGAAAATCGGTCAAGAAAGAAGAGAACAGCTAAGAAGAGCACTTTTATCAAATGATTTTAGAGTCAGACTTGATAATGATGTACCTGATATAGAAATGCTCACAGGTGAGAGAATAAAAATATTTGGTCAAAACGTAACAAGGAAAAACTCGGACACCATAATATTTCGTAAGTTCCCGGTAAAGGACTATAGCTTTGAAAAGCAAATTGAATTGGGAACCTATCCAAAGGAAATATTAAATTTTTGCCAAGCGACGGCTAAGATAGGCTATAATATGGTATTTACGGGAGCCGTAAGAACAAGCAAAACAACACAGCTAAGTACATGGCTGAATTATGAAAGCAGCTTTGAGGAAGGCTTAATAGTTGAAACAAGACCAGAGGTGCCAATAGAACAGATTTTGCCTAACGCCCCTATAATATCCCTTGTAGCAGATACAGAAGAAAAGCTTGCGAGAATCAGATCCTCAATAATGAGAAGTGATGCGGATTATGTAGTTATGGCAGAGGCAAGAGATGCCTATGCCTATGATATAGGATTAAAAAGTGCAAGCGTCGGTACAAGAAGATGTAAAATGACTGCACACATTAACACGCCATATGATTTTCCATATGAATTTGCAAAGGAAATAACAAGAGTATTCGGCGGGGATATTCAGCATGAGGCTATAAGTGTTGCGAAAGCATTTACAATGAGCCTGCATTTTATAAATTACCCTGAACATAAGGCAAAGAAAAGACTTGAAGGTATATATGTGTTTGAATATAATCCCAGAAGCTATGAAATTTTTATACATACTCTTTGCAAATATGATGTTATAAAGGATGATTGGAGCTATAACTATTGTATAACCAAAGATATGGAGAATATAGGTGTAGAACAAAATTATGAAGCTTTTAAGACTATGTGCAATGAATTAAAAAGGCTTGAAAGCCTCTATCCTATGAGCGACGAGTATTCTGAACCGCTTAAGCCTTTTTATAGCAGATAGGGAGGGGAAGGTTGAAAGAAATAATACAAATAAAAAAAATAAGCGCCGAGTTTGCCTTTAGCAAACTTTGTCTATCGCACAAATTTTTCATGGTTCTTTGTGCAAAGGAGGGATGGACATAAAGATGTCTAAGTTAATTTTTTTAGTAAACATAATAATATATTTTTTAATACTGCTCTCTATCTACATAATTTTCCAGAAATCTATAGAAAACAGTTTAAAGTCATTTATGAGATATTTGTACAGAAAAAGAAAGAAAACAGTTGTTTATGAATATTTCAAAAAGATATTTTTTTCTGTATCGGATGTATCTGATGACAGGGAAATTGAGGCTAAAGTATACAGTTTTTACTTTAGGACAATATTTATATTTATTTCATTTTTTATTGTGATTTTCAGATATAATTTTATAACGCAAGAACTGATAAAAGCATTTTTGGTATCATTTATTTCATCGTTTATAATTTCGTGTATTCCTTTTATCATGCTTTTAGTTAAGCTTTATAATACCCGGCGTACAGGAAGTTATGAGGCTACAATTATTGTAACAGAGATTTTAAACCAATACAGGATACACAATGATAATATACAGGAAGCAATAGATGCGGCTATTTTACATTTAGACGAATCTGTGTTATGCAGAAGATATTTAATCAGATTATCAATGAGGATTAAGGAATACAAGACAGATGAGGAACTAATGCAGATACTTGATGAATTCAGCTTCAGCATAAATACAAATTGGATAAGAATGCTGTCAGATTCTATATTTTTTGCGGTATCAAGTAAATTAGATATAAGTCTTAGCTTAAACGGTATAATAGATCAACTGTCTGTAATAAATGAAACTCAAAGTATCGGTAAAAGATTAAACAATGAGGGGTTTTCTATGGGTAAATATCTTGCGCCTGTTCTATATGGGAGCATGATAATAATTAGTATTAAAATGTTCGGGATAGGCCTAAATGAATATTTGTACATGCAATTTACAGGTCAGGGCATAAGATATTTTATACTAATTATAATCTTATTTGTTTTGTGCTATCTGTGTGAATATTTTTATAACAGGAGGAAGTTTGATTTTTAGAGGGGGAATTTGTTTGATGAAAATTCAATTTGAAGCTTATTCTGTATTAGCACTTATTATATTTATAATGCTTTTTTATACAGGAATAAATTTAATTTTTTTTCAAGGCTTAAATTCAGGAAGAAAATCCGGAAGGTTTGTTCTGGTAAATATAAAAAATGACTTAAACAAAATTTTATATAACGATAATCTGGAGAAAGAATTTATTGACTCGGGATTTAAAATCTCATTTATAAATTATTACAAGAGATATCAGGCAGCAAGATATACAGTTTTTTTGGCAGTATTATTTACATTATTATTAAAAGCATATAATTCAACAATATCTGTATCTTCAATAATAACTGTTTGTATCATTTTCTTCGCAAGCAGTCCGAAGCTAAAGCTTGGCAAGCACTGGACACCGTTCGGACAAGCTATGAGAATTTTAAATGATGATTATAAAAAAAAGCAGGATGCAGAGCTGTCGAGCATAATTATACAGCTGCAAAATATTGCTGTATCTCAAAAAGATGAACCGACCACACTATCTCATATGCTGTCGGGTCTTATCAGATTTACGAAGTATACAAGAACGGCATTTATAAAAATGCTTTCATATCTCGATCAGGGAAGAGAGGAGCAGGCCAGAAATTCGTTTATAAGAGAGATAGATACAAGTCTCGGCAGAGATTTAGCATATATCTTAATCGAGCTGGATAGAATAGAGCCATCTGAGGTTGTAAATCAATTGAAGCTGTTGGAAGACAGAGTAAGAAAGGAAAATCTCGTAAATAAAAACAATACCGAAGAATTATATTCAAATCTTATGTATATAGTCCCTACAGCATTATGCTTTATTATACTTTTGAACTTTTTGATGATAGTTTTAAATATTGTTACATCTGATACTATTGCCTTTTAAAATGTCTTGCAAATAAAGCAAGTCATGGGCATTAATATAAAAATTTTATAAAGGGAGGAAGCGGGTTGTATAATCTGCAAAAAACAAATGAAAAAAATTATAATAATTTTAGGAACAATAATTTTGGGGGTTTATATTGTATCTACATTGATTTTAGGCAATCTCAAAACTAGTGCAACTAGTATAACTACAACAGGTGAAAAAGAAATAACTACGATGATAAATAACAGAAATAACTAAAATAAGCAAAAAGCAGGACAAACTATGAAAAAAATGATTATAATACTTGGGTGTATATTGCTGGGCTGTTACATTTTTAATCTGTTGTTGGGAGATCAATCAACAAGTCTTAGAAATATGCAGGGAGAAATTATGGAAACCGAAATTCAGAGCTATCATTCCAATCCATAATACTATGGCAAAAGAAAAGAGGGGGGAGAGAGGGGCTTTCTTGAAAGCCCCTTGAAATATAAAATATGAAGCAATTAATTGTACTTTGTGCAGTGTTTCTACTCATAGCCGCAATGATACTGCAAATACCTTTAGAGATGCTTAATTATGAGAGAAAACACGCAATCATGTTCTATGTCAATAATGCCAAGGAAATGGCAAAGCAAGAAGGATGCTATACCGATGAAATACTAAGCGATTTAAAAAGCAATATTGCAAAGAAAATGGATATTAATATTAGCGAGATAATAATAGGTGATGACACAACAAGAATTAAGAAATTCAGACCGGATAAATTTGATGGGGGAGAAACAATCTATTTAAAAGTGTCAGTACCTTTTAAGAATATATTAGCAGCCAATAATTTTTACGGAATTTCTGACAGCCAAAATAAGGGATATTATATAATTGAGGAAATTACGACCTCTGAAAAACTAAGGAGCAACTAATGAAGCCACTAATAGCGGGAATTTCACTGATAATTATTATTTTAATCATGTTAGTTTTTCAAGCAGATAACTATAATTACAGACTTCAATCAAATTTTCTTAAGTTTTGTGCTGATGAGGCATCTAACTCAGCCTCTCTGTTTTATGACGAGGATAAATTCAGAAGCGGGCAGAAAATATTCAATGAAGAAGAAGGCATAAAATCTATTGAAAATGTAATAAAAAATTATTTAAAAACGGACAATTCACTGTCTCCTTTAAAGGAAAGCTATTGGACAGATAATATATCGTATACAGCATATTTTTTCAATGATAATTTATTGTGCAGTGTATATGAAAATGGAATAAAGACAGACAGTTTTAATTTTACATATCCATATCTTTATGATGATATACAGTTACATTACAAAAAAAGTGTATCTAAGGCGTCAGTTATAGTGACTATAAATGCCGGAAAAGTAAGATATAGACTGAATTTTTCATCAAAACCAATCTGTATACGTTCATCAGGATATGAATATGAAATATAGTTTAATAAGGTTTAACAATTTTATATCGACTATATACAAAACAAAGAGTGAACTATATTTCACCTATAGAAGAATCAAAAAACAATTCCTAATAAAAATTTATGAAGCCACTAAGAGGCGTAATGGAGGAAATATGAAAAAAATAACAACGATGATTTTAACATTAACAATGATATTAGCAATATTCACTACAGCAAATGCAGAAACGGTACTAAGCGATATAAAAGTCAATGATTGGTTTTATGATGATGTAAAACAAATGATAGACTTAGGTGTTGTTGACGGCTATACAGATGGTACATTTAAACCTCAGGGGGCTGTAAAGGTTGATGAGTTCATAAAGCTGCTAATAGTCAGCATGGGTTATACAACAACAGCAACAGACAGTACATACTGGGCGGATGAATATATTGTAAAGGCAGAAGAATTAAAAATAGTTGATAAAACCTTTATAAATGACTATAGATACAATTTAACAAGAGAACAGGCTGCCAGAATAATTGTAAATGCTCTAAGCTTAAATGAAAACAGACCATCAAACTCTTATGCCGAACATATAAAAAAGGCTATGTATGATTATCATTTGATTGCAGATAAACACAAGCAAGATATGATAGACTGCTATTCATGGGGCATAATGCAAGGAAATCAAAAAGGTGAAATGAAGCCAAAGGAAACAATAACAAGAGCAGAAACAACTACTGTGCTTTTAAGAATGATGAATCAAGAAAGAAGGTTAAGTCTTGATTTTGAAGCGAAAAGTATTAGCGGATATGATGGAGATGGTAATTATAATACTCTCATAGCCCCTTTATCAAACGGAAAACCTGTTAATGAAATTATAGATGTTGCATATATCTTACAAAAGCAGATAGAGAAATCTAAAGGTGCTGAAAATTTTGGTGTTGGAACAGATGGAGCTGGAATACTTGGATGTGAAACAATAGAGAAAAGAGAATTTGTACTGAAAGATTGGGAAAGTTTCGACGATGCTGCTTTAGCAAGTAAATATACTGATTTTAATTTCGACATAGACTTTTTAGATTATAAAGGAAAGGGTAAGCCCTATCAATTAAATTTATGGAAATGGCACAGTAATGTTATAAGTGATGAAAGATACAAAGAGCCTGGCAATTATTGCGAATATTTTATGGAATATTACAAAGAACCTTTTTATGAAGTTTTTAAGCTCCTATTTGAAGATGAGTTTAACACAGCTTGGGAATATTTTGATACAGCTTTAAAAAACCGTGATGTAAATTATACAATTAAAGAAACAATAATTAATGAAAGAAGATTTTATATTAATTATGATAATTCAGGAATATATATGAGTATATCTCTAAAAGGACAAAATAAGTAGGTGGTAAAATTGAAGAAAAGGAATAAAGTATTTAGCTTTATGTTAATTCTTTTAATGATTTTGCAAATTATATTAAATGATATAAACCCAATTGAGGCTATACCTAATGTGCAATATCAAGGACAACAAGGTGAGGGAGGCTATTTATATGCAACTGAAAAAACTGATTTACCAAATGGAGTTTTATGGAGAAATGAAAATCGTGTGCCATTAAACTTAGACCTTTTTAATGAGCTAAGCTTAACAATCTATGGATATCATGGAAGTATAAAAAGTATTCAAAATGATTTCAAAAAAGGAAGTAACACAACAGGAGCTAATGATAATTCAGGATATAATCCAAATGTAGGTACTTATACCAAAGGCGGTGTAAAAGGCGAATATCGCTATCATGGATATGATTATGCAGGAAATCTATATACTAATGCTAAATTTCCAGTTGATATGGCAATGACAAAGCCCGTTTCGTCATATAGATATTTATATAGACGTTGGGAAGAAGGGGCAAATTATGATGGTAGCAGCCCAAGCAATATTAATAGAATTGCTACAGGGAAAGGTGGAAGTAACTATTCCACTCGGAATATAAACATAGCCAAAGACATACCAAGACAAATATTAATAAACGGCGGTTTTAGTGCTGATGGAAGCGTACCAAACGGAATAGGAGGAAGCTATAGTGACAGTAGCAGATTTGAAGCATATAACTATGCAAACGTTCAAACCGTTCCAACACATTTTACGGCAGGACAAGCTGAGTTAAGGCATTTAGGCGGTGACGGCAAAAAGTGGTATGCCAATATAACTTCAAAACCACAAACCATAAAAAAAGAAATGATGCAAGTAAATGCACAATTTGATGAAGAAACAGTAATCAGAAAACTTGATACACTTAAAAACGACGAAGATTATGTAATTGAGATAACATTAAAAGCTACATATGATGATAAAGATTATCATAATCATCCGATAAATAAACATTTATATTATACAAGAAATGATATATCACATTGGATATTTAAAATTAATGATGATGTAACAGGTAACACATACACAACAAATGAAATAAAACCAAATGGCAATCTTGCAGAATACAGATTTACTGTTACTATACCGGCAAGTGCATATGAAAGTAGATTAGTAAACGATAAATTTGATTATACCTTGCTAGGTACAGTAACGGCATATATCTATGACACAGACGATAGTGCCTCAGATACAACTACTTATGATGGGGGTATAGCTAAAATGCCAAGTGAGCCTATTACAACAACAGTTACAGAGGATTATAAAGCGATTCGTGTCGAGATAGAATCCCCCCCAAAAATGCTTGATACAGAAAAATTTAAGCTTGTTGAAAATACAGATTATAAAAATGTAAAAGAAGTTAAAGTATACATAGACGGCGAGCTGTTAAGCCAAAGTGACGCAAGAAAATTCTTAGACGGTAACTGGCTGTTTAAACTTAAAGGATATGATGATTTATATAATTACAGAGTTGAATATTATAATGACTTAAACATGAAATTTTTAAAACAAGCTTCGGTAATTGTATACACAACTAAGCCAAACGCACAAATTATATTAACAGGAACACAAAAAGAAAACAGAGCATTAGTTGCGGCAAACAATATGGGAGCAGCTAATCTAAACGAAAAATATTTCTTAGACAGAGCAACATTAAATACAATTAATTTTTCTATAAACGGACAAGAAATATATATAAACTATCAAGATAACAGAAAAATTGAGTTTTTAAGCAAGCAAAGCGGTGAGGATATAATTGTACAATTAGATATCAGGGCAACTGTACAATCTCAGTATGTAGAAAGATTTGATATTCCGAGTGATTACAATACAGGACATCATACTTACTTGTTGCAAGTAATTCCTGATTATAAACCTGCTATAATTGCAAACATATGGAACTCTGTTTTAGCAAGAAATGAAGATTTAAGCTTTATGTCAGATATCGTTTCAACAGACGGTGACACTATATCTTTAAGTACGTACAAGCTATATTATGATGAAGATAATGACGGAGTCACAGAAAAACTAATACAAAGTGGGAATACAGATGATTTCAAGTCTTATAAGCCGACAAAATTAGGAAAATACAATCTTGTATTTTATGCAGAAGAAACATTCGGAGAGCCTACATACAGCAATTTAATAACAAGTGAAGATATAAGGACATCCACTTTAGAAAAAGAGTTTAATGTTAAAAATTTAGCTCCACAGACTGAGATATATGTTGATATTCCTATATCTTATCCTGAAGTTGATGTAGTTATATTAAACGATGAAAATATAAGCAGAGAATTAAATAATAAAATAGTTTCCACAAGAATTGACTTTATGAATAACCTCATTAGAAGGGGATTAAATCCAAATGTACAGATATGGGACTTACATACATATGTTTACTCACAATCTGCAAGTGATACAAGAAATACAGGCGGGAGCTATCCACCTTCATCAATAAGCTATAGCTCTAATGGCTACAGCGGAACATTGGGTCTAACGAATACCGTCAATAACTGGTATACGGGAATAATAGGATACCATAATGAAACAATGACAGACACAATGACAGGCGGCGGCTCTGCATGGGAAAGCTGGTCTAAAACAGGAGGATATAAAAGCGGAAGCACAAATACGCCGTCAGTTATAGGAAGCGGAAACAGAACATATTATAAAGTTGATTGGTGGGAAGAGAGCGAAGAATATTCTGAAACAACAGACCCTAAAACAGGAGAAGTAATAGCATGGGAAAGATTCAGAACATTTGGGGCATTATACGAAGCGACATGGACGGAAAGAGTGGCGGACTACGGAGACATTGACGATTATACAGGCTATTACAGCGGTACTATATATAAAAATGTAAAGCAAGAGTTTCAGCCCGTATATAGAGATACAAGCAATAAATATATAGTCTATTTTGCCGATAATGCTGTAAACAATATAAATGATTACCAAACAATATTAAACAGAGCTAATAGTAAAATTATAGTAATAGGAAACAATACAGTTAAAAATGATGCTAGAATAAGAAAAGACTTGTTTATAGATAATACAAAAGACTTAGCGGCAGTTCAGGAAGAAATTTTAATTTTCATTAGCAATGACAATCCTCAATACAGAGGAATAGTAGTTCTTTTAAATGAGACATTTAATATAAGTTTTGCTGATGTTGATTTAGATAATGATGTAATGGAAGCTAAAGGATTTCAAATTGTGCACAGCCAAAGCTATTTTGATAATCCAATGGGACAGGAAACAAATACAAGAACTTTATTTGATGAAAATGCCTATACTCTGACAAATTTGCCGAACAAATTAACTAAATCAGGAGAATATATATTTTACAGAAGAGTAAGAGACATACCAGACCAAAGACCGAATGAAAGTGAGTTTTCAAATGATGCACAAATTAACATTTATGCACATAGAAAACCTATAGCAAGCTGTACTTTGGATTGGACATTCAATAATGCTAACGGAATATACAGAACAACTTGGGTAGATACTTCCTATGACCCTGACCTACAATACCAAGACCCGAACGGGACAAAAGGAATAAGGGAAAGGAAAATAAAGTATAGAAAAGTAGGCACATCAGATTGGATATATGAAATTCCCGATAACTTAACTCCGGCTAAATATGAACTTGAATATATAGTAAAAGATAACTTCGGAGTATGGAGTGACCCGTTTAAAATGACATTTGAATTGCCTGCAATACCGCCTGCACAAATACAAGCAAAATTAAAAGCGGAATTGCCGGTCTTTAGTTTATCAAACATACCTGCAAGTGAAAGTTTAATTGCTTATGATATATGGACAAGATATCCATTTGATTTGAAATTGCAGCTTGCTTTATATAACGGAGCAACACAGGTCGGTCCTATAGAAGAAGTTGTCTATAATGCGAGTACAGGAACAAAGAGCGGACAGGATATATATTGGAATAATATTAAATACAATATTCCCGCGACATTAAGAAGTCAGCTTTATATAATGAGAATAAGAGCCTTAGATGTTGCAGTCCCGACAAGATATGCAGATATAAACTTTAATGTAACAGTTAATACACCTATAAATTTAGTACCTATAATGAATGAGAAAATGACAGCAGGAAGAGATTTTGAAATAAAAGCGACAACAAGCAAATATGTAAATAGCACCTATAGCGGGAGTGGAGTAAAAGTTACACTATTTGATGGGACAAGTGATGCAAGAACACTTACCTTAAACGGTACAAGCTTAAATTGGAACATAACAACAAATCAACCTCTATCAATCCAGGAAGGGACATATACGGCCAGATTTGTAGCAACGCTTCCAAGTGGTGAAACAGAAACCAAGACATTGCAATATAGATATGTACATAACACACCTCCTGTCATAAATGACGGAGAGATATTTGCGGACTTAAATATGGGATATATTTATGAGAATGATGATGTACATTATACCTTGAAATTCCATGATGTTGATTTAACAGATTTAAAAATAAATATAAAGCTATATAAATCAACAAATCTCATAACACCGATTAAAGAGTATAACAAGACCGTATCACCAAACGGAAGCATATATGAGCCGTATACATTAAAACTTATAGATGATATACCGATAGGTGATTATAGGGTAGTTGCAACTGTAACAGACGATTATGATGAAACTGCTGTTCTACCAAAGAACTTCACAGCACATGATCTATGGATAAACGGAGCAGTAACCCACACTCCTGATTGGGAAAAGAACAGACAAACATATAATTCTAAGTATCCGACAAAAGAGAGAGATGCAGATACATACTGGAACGGAGAGGAATTAGCGACAAATGCTGAAACGACGGTAATAAATGCTGCAAGCAATGTTGTTTGTGCAAAAGTTTCTGTGGAAATAATAAACAAAGATAATCCAACAGATAAAAAATATCTTCAGTGGATGAATGCAGACAACACAAGCAAAGACATGTGGAGCTTAGGATACTGGGATAAAGAATGGGTAAACAAAGACGGCTACGTCATAAACAAGTGGGGATCTGATAAGAAACAGGAATTAACATTAAGATTTACAGCATACTTTAATAACGGTTGGGTAGAGATTTCAGATGTAATAATATATATAGACAACAGGGATGATTACTGGAAGCTTCATAGGGTATGGTAAGTAGGAATTTATCGGAGCATAAACTCTACTAAGCTTTCGGCCACCAAAACTTTATATTTGAAAGGTTAAGTTAAATTCCTATTTATCTGCTTATTACATTACTTGTTTTTGATAATACAGCACAAAAAAATCGGACTGAAAAAACACAATCTGAATCTTTTTCAGTCCGATGACTATGTTAGTATAGTGAGATTTATTCTTTAGAGATTAAGAATATTCTTTTTGAAAAGCCGCCTCGTTTATCAAGTTTTTCTTCTCTTATTTTATGCAGCTCATCAATGGAAGAACCCCTTGCAGCACAGATTGCATATATCACTTCCAGAATATCTGCCAGTTCTTCTAATTGTTTGCTTTCTTGATATTCTTCAACTTCTTCATTAAGCTTTTTATCCAATTCGAATAAATACTTATCGTCAGACAATATCTCTATATTTGGAGTTTCCCCTTGATGTTTAATGATATCAGGGATTTTATCTCTCACTAATTTTTTAAATTCTTGCATAATTTACCCCGAATAAAATTTTATTATCTCTCTTTACCCAAGAAGAACAAAGCAACAGTTCCCGGCCCTGAGTGTGCTCCTATAACTGGGTCAACATAGTGTATCAATATATCATTTATACCGAATCTTTTTTTGATTTTTTCAGCGAGATATTCAGCATCATCTATGCAGTCGCCATGAGAGATATATACAGTTTGACTCTCAGGATTTATAGCTAAAAGCTCCATTTTTTCAAATAATGCATCCAGGGATTTTTTTCTTCCTCGAACCTTTGAAACAGGAATCAGTTTACCTGAGTTATCCATATGCATAACAGGCTTTATACTCAGCATTGTTCCGACCAGTGCTGCTGAAGCAGAGACTCTTCCCCCTCGTTTTAAGAAGAATAAATCATCAACTGTAAACCAGTGGCATAGATGAAGTATATTATTTACAAGCCATGAATGTACCTCTTCAATGCTTTTTCCTTCTTCTCTGTATCTGGCAGCATAGGTAACTAAAAGCCCTTGACCGAGAGAAGCTCCCAAAGTGTCAATATCATATATTTTTCTTTCCGGATATCTTTCCTTCAATTCCTCAAGGCAGTTATGCGCTACTTGATATGTACCGCTTAAGGCTGAAGAGAAACCTATATAAAGAATATCTTTTCCGTTTTCCAGTATCGGCTCAAATATTTCTAAGCACGAACTTGGGCTCATGCAGGATGTGGTAATGAGGTCTTTATTGCGCATCATACTATAAAACTTAGACAAATCATTTTCTTCACCTTTAATATAGCTTTCATATTCAAGGTCATTAACTCTGAAAATCAAAGATAGTATGTGAAGATTATATTTGTCGATAATATCATTCGGCAAATTCGCCGATGAATCAGTAACTATTTCAAAGCTCATATTTCCCTCCCATAATCTATGTAGTATTAATTACTATTATATATATTGCAAAATACCTTGTAAATACATATTTGCATAAAACTTTAGATTTGTATCCAATTTTTATAATTATACCCTTAAAACGTCAAAATAAACGTGCTTTAGCACGCTTATTTTAATTTGCATATAAATTTAGAGTTTACAGCTGTTAAACGAACAGATTAATTCCTGAATCTTCGGCGGATGAGAGATAGGATGCTACACCGGCTATTTCAACATTATCTATCAGCTCTTCTTTTTTAATTCCCATTAAATCCATTGACATTGAGCAAGCTACTATGTTTACACCCATGTTTAATGCGTTACTGATTAATGTATCCAATGAATCAACATTGTTTTTCTTCATAATATATTTTATCATTTTAGGTCCCATACCAGCCATTTGCATTTTAGACAAGGGTAGTTTATCCGTATTTTTAGGAAGCATCATATCAAACATTTTTTCAATAAAATTCTTCTTAACAGAAGGCTTATTTTTCTTTTTAAGAATATTTAATCCCCAGAAAGTAAAGAACATAGTAACCTTTTTGCCCATTGAAGCAGCTCCGGTAGCTATTATGAAAGAAGCTATAGCCTTATCCAAATCACCGCTGAATACTACCATTGTGGCACCATCCTTTGTTTCTGTGATTACAGGACAATCTTTGGAGAGACTTCCTTTTTCTACAATTGAAATATATGCTTTCTTTTGCGGGTCAAAATTATTGCTTATAAGTCTGTTGCCTGTTTTATCACACCAGCTTTTTATATCTTTTTGAAATCCCGAGTCAGTCGCTCTGACTTCGAGAATGTCACCGTCAGTTAACTTGGAAATTTCCTCAAAAGTTCTTCTTATAGGACCCGGGCATTGAAGTCCGCAGGCATCAAGCACTATATTTTTACTTTTTTTTTCTATCTTTTCATCAACAAGTTCTACTTTTTCTATTGGTTGACCTGATGAGGGATTGTATTTGAAAATAGAATAAGTTTTATACCCTCCGTCCAGATTTTTGCACTTATAGCCTAGCTGCGTCAATAATCTGCAAGCCAGATATCCCCTTAATCCAACCTGACAATATGCATATATTGTTTTATCCTTAGGGAGCTTATCTAAGTTATCTCTGATTGTTCCAAGAGAAACATTTACAGAATTTTCAATTGCACCAATCTCATATTCCATGGGCTCTCTTACATCAAGCAAAAATTCATTGTTTTTTATTAAATCATCTATCTCATGGTATTGAACTGATTCGTACATGCCTTCTATAAGATTCGATGCAGTATATCCTGCCATATTAACAGGGTCTTTTGCGGAAGAATACGGCGGTGCATAGCTTAACTCCAGGTTTTGCAAATCAAACACAGTTAAGTTGCCCTTTATTGCGGTTGCTATGACATCTATTCTTTTTTCCGCACCTTCGATTCCAACAGCCTGAGCTCCTAAAATATGTCCGGTTTCGGGATTGAACAGAAGCTTTAATGAAATCGGAAATGCGCCGGGATAATAAGAAGCGTGAGAAGCAGGATGTATATGAACAGTCTTATATGGTATTTCATTTCTTTTAAGAGATTTTTCGTTGTTTCCTGTAGTGCTTACAGTTATATCAAAAACTTTTGCAACTGAAGTTCCGAGAGTTCCGGGATATTTGATATTACGCCCGCTTATATTATCAGCAACAATTCTGCCCTGCCTGTTTGCAGGCCAGGCAAGAGGAATCATAGTCGGAACTTTGCTTATATAATCAAGTATCTCGACGGCATCTCCCAAGGCGTATATATTTTCATCCGAAGTTCTCATATATTCGTCAACTACTATTGCCTTTCTTGTATTAGTTTTCAAGCCTGCATCCACAGCTATTTTAGTTTCCGGCTGAACTCCTATAGAAAGAATAATCATGTCAGTATTGATTTCCTTTCCACTTGTTAAAATAACCTTTTTACCGTTATTTGCAAAAGATTTAACTCCGTCTTCGAGAATTAAATTTATTCCCTTGTCAATCAGATGCTCGTGAACAATTTGCGCCATTTCGATATCAAGCGGAGCCATAACCTGATTAAGCATCTCGACAATTGTTACATCGATACCAAGACTGTGAAGATTTTCAGCCATTTCTAATCCTATAAATCCTCCGCCGACTATAACTGCACCTGAAGGCTTATTTTCATTCACATAGCCTTTTATCATATCAGTATCAGGGATGTTTCTGAGTGTAAATAAATTTTTTGCATCATTCAGGCCTTCAATAGGTGGTACAATAGGTTTTGCCCCGGGAGATAAAACTAAAACATCATAGTTTTCCTCATAAATTTCACCGGTCTTCAGGTTTTTTACCGTAACGGTTTTTTCTTCCTTGTTTATAGCCGTAACCTCACTGAAATTTTGAATATTAATGTTAAACCTTGCTGACATTGATTCAATCGTTTGAACAATCAGCTTATTTCTTTCTGTTATAACATCTCCGATATAATACGGCAAACCACAGTTGGCAAAGGAAATGTATTCACCCTTTTCAAACATTGTAATTTCGCAACTTTCATCTAGTCTTCTTAACCTTGCGGCAGTTGAAGCTCCTCCTGCTACTCCGCCGACGATAATAACTTTTTTACTCATATATACTTTCCTCCAAAATTATATTTTAAAAACGATATATTACGGTAATACGATTTATATAGCACAAGAAAATTCTCTTATTTAATATTATTTAACGAAAATTTTAACTGAATAAAGTTTCAATCAATTGTTTAATCACAGGATTTGAAATTTTATATGTGATTTCAAGACCGTTTCTTTCACCCTCGATTATTCCGTATGATTTTAGCTTGGATAAATGCTGAGATACTGTTGATTGGGGCATATCCAAACATTGCTGCATATTGGTAACATTGCTTCCGCCGTTTTCTAACAAGCCTCTGACAATGCACAATCTTATCGGATGAGCAAGAGCCTTTAATATATTTGATTTTTCTTCAAACAGCTTGGGATTGTTTGCGTAGCTATATTCTGAATTCATAATTAACTTCACCTTCTAGTTTTAATCTGCAAAAATTATACTGAATATTTTAAGTAATATCTATGCATCATTATATTATAATATTACAATATAATAAAATTGGTGTCAATATATTTATAAATAATATTTCTAAGATTGCAAAAATATATTGCTCAAAGTGTAATTATGTTGATATAAGAATAAAAAAATTCTTAAAATACTTATATTTACATTTATTAAACTCATCAAAGCAAATAAGCATAAAAAAACTACTTGCAATATAAGCTATGATTTAGTATAATACTACAATAGTAAAAGAATAAATGCGTAGATTTGGAAGTAGTAAATTTAAAATTCTTAAAGAGAGCTGTTGGATGGTGTAAAACAGCAGATAATAAAATTGAACTCGTCCAGGGAGCAGCTAAAATGAAAAATATCAACAGTAGTTTTAGCCGGTGAAAAGCCGTTATGTAAATGAGTGAGACAGTCAGCTGTCTAATTTGGGTGGTACCACGGATTATTCGTCCCATGTCGTTTGACATGGGTTTTTATTTTTGAAAGGAGGATTTTTATGAAAACTTATAACCCGCAGCACATTGAAAAAAAGTGGCAAAAAATATGGGAAGAAAATAATACATTTAAAGCTGAAGATAATTCCGATAAGAAAAAGTTTTATTCGCTTGTAGAATTTCCTTACCCTTCGGGAGTTGGGCTTCACGTAGGGCATATCAGAGCCTATACCTCATTGGAGGTAATATCAAGAAAAAGAAGATTGGAAGGATATAATGTATTATTTCCTATGGGCTGGGATGCTTTTGGATTGCCTACAGAAAACTATGCTATTCAGACAGGTCAGCATCCGAGAAAAGTAACAGATGAAAATATTAAGGTTTTTACAGAGCAATTAAAATCAGCCGGCTATTCATTTGATTGGGACAGAACGGTTGATACCACTGATCCCGATTATTATAAATGGACTCAATGGATATTTTTAAAAATGTTTGAACACGGTTTGGCGTTTAAAGATAAAACTTATGTTAATTTCTGCAACAACTGCAAGGTCGTTCTTGCAAATGAAGAATCACAGGACGGTGTTTGCGACAGATGTCATAATGAAGTAGTTCAAATGGAAAAAGACGTATGGTTTTTGAAGATAAGAGAATATGCCGATAAACTGTTGGAAGGGCTCGAAGATGAAAAAATAGATTTCCCTCCGAGAATTAAAATGGAACAGGAAAACTGGATAGGCCGTTCATTCGGAGCTGAGGTAGATTTTAAAATCAAAGATTCGGATGACAAATTAAGAGTATTTACAACAAGAGCGGATACTCTATATGGTGTGACATTTATGGTTATAGCTCCGGAGCATCCTTTGCTTGAAAAATACGCTGATAAAATATCAAATATGTCTGAAATATCAGCTTATCAAGAAGCAGCAAAGAAAAAATCCGAATTTGAAAGAGTTCAGCTTGCAAAAGAAAAATCAGGAGTACAAATTCAGGGCATAAGCGCTGTCAATCCGGTGTCAAATGAAATAATACCTATTTGGGTAGCGGACTATGTAATGATGGGCTATGGTACAGGAGCAATAATGGCTGTTCCGGGTCATGATACAAGAGACTGGGAATTTGCCGAAAAATTCGGAATACCTAAAATTGAAGTAATTCAGGGCGGAGACATAACAAAAGAAGCCTATACAGACACTAATGACGGTATTTTAATTAATTCTGGTATAATAAACGGATTGAGAGTTAAAGAAGCAAAAGAAAAGATTACAGAATATATTAAAAACAGCGGTATAGGCGAGCCTAAAACCAATTATAAAATGAAGAACTGGGCATTTAACAGACAAAGATACTGGGGAGAGCCATTCCCGATTATACACTGTGAAAAATGCGGTGCTGTCGGAGTTCCTGAAAAAGACTTGCCTGTAAGACTTCCGGATGTTCAAAATTATAAACCGACAGATACAGGCGAATCACCTCTTGCAAACATAGAGGAATGGGTTAATACTATCTGCCCTGAATGCGGAGGCCCTGCAAAACGTGAAACTGACACTATGCCTCAATGGGCAGGATCGTCATGGTATTTCTTAAGATATATGGATCCTCATAACAGCACTGAATTAGCATCAAAAAATAATATGAATTACTGGGGACCTATAGACTGGTATAACGGCGGAATGGAGCATGTTACAAGACATCTTATATACTCAAGATTCTGGCACAGATTTTTGTACGACATAGGAGTTGTTCCTTATGCAGAGCCGTACAGAAAAAGAACTGCACAAGGGCTGATATTGGGACCTGACGGTGAAAAGATGTCTAAATCAGTGGGAAATGTTATAAATCCTAATGATATTGTTGACGATATGGGAGCAGACACACTGAGAACCTATGTTATGTTTATAGGAGATTACGAAAAGACTGCTATTTGGTCTGAGAACAGCGTAAAAGGCTGTAAGAGATTTTTGGATAGAGTATGGAAGCTTCAAGAAATGGTAACTGATGATGAAAATTACTCTAAAGAACATTTATCGTTAATTCATAAAACCATAAAAAAAGTTTCCGGGGATTATGAGTCAATGAAGTACAACACAGCAATTGCTGCAATGATGAGTGCTATAAATGAGTTTTATGACAGCGGCTATATAACAAGAGCCGAATTAAAAACATTTATAACTCTTCTGAATCCGATAGCTCCTCATATAACAGAGGAAATATGGGAAGAGCAAAAATTTGGAGGCATGCTGAACGAGGCATCATGGCCTGAGTGGGATGAGGAAAAAACCGTCGAAGATGAAATCGAGATGCCGGTGCAAATAAACGGAAAAGTAAGAGGCAAGGTAATAATTTCAAAATCTGCTGATTTAGCTGAAGCAAAGACAAAAGCTAATGAGGATGAAACGATTAAGAAGTTTTTAGAAGGTAAAACTATAGTTAAGGAAATTTATGTTCCGGGAAAAATATTTAACATAGTTGTAAAATAAACATCCTTGCCGTAAGATAGGGGGTAAAAATGAAAAATATTCTTAAATGGTTTGAAAAAAGACAGGTAATATCTCTTATTACCTTGTCCTTTCTTCTTAACCTTATAATTGAAATGCTTAGCAGAAAATCAATGATTTTAGGGCTAAAGCATATGGTGTTTGATACACACGTATTTTTATATAATACATTATTAATATTAGGTACATTATCAATATCGTTTCTGTTTAAAAGAAGATATTTTGTGGCCTTAATAGTTTCTACCGTATGGCTTGGATTAGGAATAGGCAATCGTGTTGTGATAAGCTACAGAACAACACCCTTAGGTGCGATAGATTTTAAAATATTAAAATCGGCTATCAGCATAATGCCGGTATATCTTAGTCTGATAGAGATTATTTTAATAATAGCCGTAGTTGTTTTAGCAATAGCACTGATAGTCTATGCTTGGTTTAAGATACCAAAAAAACAGCCTAAGTATGTTGTGTCAATTGTTTCAATATCTTCAACAATATTGACTTTCACGCTGATTACAATATTGTTTTTGAGCAGAAACTATATTTCTACAAGCTTTAAAAATCTTGCGGATTCATATAAAAATTTCGGATTTGCATACTGTTTTTCATGTACTATGTTTGACAGAGGTATAGACAGACCTAAAGATTACTCTAAAGATACAATTGATGAAATTTTGACAGAGATAGAAGACAGCGATGAAAACGGCGGTCCGGTAAAAGAGCCGGATAAACTGCCGGAAGAACAAAATAAATCACCAAATATCGTATTTTTACAGCTTGAATCATTCTTTGACGTTAATCATATGAAGGGTATAAGCTATTCTGAAGATCCTATACCTGTATTCAGACATCTGAAAAATAAATACAGTTCTGGATTTTTAACTGTTCCTTCAGTTGGAGCAGGAACTGCAAATACCGAATTTGAAGTAATAACAGGTATGAGCTTAGAGTTTTTCGGTGCGGGAGAATATCCATATACAACTATACTCAAGCAGTCAACCTGTGAGACTATAAATTATAATTTAAAAGAGCTCGGATACAAAACACATGCTATCCACAATCATACAGGAACTTTTTATGATAGAAATATAGTTTATTCGCAGCTTGGCTTTGATACATTTACTTCATTGGAATATATGAGCAATGTTGAATACAATTTAATGGGATGGGCAAAAGACAATGTGCTGACGTATGAAATAATGAAGGCACTCAAATCAACCGAAGAAAGAGATCATGTATACGCTATATCAGTTCAGGGACATGGAAAATATCCGAATGAGATAATAGACACGGAACAAACGATAACTGCAGAAGGTGTCTCAGAAGATATGAAAAACTCATTTGAATATTTCATAAATCAGATAAATGATATGGATAAAGTTATAGGAGCTTTAATTTCAACACTTGAATCATTTGATGAGCCGATAGTTTTAGTTATGTTCGGAGACCATTTACCGGCATTTGATATAAAAGACGAAGATTTAGAAAATAATGATATATTTCAAACAGAATATATCATATGGGATAATATCGGTCTTGAGACAGAGGATAAGGATTTGAATTCCTTCCAGCTTACATCAACCGTACTGAATAAAGTAGGCATAACAAACGGAGTTTTGACAAAGTTTCATAAAAGCAATGTTGCGAATGAGAACTATATGAGCGAGCTGGAAATGCTGGAGCATGATATGCTTTACGGAGAAAAGGTAATATATAACGGAGTGAATCCATATGAGCCTACACAGCTGAAAATGGGGATAAATGACATAACAATTAATGCGGTATCAGTTATAGAAAGATCTGCATATATTATCGGCGGTGATTTTACCAAGTGGAGCAATGTCTGTATTAACGGAAAGAAGCAAACCACCAAATTTATTGACAAAAATATACTGATAGCCGAAAAAGTTGATATAAAGCCGGGGGATATAATAACTATATCACAAATAGCAGATGATAAAACCACACTTAGCGTTTCAGAGGGGTATGTGATTGAATAAAAAGGAGTGTTGTAATGTCAATAAACTTTTATGTAAATTTCCTATATTTCATCATATATAGCGTTATAGGATGGATGTGCGAAGTTGTATTTTGTTCAATACCCGAAAGAAGATTTGTTAACAGAGGCTTTCTAAATGGGCCATTATGTCCTATTTATGGATTTGGGGCTATGATTGTAATATTCAGCTTAAATCCATTTAAAGAAAATATTTTTTTAGTCTTTATATTTGGCTTGCTATTTACAAGCGTATTGGAATATCTGACAAGCTATGTAATGGAAAAACTGTTTCATTCAAAATGGTGGGATTATTCCGATAATAAATTTAATATTCACGGCAGGGTATGCCTTTTAAATTCAATATTGTTCGGAATAATGTCTGTTTTTGTAATCTTTGTACTTCATACAAAAATACAAGAACTGGTAGCAGGGATATCATATTTATGGGTACAAGCTCTTGTTATATTTTTTCTGGTAATGCTCACTGCAGATTTAACCATAACAATTCAATCAGCAGTAAATATAAATGAAAAATTACAAAAACTAAGAGAGTTATCAAGCGAAATAAAAGAAAAATTCGACGAAAAGCAGCTGTTTATGGAATCCAAGATATATGACAGAATCTCCATGCTAAAAGAAAATATTGAGAATTTAGAATATGGCAAGGAACTTTATTCTAAAATTGAAAGACTTCTGAAAGATTTTAATCAAACTATAAAATCAAATAAATTTTTTGAAAGACGTTTGATTCGTGCGTTTCCTAATATGAAATCTACAAAATTTAACGAGCAGTTTCAAGCACTAAAAAAAGAGCTGGAGAAATTCAGAATAAAAAATAAAAGAAAATAAGCTATTTATATAGAAATAATATATAGCTTAAAATAAGAAATAAGATTTGGGATACTTCTATTATTAAGCCCTCTGTTGATGAGGGCAATATTTTTATTTTTGAATCAAAATAATTCATAAGAATACCGGTTATTATATATGTTAATGACAAGGATATAGTCAATTTGTAGCTGATAATTATTGTAATTACAAAAGAAAATACAAATGCAAAAATAGCATGATTTCTTGTACAGTATTTTAGTATGTCGGTATCTTTTTTATCTCTTTTTATCAATAAGCTCATAATCAGCAGATTGCTAAAGCCCACCACAGGCGCAAGCAAAACGGCTCTTATTGATAAAAGTGAGAATAGGACGAAATATAACAGGCATATAAGTACGACGGCTAAAGTTTCAAATACTTGTTCATTATTGTTTTTAGGCCTGATTATTGTGTGAATTGTTTTATATGTAGCTATGAGATTATTTGATTTCGTTATAATGCAGTAATATATAAAAATCAATATTCCTATAAACATAGGCTCATAAATAAATTTGAATATTGAGATGGCAAGAGAGCCTAATCCGATTATAAGACCTAATATAGGCAGCAAAAATATACCGAATATATAGTCGGAATCTTCGGTTTCCGCGTAGAATTTTATATTAAATACAGTAAATCGTCTAAGAATCAGAAGTGCTCCCACAAATGCATTCTTTGCTTCAAACATGATATCACCCTCAGTCTCCAATATCTCGCATAGCGGGACTATAGAGACATTTATAATAGTCTATTGATATTATAGCACATTTATTAACAGTATAGAATAATTTTTATTGTAGTGATTGATAAAAAATTGTAAAATAAGATATAAACAAAATATGAGGTTTTTATGAAAATAACAATACTGTCAGTCGGAAAAATAAAAGAGAAATTTTTTATTGAGGCTATAAAAGAATACGAAAAAAGGCTTTCTAAATTTTGCACATTGATTGAAGAATCAGTGCAGGATGAAAGAGCTGACGATAATTATTCTGCTAAAGAAATAGAACAGGTAAAATACTTGGAAGGACAAAAAATTCTTAAGAAAATTAAGGATAACAGCTTTGTTATAGCCTTATGTATTGAAGGCAGTCAGCTTACATCTGCTGAACTGGCCGACAAAATAAGAAACTTAGGTGTGAACGGAAATTCGGATATATGCTTTGTTATAGGAGGCAGCAACGGTTTGCCCGATGAGGTAATAAAAAGAGCAGATATGAAACTGTCCTTTTCTAAGATGACTTTTCCTCATCAGCTGTTTAAGATTATATTGCTTGAACAAATATACAGAGCTTTCAAAATAAACGCAAACGAAAGCTATCACAAATAAAAATAATAACCACCGGCTTACCGGTGGTTTTCTCATTCTTATTATTCCAGAAAATATCCCAAGCCTACTGTGCCTTCTCCGCAATGGCTTGATATTATACATCCTATTTCATATTCGTGATATTTTGTGATGCCGGTTTCCTTAGTCAGCTGCTTTTTCATCCAGTTAAGCTCGTTCTCATTGCCTACAGAACATCCGATATGAATCTCATTATACCTGATTCTGTCTCTGTCTCTTACTGCTTCTTCTATCATTAAGTTTATAGCTTTCTTTTTGCCGAGGGTTTTTCTCCAAACATCCATTCCATCTTTATTCATAAGTATAATAGGTTTTATGTTAAGAGTATTACCGAATATAAGCTGAGTTGCGCTGCATCTGCCTCCCATATGGAGATAATCCAAGGTTTCAACTGTGAAAAATAATTTGTAGTTATTCTTTATTTTAATAATTTCATTAACAATATCATCCACGCTCATATCACTTTGACAGAAATTATAGCAATATTTTACTAAACCCCCAAGAGTACAGCAAAAGTCCAAAGAATCAATAACCTTGACCCTATCTGTTCCCAATTCTTCAGCCGCTGCCAAAGCATTGTTGTAAGTTGAAGAAACCTTTGAAGAAAGACTTATATATATTATTGTTTTTCCTTCATCGACAAATGGTTTAAAATTCTCAATAAATTCTGCGGGAGAAGGTGCAGATGTTTTAGGAAGTATTTTTTGTGTCTTTACCATTTTAAATAATTGCTTGGTATTGATGTCAACTCCTTCCTTATAAACATCATTGTTAAAAACTATGGATAGCGGGACTATACCTATATCCATTTGTTTAATATCTTCCGGCGACAAATCACAGGTGCTGTCTGAAAATATTTTTATATTACTCATATATACCTCCCTATTATTTTCATACAAAAAATTATAAATATTTAATAAAAGTATTATAAATTAAAATTGCGGTGCAAGCTGAGTAAAATTTAATTTTGCTTACATAGTAAATAGTATATAATTTTTTTGTCATAATGTAAATAAAAAAGTAAACTACGTTCACTTTATGGAAGAATCAGGACGATTCTTCATTTATCTAATAGAAAAGAGAACTTTCCTATTTAGATAAAAAAAAGCTGTCGATATCGACAGCCTTTTTAAATGGTTAATTATTCAACGTTTACGTTTACTGCTTGTGGTCCACGGTTTCCTTGAGTTACTTCAAAAGTTACTCTTTGACCGTCTGTTAATGATTTATAGCCATCTTTAGCTATTCCTGTGAAGTGTACGAATACGTCTTCTCCACCGTTATCATTAGTTATAAAACCAAAACCTTTTTCTGCGTTAAACCATTTTACTGTACCTTTATTCATTAAAGATACCTCCTATAATATAATAATTTTATTTTATATTTTATTTGAAGATAAAAAAATTCACACATTTTCGTAAAGCATCAATTAAATAATGACTTACAAAAATATGTGAATCAAAACTTACCGCTAAAATACTTTTTTATTTTAACATGAAAGACTTAAGCTGTCAACATTTTTTTTGTTGCATTATAAAAAAATTTATATTATACTGAGATAGAATTTATTGATTTTCAGTTAATTATATTATTTTGACGGAATATTATTGAGAGGAATGTGATTTAAGATGAAAAGTAAAAAGCTTATAAGTAATTCTATGCTGATTTTGACAGCTCTTATTTGGGGGTCTGCTTTTGTTGCACAAACTGTAGGTATGGATTTTGTGGGACCTTTTACATTTAATGCTGCCAGAACTATAATAGGAGGTATCGTACTGATACCATATATTTTGATTACAAACAGATTAAGATATAAAGAAAAAACGGAGGAAGCAAATAATATCAGGTTTAATAAGACTCTTATCCTGGGAGGCATCTTGTGCGGTATAGCTTTGTTTGCCGGAAGTACATTTCAGCAATTTGGTCTTCAGTATACAACCGCAGGCAAGAGCGGATTTATAACAGCTTTGTATATAATCATAGTTCCTGTGCTGGGCATATTTATTAAGAAAAAAGTTCCTTTGAAGATTTGGATTTGTGTGCTTATAGCGATTGCAGGATTTTATTTATTGAGTATAAATGAAGGCTTTACTATAAATAAAGGAGACTTATTAACTCTTATTTGTGCATTTTTCTTTTCAATACATATATTGCTGATTGATCATTTTTCTCCGCAAGTAGACGGAGTGCAGATGTCAAGTATTCAGTTTTTTGTTGCAGGTATTATATCACTGATAGCCAGCTTGATATTTGAAAATCCTAAAATATCAGCTATATTAATGGCATGGGCACCTGTGCTATATGCCGGTGTATTATCCTGTGGAGTTGCATATACACTTCAGGTTGTCGCACAAAAAAACACTGATCCTGTTCTGGCTTCCTTAATTCTAAGCCTTGAATCAGTATTTGCTGTAATTGCAGGATGGATGATTTTAAAGCAATCCTTGTCACTTAAAGAAGGAATCGGATGCTTGCTTGTTTTTGCGGCAATAGTTATTACACAATTGCCGGACAGAAAAAATACAGAGTATGATAGTTTAAAAAATTAAAAGGGTAAGATTTTTATGGAAAATATAAATAAAGCTATAGGAGTTTTTGATTCAGGCTTAGGAGGGATAAGTGTTCTTAAAGAATTAGTCTCACTGATGTCTGATGAAGATTACATTTACTACGGAGATTCTTTTTATGCACCGTACGGCACAAAGAAAAAAGAAGAAATAGTAAAAAGATGCATGGAGATATGCGATTATTTTGTTAGCAGGGAAGTAAAGGCTATAGTTATAGCCTGCAATACAGCCACAAGTGCTGCGGTAAACATATTAAGAGATCTATATAAGCCGCTTCCGATTATAGGAATGGAGCCGGCATTGAAGCTGGCAGCAGAAAATAAAGAGAATAACAGCATAGTAGTTATGGCTACCAATCTAACTCTTAATGAGGAAAAATTCAATAACTTGATGAAAAAATACAGCAATCTGAACAATATTATAAAAATGCCATGTCCCGAGCTTGTAAATATAGTTGAAAATGATATGCTTGACGATACAGAGCTGGTAAACAGACAGATATGCGAATATTTTGAAGACATTGATATGAAAAGCTTGGACAGCATAGTTTTAGGCTGTACGCATTTTGTGTTTTTTAAAGAATATTTGAGCAAAATACTGGATAAAAAAACAAATATCATAGATGGCAATAACGGCACTGCAAGACGCTTAAAAGAAATCTTAGAGAATTGCGAGAGTATTCATAAAAAAGATAAAGATACTAAAAAGGGTGAAATTATATTTTTAAATTCTCATAGTGATGAAAAATATATAGAATTATCAAAAAGGTTGTTTAATTCATTATAAAATTATATTAAAGCAGCTGATAGTAAATATTTTTTTACGTATAATATTTATTAATAAGTTGCTTTTATTATGGAAAAGTAAGCATTGAACCATTAAAATGCACATTTTATGTATCAAAGAAAATAAAGAAAAATTAAAAAAATAATAATTTTTTTCAAAAAAGCTTGCAAATTCTTTAAAAAAATATTAAACTAACCTGTGGATTTTTATTGAAAGAAGGAAAAAAGAAAAATATGAAAAATAAAATAATAAATATTGCGGTTATAGCGCATGTTGACGCCGGAAAGTCTACATTAGTTGATGCTTTTTTGCAGCAAAGCGGCGTTTTCAGAGAAAATCAAGAGCTTGTAGACTGCGTTATGGACAGCAATGACATAGAGCGTGAAAGAGGAATAACAATTTATTCTAAAAACTGTTCTGTAATGCACGATGACATAAAAATAAATATCGTAGATACACCCGGACACGCCGACTTCTCATCAGAAGTTGAACGTATAATGAAAACAGTAGATACTGTTATACTTTTAGTGGATTCAATAGAAGGTCCTATGCCTCAGACAAGATTTGTTCTTCAAAAATCTCTTGAGCTTGGACTTAGACCTATACTGTTAATAAATAAGATAGACAAGAAAAACCATAGAGCACAAGAAGTTGTAAATATGGTATTTGATTTATTTGTGGAGCTGGACGCGACAGATGAGCAAATTGATTTTCCTGTTCTTTACGGAATAGCTAAAAAAGGTATAACACAATATGAATTAGAGGATGAGGGAAAAGATCTAACTCCTTTATTCGATACTATAGTAAAACATGTCAGTCCTTATCCGGACAAGGATAGTGAACCTTTGCAATTGCAAGTGTCATCACTGGCATATGATGACTATATAGGAAGACTGGGAGTCGGAAGAGTTTTTTGCGGAACAATTAAAGAAGGACAGACAGTTTCGGTTTGCAAAGCTGACGGCACTGTTGCAAGGCAAAAGGTTTCAGGACTCTTCGTATATCAGGGCTTAAAAAGAATAGCAGTAAGCGAAGCTTCCAGTGGTGACATAGTTGTTGTATCGGGATTATCCGATATTTCTATAGGTGAAACAATTTGTAGTGTTGACAATCCTATGCCTATGGAAACAATAAGAATAGAAGAACCGACACTTTCGATGAATTTTTTAATCAATACTTCACCTTTTGTAGGCAAAAGCGGAAAATACGTTACTACAAGACATTTAAAGGGAAGACTTGAAAAGGAATTGGAGGTTAATGTAGGATTAAGAGTTGAACCTCTTGAAAATGCAGTTGATGGATTTAAGGTTTCCGGAAGAGGAGAGCTTCATCTTTCCATATTGCTTGAAAACATGAGAAGAGAGGGCTATGAAGTAGCTGTATCAAGACCTGAAGTTATATTTCACAAAGAAGATGGAGTTATAAAGGAGCCTATAGAAAGAGTGATAGTGAGTGTGCCTGAAGAATACTCCGGTACAGTTATATCTAAGCTGAATTTAAGAAAAGGTATGATGGAATCAATGTCTCCGGACGGAAACTATGTTAAGATTGAGTATTTAGTTCCTACCAGAGGACTTTTAGGATATAGAACAGAACTTATAAACGATACAAGAGGTCAAGGCACTATGGTAAGAAGCTTTGAACACTACGACAAATACAAAGGTGAAATTCCGCAAAGAACAAACGGAGTGCTGATATCAAGCGATCAGGGCGAATCAATAGGATATTCACTCAGCAACCTTGAGGAAAGAGGAATTCTATTTGTAGGACCGGGTGAAAAAGTTTATGAGGGAATGATAATAGGAATGAATTCTCGTGATGACGACATGACAGTTAACCCTTGTAAGGGTAAAAAGCTCACTAACACACGTTCTTCAGGTAACGATGATGCTGTTAAGCTTTCACCGCCTAGAATTATGTCATTAGAAGAAGCCTTGGAATTTATAAATGATGATGAATTAGTCGAGGTAACACCTGACAACATAAGACTCAGAAAGAGATTCTTAACTGAAATAGATAGAAGAAAAAATGCAAATGCTGCAAAAAGAGCAGCGATAGAGGAATAGAAAGACAAAATATTTGCTTCGGAACTTTTATTGTTTGTGCTCGTCTAAAGATAATGTACAAACAATAATTTGGAGGCGCAAATGAAAAAATTATTAATGATAGGGCTGTCACTGATTATGATATTTAATATGGCGGCATGCTCAAATACAGAAAACAATAAAGGAAACGAAGAAAAGCCAAAAAAAGAATTGGCAGAAATAATTTCCGGGAACAGAGATAAGCAAATAAATGATGCTGTAGGAATAGTGGATTCCAATGATGATGAAGGAGCACAAATCACATTTGAAATGCTTGGCATTGACGAAAAGGATATGGATAAATATGCTATAAGCTTGTCACCTATGAATATAAGTGCATATTGCGTAGCAATAGTTAAACCGGCAGAAGGAAAAAAGGATATTATAAAGGAAGCTTTTGAGAAATATAAGAAAAGCCAGGAAGAAGCATTTGAGCAATACTTGCAGGATCAGTATAAAATAGCTAAAGATGCTGTTATAACAGAAGTTGGTGACTATATAATTTTCGCAATGTGCGAAGACTCACAATCGCTGAGAGACAACTTGGTAAATGCGTTGAAATAAAGAGAAACACACAGATTTTTCGGTCTGTGTGTTATTTTTTGAAAAAAATTTTTAAATACTATTGACAAAATAAAATTAAAGTAGTATCTTATACTTAGTGATTAGCACTCAAGCCAATCGAGTGCTAACAAGAGAGGTGATTAAAATGTCTCTGGATGATAGAAAAATCAACATCTTAAAAGCTATAATCGGAAGTTATATAGAGAGCGGAGAGGCAATAGGTTCAAGAACAATTTCAAAAAAATATGAACTAGGTGTAAGCCCTGCAACTATCAGAAATGAAATGTCTGATTTAGAGGAAATGGGATTTTTAGTTCAGCCTCATACCTCTTCCGGCAGAATACCGACAGATAAGGCATACAGATATTATGTAGATAATATCTGGAAGTCTTTTTTGCAGCCGGCTGATACAGCTAAGCTTAATATATCTGATATAAGAAAGATAATTGAAGATGAAGTTCAGGAAATGGATTTGATACTCAAAAATTCGGTAAGAATGCTATCTCAATTTACCAGATATACGTCATTCATAATTGCTCCTCAAATGAGAAAATCCGTAGTCAGCAGGATACAGCTTGTTCCTGTAGAATATAACAAGGTTTTGATGATTATTATACTAAATAATAATCTTGTCCGTCAGGGTATGATAAAGCTTAACAGGCCTATTCCATATGACCAGATGGATAAAATATCCAACATCTTGACAGACAGATTGAGAGGATATAAGCTTGAGGATTTTAATGATGATTTAAAGAGACTTATAATTGACGACATATATAGCATAAAAGAAAATGTCAGTGAATCTATTCGTGAGTTAATGCCATACCTTATGAGTCATGTCGCTTCATTTGAAGATGTAAATATGTATTCAGATGGTATAGAAAATATACTGGATTTCCCTGAATACAGTGATCCGGCTAAGGCAAAGGAGTTTATGTCATTTATATCAAATAAGGAAAGCGTGGCAAAATTAGTTCAGGATATAGGAAAACATGATATAGATATAAGCATCGGGCATGAGAATCCGTATGAGGAATTAAAGGATTGCAGTTTAATTACAGCTACCTATAAATTTAATGGAAAAACAATAGGAAAAATAGGCGTAATAGGTCCTACCAGAATGGATTATGAAAGTGTCATTAGTACAGTAAAAGCAATGTCAGATGCCATGAATCAAATAATAGATAATAATTTTTCTGACAAAAATAAGGAGTGATGATAATGGCGAAAAAAGATAAGGCGGATATATCCGAAGATTTAAAAAAATCAGAGGAAAATTTAGCTGCCGAGGAAAAAGAAGATTTGTGTCAAGAAAACCCAGGAAACTCTGAGGAAAAGCTCGAGGAAAATAAGCTTCAAGAAGAATATGACGCATTAAATAATAAAATGCTGAGATTACAGGCTGATTTTTTAAATTATAAGACAAGAGCGGAAAAAGAAAAAATGTCAACTTACAGCAATGCTGTTGCAGATGTTCTGTGCGATTTATTGCCTATAGTAGATAATTTTGAAAGGGCAATAGAATCAGTTAAGTCTGAAAATGAGGAGCTTATAAACTTTAAAAACGGCGTTAAAATGATATATGATCAGTTTTTTAACGTGCTTCAAAAAAGAGGTCTTAAAGAGATAGCAGCTTTGAATTCAAAATTCGATCCTAATATACATTCGGGGATTGCATTTGAAGTTGCACAAGAAAAGGAGGAAGACACTGTAACAGAGGTTTTCCAAAAAGGTTATTTAGTAAATGAAAAAGTAATAAGACCAAGTATGGTTAAAATAGCAAAAAAATAAAAGATTTTATAGATATATTTAGGAGGCTTTAAAATGAGTAAAATTATAGGAATAGACTTAGGTACAACAAATTCATGTGTTTCTGTTATGGAAGGCGGAGAAGCTGTAGTTATAACAAACATAGAAGGAAAAAGAACAACTCCATCAGTAGTTGCTTTTACTAAGGACGGAGAAAGATTAGTCGGAGAAACAGCAAAAAGACAGGCTGTTACAAACCCTGACAAAACAATATCTTCAATAAAAAGACATATGGGAAAAGACCATAAGACAACAGTAGACGGAAAGGTATATACTCCGCAGGACATATCTGCATTTATTTTACAAAAATTAAAATCAGACGCAGAAAGCTACTTAGGTGAAACTGTAACAGACGCAGTTATAACAGTTCCTGCATACTTCACAGACAGCCAAAGACAAGCAACAAAGGACGCAGGAAAAATAGCGGGATTAAATGTAAGAAGAATTATAAACGAGCCAACAGCAGCAGCATTGGCATATGGTATAGACAAGGATACAGAAGCTCATACTGTTATGGTATTTGACTTAGGAGGAGGTACGTTTGATGTATCGATACTTGAGATTGGCGACGGAGTATTTGAAGTTAAAGCAACAAACGGAAACAATCAATTAGGCGGAGATGATTTTGACCAAATCATAGTTGATTATTTAGCAGATGAATTCAAAAAAGAAAATGGCGTTGATTTAAGAAATGACAGAATGTCATTGCAAAGATTGAAAGAAGCAGCTGAAAATGCTAAAAAAGAATTATCAAGTGCAATGTCTACAAATATTAATTTACCTTTCATAACTGCAACAGCTGAAGGTCCTAAGCACTTAAATACTGATTTAACAAGAGCTAAATTTGATGAGCTTACATCAAGACTTGTTCAGCAAACAATAGATCCTGTTAAAAAGGCTATGGCAGATGCTAAACTTACAGCAAATGATATAGACAGAGTATTATTAGTAGGCGGATCGACAAGAATACCGGCAGTTCAGGAAGCAGTAAAAAGATTAACAGGCAAAGAACCTCATAAAGGAATAAATCCTGATGAATGTGTTGCTATAGGAGCAGCTATTCAAGGAGGAGTTCTAACAGGTGAATTCGGTACAGATATACTTTTAGTTGATGTTACTCCGTTATCATTGGGTATAGAAACTTTAGGAGGAGTTACAACTAAATTAATAGAAAGAAATACAAGAATACCGGCAAAAAGAAGCCAAATATTCTCAACAGCGCAAGATAACCAACCATCAGTTGACATCCATGTTTTACAGGGTGAAAGACAAATGGCTGCTGATAATATAACACTGGGAAGATTCCAATTATCAGGAATTGTTCCGGCTCCAAGAGGAATTCCTCAAATAGAAGTTACTTTTGATATAGATGCTAACGGTATAGTTAATGTTAGCGCTAAGGATTTAGGAACAGGCAAGGAGCAAAAAATAACTATCACGGCTTCAACAAACCTTTCTAAGGAAGAAATAGATAAAAAAGTTAAAGAAGCTGAGCAATTTGCAGAAGAAGATAAGAGAAGAAAAGAAGAAATCGAAATTAAGAACAATGCTGACAGCTTAGTATATCAAACTGAGAAAGCATTAAAAGACCTTGAAGGAAAAATTGATGACAGTGAAAAAGCATCTGCTCAAGCTAAAGTTGATGAGCTTAAAAAGGCTATCGAAAATAACGATCTTGAAGGCATGAAGCAAAAAACTACTGAATTAACAGAGGAATTTAACAAGCTTGCTCAAAAATTATATTCTCAAACTCAAGGTGAAGCTCCTGACATGAACGCTGAGCAATCACAGGCAGGCGGACCGGATGACGTTGTGGATGCTGACTTTGAAGTAGTGGATGACGATAAATAATATAATAACTAAAAAGCAGCTAAACACTGTTTAGCTGCTATAATAAGGCTAAATCTTAAAAAGGTTTAGCCTTATGCAAGTTAAGTTAAAAAGGGTGAGTAAAAGTTAATAAGGTGGTGAGGACATGGCAAAAAAGGATTATTATGAGGTCTTGGGAATAAGCAAGGATGCAGATGAAAAAACGATAAAATCAGCTTTCAGAAAGCTGGCAAAACAATATCATCCTGACTTAAATCCGGACAATAAAGAGGCAGAAACTAAATTTAAAGAAGTTAACGAAGCATATGAAGTATTGAGCGATGCTGATAAAAAAGCTAAATATGATAAATTCGGCCACGCGGCGTTCGATCCTAATCAAGGATTCGGAGGCGGCGGATTCTCAGGAGGATTCGGCGGATTTGAGGATATATTCGGAGATATATTCGGAGACGTGTTCGGAGGCAGAAGCGCACAACGTACAGGTCCCAGAGCCGGTTCGGATTTAAAGATAAGACTGGACATAACTTTCGAGGAAGCGGCTTTCGGAGCAAAAAAAGAAATTAGAATAAACCGTATAGAAAAATGTAAAACCTGTGACGGAAGCGGTGCTAAAAAAGGGACGAAGAAGAAAACCTGCAGTACCTGCGGAGGAACAGGTACAGTAAGAACTGTTCAGCGTACTCCGTTCGGGCAATTTGCCAGCACGCAAACCTGCAGCACTTGCAGGGGAACCGGTGAAATAATAGAAGAACCATGTACAGCATGCGGCGGAACAGGAAAAGAAAAAAAATCAAGAAACATAACAATAAATATTCCGGCAGGAGTAGATACAAATTCCGTGATACCTTTAAGAGGTGAAGGAAACCATGGTGATACAGGAGCTCCGGCAGGAGATTTATATGTTTATATAAATGTCAAAGAGCATGAAATCTTTGAAAGAGATGGAATGGATGTCTGGTGCGAAATTCCTATATCCTTTACAAAGGCAGCTCTCGGCGGAAATATAGAAGTTCCGACTCTTGAAGGTAAAGTAAAATATGAAGTTCCAAGCGGAACTCAGACCGGCACTGTATTCAGACTTAAAAACAGAGGTATCAAGAATGTAAGAGGCTCAAATAAGGGTGATCAATACGTAAGAGTAAAAATTTCAGTACCGAAAAAATTAACAGATAAGCAAAAAAATATCTTAGAACAATTATCAGAAGAATTCGGAGAAGTAAATGAAAACGAAAAAAAGGGATTCTTCGACAAGATAAAGGATTCGTTTAAGGAGTAATTAATCGGCTTATTGCAGACTATCAATCAATAATCTGCGGAATATTGACATAAGCATATCTTAATGATAAAATGACTGTAGGCAAAAAAATATTTTGGAGGTTATGATTATGAAATCGCTTATTAGATTAAGAATGAGTGCACATGATGCTCATTACGGAGGAAATCTTGTTGACGGAGCCAGAATGCTTCAATTGTTCGGAGATGTTGCAACTGAACTTTTAATTATCAATGATGGAGACGAAGGACTTTTCTGTGCTTATGACAGTGTAGAGTTCTTAGCGCCTGTATATGCCGGAGATTATATAGAAGCAGTAGGAGAAATAACTTCAGTAGGAAACAGCTCAAGAAAAATGAAGTTTGAAGCAAGAAAGGTTATAGTTCCTAGAACTGATATCAACGAGTCAGCTTGCGATGTTCTAGCTGAGCCGATAGTGGTATGCCGTGCTACAGGAACATGCGTAGTACCAAAGGATAAGCAAAGAAATAAATAGTATAAAAAGGATGTGAGAATAGCTTACATCCTTTTAAATTTTTATCATATGATTGACTTTGAAGCTGATTTAAAGTAATAATTATTGACCATATAGGCATATTGTGATAATTTATTATAAAAGATGAAGTCTTTGATAAGCGTGTAATTGGTATAGGAGAGTATATCTATGGATAATAATAAATATGATAATAATTTCGTTTTTGTAGAAGGGCTTAAAACAGTTGTAGACTTTTCAAGAAATGGAGTTCTTATTATAAATCTCAATGCTGAGATAATTTATATAAATGACTGGGCTGCTAAATTTTTAGGTATAGAGCGAATAGAAGATATGCTGCACAAAAAAACAACCATATTCTTTCCAAGCTCGAGACTTGTCAAAGTTATGGAATCCGGTATAGAACAAAGAAATGTGCTTGATGTCAGATTAAACAAACATCTTGTTGTTTCAAGACTGCCTATTTTTTCAGATAATAAGATTATAGGAGCAGTTGCTATTTTTCAAGGTGTAAAAGAAGTACAGGATAATGAAATGGAAATCAGAAAGACACTTATAGAAAAGGGATTAACTGCAAAGTATTCTTTTGAAGATATACTTTATAAAAGCAAATTAATGGAGAAAATAGTTAAAACAGCAAAAATTTATTCGGAGACAGACCTTCCTGTGCTTATTACAGGAGAAAGCGGAACAGGAAAAGAGCTTTTTGCACAAAGTATCCATAAAAATAGCAGTAGAAGATCAGCTCCGTTTTTAGCCATTAACTGTGCTGCATTAAGCGAATCGGTATTTGAGGCAGAGCTTTTCGGATATGCAGAAGCTTCTTTTACAGGAGCGCAAAAAGGCGGAAAGAAAGGATTGTTTCAGCAAGCACATAGGGGAACTATTTTTCTTGATGAAATAGGTGAATTGCCGATTTCGGTACAGTCAAAACTTTTAAGAGTTCTTGAAGAAAAACAAGTGCATCCGGTTGGCAGCGATACCCTCATTAATATAGATGTCAGAGTAATTGTTGCCACTAACAGAGATTTAATAGATGAAGCGGAGAAGGGAAACTTTAGATTAGATTTATTGCATCGATTAAACACGTTGACTCTCTCAATTCCACCATTAAGATACCGTTTAGAGGACGTAGAAGTTTTAGCCGGATATTTTCTCAGTGAAAAATATCCGAAATTGTATAATGAAAATAAAATAATTGTACAACAGCTATTAGAACAATTGAAAAATCATTCCTTAATGGGGAATGTAAGGGAATTGAAAAATATAATTGAACGCTTTGCAATTTTATTAAATGGCGGAATGATTAGTGAAGATATAGATGAGGTCATGAGACAGGTAATTTATCAGACCCATTCAAATACCAATACGAATATCGCTATGCAGCTTGAAAAAGAAGAGGTGGAAACTATTAAAAATGCACTTATATCTACCAAGGGAAATCGATCGGAAGCAGCTAAAATTTTGGGAATTAGTGAATCAACGCTCTGGAGAAGAATTAAAAAATTTAATATTTCAACAAAATTTTAAATGTTTATTAAGTATACAAACTGAATAGGCTGCATGACAGGAATAAAAAGTTAATTTTTACATAAATTAACTTTTTTTATTTTGCAAAAAAATGACTATAAATTGATTGCATTTTGAAATAAAATGAAAATTATTGAGTATATGGGTATATGAAATTATGTATTAAATTAACAAAATAAAAAAAATTTAAATTCAGTAAATATGAGCGATATTAAAGAAGGATTAATAAATTTTTAACAAGATATTTTAGTTTGGCACATTTATTGCTTGTTTAAGAAGATACGAGAAGCTGAGTATAAACAATCAGCAATCTTAGAACTTGAAATGTAAAAGGAGGACAATAAAATGAATAAAGGAGCATTGTCAAATATAAGAATTCTTGATTTAACAAGGGTGCTTGCAGGACCTTATTGTACAATGATGTTGGCAGATATGGGGGCAGATGTAATTAAGATTGAGGTTCCGGGGAAAGGTGATGACACAAGAGGCATGGGTCCTTTTAAGAACGGTGACAGCTTGTATTTTGCGAATATAAACAGAAATAAAAAAGGAATAACTCTTAATCTAAAGTCTACGGAAGGTAAGAAAATTTTTCTGGATATGGTTAAGAATGCAGATGTTGTTGTTGAAAATTATAGACCCGGCGTTATGGATAAACTTGGTCTTGGTTATGATGTACTAAAAGGAGTAAATGATCAGATTATCTATGCTGCTGTATCCGGATTCGGTTGTTATGGTCCGTATTCTGAAAGACCGGGATACGATATTATTGCACAAGCGATGGGCGGGTTGATGAGCATTACCGGACAAGAGGGAGGATCACCTACAAGAGTTGGAAACGCAATGGGAGATGTGCTTGGCGGTATGAATTTAACTATAGGTATACTTGCGGCTGTCAATGCCAGACATATTATCGGCAAGGGACAAAGGGTGGATGTATCTTTGGTTGATTCTGTTGTAGCTTCTCTTGAAACGGGAACACAGCGTTATATGGTTACAGGAAAAGAGCCTGAGCTTATGGGTAATCGTTATGCGGCTGCATCGCCGTATGATTCATTTGTGGCTAAGAATGGCCAGTTTGTTATTGGATGCGGAAACCAAAAACTGTTTGAAAATTTATGCAAAAAGGTAATGAAAAGAGAAGATCTTTTAGAAGACCCTCGCTTTGATACAAATGATAAACGCTGTACGAATCATCATGCTTTAAAACAAGAGATTGAAAAATGGAGCTGCAATTATACTATTGAGGAAGCAGTAGATACAATTTTGGATGCAGGAGTGCCTGCTGCCCCTATTATGGGATTAAAAGATATAACTGAAAACGAACATATAGCTCATGTAAGAGAAATGTTTGTTGATTGTGATCATCCTATAATAGGTAAAATGAGAGTGAATGGCAACCCTGTTAAGCTGATGGAAACAAAAACAGAAATAAAATCTCATGCGCCCCTATTAGGCTCTGATAATGAAGAAGTTTACAAAGAACTGCTTGGCATAGATGCAGATACATTAAAAGCTCTAAAAGAAAGAGGTGTAATATAATATGGGCTCGGATGTTTTAGCTTTAATTATTTTTGTTGCTGTAGTTATAATTGCTTTTCTTAAGAAAATGAATGTAGGTTTGCTTGCTATTGCAGTGGCAGTTGTGCTTGGACGTTTCTTTAATATTGAAGATAAAGTAATCATTAGCGGATTCAGTACATCACTGTTCGCTACATTAGTAGGTATAACATTTTTATTTACTATAGTAAATTCGACCGGAGCATTAGAGCTAAGTGCAAAGAAAATTGTTTCCTTAGTCGGAAAGAAAATATGGCTTATTCCAATTTTCGTTTATATAGCAGGATTTATAATTGCTGCTGTCGGACCGGGTGCAATTCCGGCTTTGGCCATTATTCCGCCGATTGCAGTTACATTGGCGCTTCAGGTTGGATACAATCCGGTTATGCTGGCACTTATAGGTGTGACAGGCCTTATGGCTGGTAGAATGACACCTATAACACCTGAAGGAGTTCTTATATCCGGTATACTGACAGGGCAAGGATTAGACGATGTAATGATTAGTGTTTTGATATCAAATATAATAATGACAATAACCTTTTCACTTATTGTCTATATAGTATACAAGGGTTATAAGGTAAAGTCTGAGGGAGAAGGTCTGAAACTTTCAGATACTTCTAAATTTACAGCACATCAGTTGATATCGCTTTCAGGTATCCTCGTTATGCTTCTTCTAATCATCTTTGTAAAGCTTAATGTCGGTTTAGCCGCCTTTCTTGTTGCTACAACACTGACATTCTTTAAAATAGGAGATGAAAGCATTTCTTTAAAAAATATCCCGTGGGGGACTATAATGTTAGTTCTTGGTGTGGGTGTATTGATGAACATTGTGGATTTATTAGGAGGAATTGACGTATTATCCAATGTGTTATCTTCTATTATGACACCTAAAACAGCGGCTCCTATTATGGGAATAACAGCAGGTCTTCTTTCATGGGTAAGTTCAGCCCTTGGAGTTGTATATCCTACACTGATACCGACTGTTGGCGGTATTGTCGAAAGTGTAGGCGGAGTAACAGTAGCAGAGCTGGTTGCTGCGATTGGAGCCGGAGGATCTTGTGCAGGTATTAGCCCGGCGTCGACCGGCGGAGCACTAATTCTTGCTGCACTGGCAAGCAATAAAGCTAACTTTACAAAAGAAGAAGAGGGCAAGGTCTTTGTTTCACTTTTCCTTTGGGCTGTATTGGCACTACTTTTAATAGCAGCATTAGCCTTTTTAGGTGTATTCGGTATATTCTAAACAAAGATATTTATAATTGAAATTATAGATATAACAAAGGAGATATAGATATGATTATTCCAAAATCAGTAGAAATATTAGAGGTATGTCCCAGAGATGGATTCCAGAATGTAAAAGATTTTATTGCGACAGAAGATAAAATAGCTATTGTAGAAAAGTTGATTGATGCTAATTTTAAAAGAATTGAGCTGGGTTCCTTTGTCAGTCCAAAAGCAATTCCCCAGATGGCAGATACTAAGGAAGTTGTAGCTGCAGCAAAGAGATATGCAGTAGATAAAGACATCAAATTTGTAGCACTTGTACCCAATGCAAGAGGAGTTGAATCAGCTATTGAAGCCGGTGTAGATCAGATTACCTATGTAATAAGCGCCAGTGAGAGCCATAATAAAGCAAATGTAAACCGTAGTGTTGCCGAATCTATGGAGCAGTATGAGACTTTAATCAAGGAATACAAGGACAATATTGATTTTCGCCTTGGTCTGTCAACTACATTTGGATGCCCGTTTGGTGACGAAGTTAAAATTGAGAGTATACAAGAGATGTGCAGATGGGCTTTTGAACTTGGAACTGCTGAAATTCTTATGGCAGATACTGTCGGACTCGGAAACCCTAAAAAGATATCATCAGTTATGAGTACTCTGGTAAGTGAGTTCGGTCCAAATAATTTCGTTATGCACCTTCATGACACAAGAGGGCTTGCCCTTGCTAATACTTTAGCTGCCATGCAGTATAGGATCACTAAATATGAATCCGCTGCAGGAGGTCTTGGAGGCTGTCCGTTCGCACCGGGGGCTTCAGGTAATGCTGCAACCGAAGACTTGTATTATATGCTGAATGAAATGGGAATTGAAACAAATATAGACATCGAAAAGGTTTATGAAGCAATTCAGTTAATTAAAGCTAAAGTGAATACTAATATTGTCAGCCATCTTGCACCTTTATACAAGACAGATGCCTGCAAAAATATATAAAACAGCACTAATATTGAAAATATAATATATCCATAGAAAAAGCCGGTATATCATTTAAAATGATACACCGGCTTTTGAAACTTATACTGAAGTATGAAAAACTTAAGCTTATTCACACTACTTGACATGATAAAAATATTGTGGTATTGTTATTTTTATGCTTTATATTACTGTAATTTTTAGATTTTAAATTTATAGGAGGTTATTTTGAATATTAGAAAGTATGTTTTCGTAATTATTATGCTTGTAATTATTGCAATAACATTTGTGGCTATCTTTGGTCTGCATATTGGAACTTTTAATATAAAGGGTGCCAAAGAAATAAGATTCGGTATAGACATAAGGGGCGGAGTAGAAGCAATATATGAGCCGAAAGATTTAGACAGAAAGCCTACAGACAGGGAACTTGAAAGTGCTAAAATTATAATGGAAAGTAGACTGGATGCAAAAAATATTTTAGATAGAGAAGTGACAACTGATAAGCTTAACGGACAAATATTAATAAGATTTCCGTGGAAAACAGATGAAGTGGATTTTAATCCTCAGACTGCTATAGCAGAGCTTGGAGAAACTGCAAGGCTCACTTTCAGAGACCCTGAAGACAATATATTGATAGAGGGTAAAAACGTTAAAGAAAGCAAAGTAGAATATGATTCAAGAGATAACAGCCCTGTTGTTACATTGCTTTTTGACTCGGAAGGAACAAGACTTTTCGCAGAAGCAACAGAAAAGTTCAAGGGACAAAGAATATCCATTTATATGGATGATGTTCAAATTTCATCACCTATAGTTAATGACTCAATAACTGATGGTGCTGCAATTATAACCAATATAGAGAGCAAAGAAAAAGCTATGGAGTTATCTGAAAAAATTAATGCAGGTTCCTTACCGTTTTCCTTGATTTCTAAAAATCACAGCACTATAAGCCCTACTGTCGGTGAAGGTGCATTGGATATAATGGTAAAAGCAGGAGTCTTGGTATATATACTGATAGGTATATTTATGATAGCATATTACAGATTAATGGGATTTGTTGCATGCTTCGGTTTATTACTTCAATTGGCTATACAGCTTCTGATGCTTTCAATACCTCAAATAACGCTTACATTACCCGGTATAGCAGGTATGGTTTTATCTTTGGGTATGGGAGTTGATGCTAATATTATAATTTCAGAAAGAGTAAGAGAAGAACTAAGATCGGGAAAATCCTTGGGGGCTTCAATAGATACAGGATATCACAGAGCATTTTCGGCCGTTTTTGACGGAAATATAACCAGTATGATAGTTGCCGTAATATTAATGATATTAGGAAGCGGTGCTATGATTTCATTCGGATATACATTGCTGATAGGTACTGCCTTAAACTTCCTGTGCGGAGTTACAGTATCCAAGCACATGATGAAATCCTTCAGCTTTATTAAATTCTTTAGAAAAAGAGCATTCTACGGAGTTAAGGAAGGCGGTGTTACATTATGATAAGATTTTATAAAAACAGAAAAATATTTTTTGCTATTTCAGCATTCATATTAGCTGTTGGTATAATATTCATGTTTGTGAACGGTGTAAAACTTTCAATACAGTTTAAAGGCGGAGCAATATTAAAATACAGCTATGAAGGTGAAATTGAAGTTAACGAAGTGGCAAAATTATCCTCGGATATATTGAACAGGATTTCAGAAGTTCAGATAACAGAAGATATAGCTACAAAAAGTAAAAAAATAGTGCTGAGTTTATCAGGAAACTCAGGATTATCGGCAGAGGAGCAGGAAACTCTTAACGAGGTGCTTGCAGAAAAATTTTCCGAAAATAA
>DGYI01000035.1:129057-177987 GCA_002396645.1 Firmicutes bacterium UBA5010
TGATGATAGTAGTTTATGTTTGGGTAAGATTCAAAAGAATCTCAGGATTATCCGCCGGTATAGCTGCTCTTATAGCACTTTTCCATGACGTTGTGATTGTGTTTTTTATGTTTGTAATTTTTAGGATACCTCTAAATGACTCGTTTATAGCCGTAGTTCTTACAATAATAGGTTTCTCCGTAAATGATACGATAGTAATTTATGACAGGATAAGAGAAAACAAAAAGTTATTCCCTAAGCTGGGTGTTGAAGAGTTGGTTGNNTTATTTTCGGAAAATTTTTCTGGGTGTTGAAGAGTTGGTTGATACAAGCATAACTCAATCAATGTCCAGAAGTATCAATACAACCGTAACAACAGTTATAAGCACTATAGTATTGTATATATTTGCTCAGCTATATGATATAGAATCAATTAAATTTTTTGCGCTTCCTATGGCGTTCGGGTTGATATCAGGATGTTATTCGACTATATGCATTGCCGGACCTATATGGGTAATGTGGCAAAAAAGAAAGAAAACAACAGCTTAGATAAAAATTAAACAGAGCTTTTTAAACAGAGGAGACTTAAGTAATGAAAGAATTCGTATTATCGAGATTAGTAAAGTCGGAGGACTTAAATCATCATGGAACATTATTTGCCGGAAGAACAGCGGAATGGTTTGTTGAAGCGGCATTTATAGCGGCTGCATCAAGTGTCGGAAATCCGGAAAACATAGTTTGTATCAATATTCACGGACTTATGTTCAAGACTCCGGTTACAAAGGGAGATATAATAACATTCAAAAGCAAAATAGTAAAATTGGGAACAACAAGCATAACGGTTCATACATCTGTGTACTCAGAGACAAAAAATATAACTCCTGTAAACGGATTTTTAACCTTTATAAATGTTGATAAAGACGGTAAAAAAATGCCTCATAATCTGGTTCTTGATGATACGCAAGATGAACAGGAATTAAGACAAAGAGAACAAGCAAATAAATTATTTTAAAATAAAAGATGCCGTAAAATTGCTTTGCGGCATCTTTATTTTACTTTAAACTATCTTTTAAGTACTTTAGTTATTTCAGCTATATAAAGAGTGTGATAATCCTTATTAGGATAATTCTTAGTTATAAGCTCCTTATCTATGAAATTATCATCTGTATATTCTGAAGCAAATAACTTTCTGCAAAATACTACCATATTTGCCTCATCAAAATAAGGTATATTATTTTCATAGACTGTTGTTAATTCAGATTTTGATATCTTGTCTTCATCTCTTCCCGAGACTGTTCCCAAATACGACAATTTATCTTTAAATTCCTTATCGAAAAAGCTAAGAGAAAAACAATCGGAAAAATCGACAAATTCCTTGGTATATCTTTGTGGGCGAATTACTATATACGCTACATTTTTGTTCCACATAACTCCAAAGCCGCCCCAGGCAGCTGTCATAGTATTTACATTATCATCCTTTTTCGCAGTTATAAGAAAACAATCTTTTCCTATAGCCGTAAATGTATTTTTTTCAATATCATGCGGTGTTATTTCAATAAAATTTGTATTCATTAAAACCTCCCTATACTACCTTATGTAAAATGTTTATTTCAGAGCTTAGTCTTATATTACTGATTTGGGAAACTATTCTGATAAAATGCTCTGTATTTTTATGAGCTTCAAAATGAGTTTCACTTTCCCATTCTTCAATAATAGTAAGTGTGTTTTTATTATTTATATTCTGAAACAATTCATATGATATACATCCGTTCTCTTTTCTTGTTTCCTCAACAAGCTCTCTATACAGAGCAATCGCTTTTTCGAGCTCATTATCTTTTATCAAACTTTTTGCAACTATTTTAAGCATAATTATGTTTACACCTTTCTAAATAATTTTTAGAAATATAACAGCTATTCTTGCCTCAAAATGGATTTTAAATTTTATCTATAATCTACAATTTCATTCTAAAATATATTTAAGTCCAGTCTTTCGGAAAGTTGCTGTAAAACTTGAATTCCGGCTACTGAATTTCCTTTTGCATCAAGGGCAGGACCATAAACGCCTATTCCCATTTTCTTAGGTACTGCAGATAGTATACCTCCACCGACACCTGATTTTGCAGGTATACCGATATGTATTGCAAATTCTCCCGATGCGTCATATAAGCCGCATGTTACCATTATAGTTTTTGTTATTCTGCATATTTCCTTAGGGACAATTCTTTCTCCGCTCCAAGGAAGTATACCGTCGCTTGCCAGAACTGCTCCTATTTTTGCTATATCCTTGCATGTAACCTCTATAGAGCAGTGACTGAAATACACATCAAGAATTTCATCAACATTTCCCTCCATAGAATTATAGCTTTTCATAAAATATGCCAATGCCCTGTTTCTGTCTCCGGTTGCCTTTTCTGATAAGTATGTACTTTCATTTATACTTATATTCTCATTATTTGCTAATTTTTTTGTAAAATTTAAAATTCTTTCAATTTTCTCTTCAGTAGAACTTCCGAGAATCAGTGATGAAGTTAAAATTGCACCTGCATTTATCATTGGATTATATGGTTTATGCAGACTTTTTACCTCTAAGCTGGCTATTGAGTTAAAGCTGTCACCTGTCGGCTCTGCTCCCACATATGAAAATACCTTTTGTTCTCCGTTATCCATTATTGCCAGCATAAGCGTTATTATTTTAGATATGCTCTGCAAAGTGAATTTTTTATCAAAGTCTCCTGCGAAATATTCATTGCCGTCCAGAGAAACGGCATAAATACCAAGGTCATTCGGGTTTGCCTTGGACAATTCAGGTATATAGGATGCAACACTTCCTTGAGCCGTATATTTCTTGCTGTTTTCTATTATGTTTGAAAAAACTGTATTCATCAATTTACTCCTGTTTTTTTCTTAATTCTAATATATTTTTGAATCTTTTTCAAGGCAATAATAATAATCACAACTAAAAAGCTTAAATATAAGGTAATTCTTGTATCTGCAGCAATATTAGTTGGGATTAGTCGAAATTTTTGATATAATAAAACTCTCCATTATAACACCAGACTTTTTGTTTATAATAAAATTTGATTTAAGGAGGTGGCAGCAATCAATGAATATTTATAAAACTTCTGAAATCGCGGCAATAATAGGGATACATCACAACACAGTACGGTTATATGAGGAGTTGGAACTTATACCAAGACCAAAACGACAGCCTAATGGCTATCGTGTATTTACGGATTTTCATGTTGAGCAATTTCAACTTGCCCGTCTTGCTTTTCAAGTCGAAGTATTACAAAACGGTCTGAGAAAGAAAATTATCCAAATGCTTAAATTATCGGCAACAGGTAATTTTGAAACAGCACTTGCATTCACGCATGAATATTTGAAGCAAGTAAGGCAAGAGCGGGATAATGCAGAAGAGGCCATTTATATTGTTGAACAGGTTTTATCAGGGGTACATGAAAATACATATTTTCTAAGAAGAAAAGAAGTTTCTGAATATCTGAATATTTCAATGGACACTTTGCGAAATTGGGAAATGAATGGCCTGCTGACCATCAAGCGTAAGCAAAATGGATATCGTGTGTATACGAATGAAGATATACAAAGGTTAAAAATTATTCGTTCTCTTCGGTGCGCTAATTATTCTTTAGAGGCTATTTTGCGTATGCTTCGGCACTTATCTAAAAACCCGAATGCTGATATCAAAACAGTTCTGAATACACCAAAATCAGACGAGGACATAATTGCAGTATGCGACAAGCTGATTACTTCTTTGTCAGCCGCTGAAAATAATGCACAAAAAATGATTTGCAAGTTAGAAAAAATGAAAGCAAAATTTTTATAAACTCTCCATTTTACCACCAATGTTTATATTGGTGGTACTCTTTTTACATAATAGGAAGGTTATTTCTCCTATTAGATAAATAAATGCCGTTTAAATGTTCTGATATTGTCAGAGCTATGGCATAACGGGAGGTTAGTATGAAAGAAGTAATTAAAGTTGAGCAGCTTACAAAATCATATGACAAGCTGCTCGCGGTGAGTGATGTGAATTTATCGGTAAAGCGCGGTATGGTTTTTGGGCTTCTCGGAACCAACGGTGCAGGTAAAAGTACAACAATTGAGTGTATTTTAGGAACCAAAAGAGCAGACAAAGGGAAAATCTCTATCTTGGGTATGAACCCATTGAAAGACCGTAAGAAACTATTTCAAAAAATAGGTGTACAATTTCAAGAAGCTAACTATCAAGATAAGATTACCGTATCGGAGCTTTGTGAAGTCACAGCATCACTATACCATGAAACTGCCAATCACTTTGATTTACTGGAGAGGTTCGGAATTCTTGACAAGCTCAAAAGTCCTGTTAATGACTTATCCGGCGGACAGCGTCAACGTCTTTTCATTGTGCTTGCACTTATCTCGAAACCGGAAGTTGTTTTCTTGGATGAACTAACGACAGGTCTTGATACCAAGGCACGCAGGGATGTTTGGAAAACCCTCTCTGATCTAAAGTCAAACGGACTGACAATTCTCTTGACTTCTCACTTTATGGATGAAGTCGAAGCCTTATGTGATGAAATCTGTATTCTGAAACACGGAAAAACCGTGTTTTACGGTACAGTAGACGAAGCAGTCAATTCAAGTCCCTATGGTAAATTCGAGGACGCTTATCTTTGGTATACAAGTGAGGAGGAGCAAGCTGATGAAAACATTTAGAACAATGCTTAAAACGGAACTAAAACTTTCATTGAGAGGTATGGATATGTTTATCTTTGCAATTTGTATGCCACTTATAGTTTTAGTTATTCTTGGTATTATTTATGGAAATAAGCCGGCATTTGCAGGGGCAGAATATAGTTTTTTGGAACAGTCTTTTGGTGCAATTGCAACAATTGCAATCTGTGCAGGAGGTGTTATGGGCTTGCCGTTAGTTATTTCAGAGTATCGAAGTAAAAAGATATTGAAGCGTTTTAAGGTTACGCCAATCAGTCCGACAATGATTTTATCGGTTCAAGTCTCTATCTACGTACTGTATGCTGTTGTATCGCTAACACTTTTGTATCTTGTTGCAGCAAACATCTTCGGTTATAGATTTCAAGGTTCACCGCTGCATTTTATAGGAGGGTATATTTTGGTAATTATCTCCATGTTCAGCATTGGAATTATGGTAGGCGGCATTGCACCAAACACCAAAATTGCCGGTATAATTACCAGCGTCTTGTATTTTCCGATGCTCATATTTTCAGGGTCAACGCTGCCGTATGAAGTCATGCCCGCAGCACTTCAAAAGTTTGCGGATATTCTTCCTTTGACACAGGGAATAAAACTTCTTAAAGCTGCTTCGCTTGGTCTTGCTGTTGACAGTACTTTATTTCCAATATTTGCAATGTCTGTACTTGCCGTTATCTGCATAGTCATTTCTATTAGGTTCTTCAAATGGGAATAGTTACAGATTGATTAATGTTTTATAAGTAAAAACTCGAGTAAATACACAGGTTTATTAAAGTTGCCATATTTTAAGGACACGGTGATGTCAAGTAAGTATCACCGTGTTAATTTTTTATTAAGATGCAGCCTAAAACTAAAATTTAAATTAAATGAATTGTTTTATCGACAAAAAAGATGTATAATATTTAAGTTAATATTTAAAATAAAATAAAAATTTAAAATTATTTATATATGGATATAATGCTTGATTTATCAGCCTTGAAAAGATAGGATAAAATGATTTTTTGATAAATATAAGGAGGGTATTAAGGATGATGTACGTTAGGATCGAAGACTTAGAAAAATATTTGAGACTAAAAGAAGTTTATGCTTCAACAAATCTTCATTTAGTTAAGATATATATTGCAGAAGTAGTCAGACCCGGACTGCAGATGGCAGGATATTTTGATTGGTTTTCTCATGAGAGAATACAGGTTTTAGGAAAAACAGAAATGTATTACCTGAAAACTCTTGAGCAAAGTGTAAAAGAAGAAAGACTTGATAAATTTTTCAGCTTCGATATACCGATTGTTATAATTGCAAATGACATGGATGTTGATGAAGACATAATAAAATATGCAAAAAAACATGACAGAACAATAATGAAGACAAAACAAAAGACTATGAAATTTATCAATGATACAGTTAATTATCTTGAAGAGCAGTTAGCTCCTGAAATAACTGTTCATGGAGTCTGTGTAGAAGTTTTCGGAATTGGTATGCTTATAAGGGGAAAAAGCGGAATCGGGAAAAGTGAAACTGCTTTGGAGTTGGTCAAAAGGGGACATAGACTAATAGCCGATGATGCGGTTATAATAAGGAAGATAGATAACAGAATAAAGGGTTACTGTCCGGAGTTGACAAAGCATTTATTGGAGATAAGAGGAATCGGAATACTCGATATAAAACACTTATATGGTGTTGGATCGATAAAGATAGATCAATTCATAAATTTAGCTATAGATCTTGAAGAATGGGATGAACAAAAAGAATATGACAGATTAGGCTTAGATGATGTAAAAGCGGAAATTCTGGATGTAAGTATTCCTCTTGTTACTGTTCCGGTAAGACCTGGAAGAAATATTGCAACCGTTGTAGAGGTAGCAGCTAAAAATTACAGACAAAAATTGCTGGGATATAATACATTAGATCTATATAACAGAAGATTCTTAAATATAATTGAAGACTAGTCGAGATAGTTTGCGTAAAATGAAAGTTTTGTCACTAAAGACAGCATAAATCTTATTATTTTTCGGATTTTAAAAACTAATTATTTTAACAAATTTCTTAATTTTATTTTCTGAATTTTGCTATAAATTATTTTTATATAAAAATGATTTAAACGTTAAAAAAGTATCAAAAATTGCGATTTCAGTGTTGCAATTTTGGATGTTATAAGTTATACTTGTCATTGATGTTGAATAAAAAAACCTTAGGAGGTAAATTATAAATGGCAAAAGTTATGAAAACCATGGACGGTAACACTGCTGCAGCATATGTATCTTATGCGTTTACAGAAGTAGCGGCAATATTCCCAATAACACCGTCTTCTCCGATGGCTGAACTTTCAGATGAATGGTCGGCAAACGGCAAAACAAATATTTTTGGTCAGACAGTAAGAGTTACTGAATTACAATCAGAAGCTGGTGCGGCAGGAGCTGTTCACGGTTCATTATCAGCAGGTGCATTAACAACAACTTATACAGCTTCACAAGGCTTACTTCTTATGATTCCAAATATGTACAAAATAGCGGGAGAATTATTGCCCGGAGTATTTCACGTAACTGCAAGAGCGGTAGCAGGACATGCATTGTCAATATTTGGAGATCATTCAGATGTTATGGCAGCAAGACAAACAGGCTTTGCGCTTTTAGCTTCAAGCAGTGTACAAGAGGTTATGGACTTAGGCGGAGTAGCTCACTTAACGTCTATAAAAACAAGAGTTCCATTCCTTCATTTCTTTGATGGATTCAGAACATCTCATGAAGTTCAAAAAATTGAAACAATTGATTATGCTGACTTTGCAAAATTAGTTGACTATGATGCAATTAAGGCATTCAGAGACAGAGCTTTAAATCCGGAGCATCCTGTAACAAAAGGTACAGCTCAAAACCCTGATATATTCTTCCAAGCTAAAGAAGCTTCAAACAAATTCTATGAAGCTATTCCGGATGCAGTAAACAGCTATATGCAAGAAATAACTAAATTGACAGGAAGAGAATATAAGCCGTTTAATTATTACGGAGCAGCTGATGCTGAGCATGTAATAGTTGCAATGGGCTCAGTAACAGAAACTATTGAAGAAGTTATAGATTATTTGACAGCGAAGGGCGAAAAAGTAGGTTTATTGATAGTTCACCTATACAGACCTTTCTCAGCTAAATACTTCTTTGATGTAATGCCTAAAACTGTTAAGAAAATAGCTGTATTAGACAGAACAAAAGAGCCTGGAGCTATAGGAGAGCCATTATACTTAGATGTTCAATCATTATACTATGATTCAGACAATAAACCGGTTATAGTAGGCGGAAGATACGGCTTAGGTTCAAAAGATACTACTCCAAGTCAAATATTTGCAGTATATGAAAACTTAAAACAAGATAAACCTAAAAATCAGTTTACAATCGGTATAAATGACGATGTTACTTACTCTTCATTAGAACTTAAAGAAACAGTAAATGTATCTGCTGAAGGAACAGTAAGATGTAAATTCTGGGGCTTAGGATCAGACGGAACGGTAGGAGCAAATAAAAGTGCAATTAAAATTATCGGAGATCATACAAGCTTGTATGCTCAAGGATATTTCTCATATGACAGTAAAAAATCAGGCGGTATAACAGTATCACACTTAAGATTCGGTAAAAAACCGATACGTTCAACTTATTTAATAGATGAATCTGACTTTGCTTCATGTTCACAACAATCATATGTTGATAAATATGATGTTATAGCAGGATTAAGAGAAGGCGGTAATTTCTTATTAAATACTTCATGGTCAATTGAAGAATTAGAAAATAATTTACCGGCTCAAATGAAAAAATATATAGCTGATAAGAAAATCAATTTCTATATAATAAACGCAACTAAAGTAGCGGAAGAATTGGGCTTGGGAAATAGAACTAACATGATAATGCAAGCGGCATTCTTCAAGCTTGCTAATGTTATCCCGGTAGAAGAAGCGGTTAAATACTTGGAAGATGCTATAGTTTCTTCTTACGGCAGAAAAGGTGATAAGATAGTTGATATGAATAAGGCTGCTGTTCAAAGAGGTATTTCAGACTTAGTAAAAGTTGAGGTTCCAACGTCTTGGGCACAGGCTGAATGTGCTGGCAGCTCATGCTCGTCATGTTCGTCATGTCCTTCAAAACCTGAATTTATTACTGATGTTGTTGAGCCAATGAACAGACAAGAAGGAGATAAGCTTCCTGTAAGTACATTTGTAGGAAGAGAAGACGGAACTTTCCCTCATGGAACTTCAGCATATGAAAAACGTGGTATAGCAGTGCATGTTCCTGCATGGAATATTGATAACTGTATACAATGTAATCAATGCTCATTTGTATGTCCTCATGCAAGCATCAGACCGTTCTTAGTCAATGCGGAAGAGAAAGCGAATGCTCCTGAAGGATTTGAAACTAAAAAGGCAGTGGGTAAAGGCTTTGAAGGCTTAGAGTACAGAATACAAGTAAGTCCTCTTGATTGTGCCGGATGCGGCAACTGTGCGGATATCTGCCCTGCTAAAGAAAAAGCTTTAACTATGGAGCCTATAGATACACAAATGAAAGAAGCTCCAAGATGGAACTATGCTGTTGATCATGTATCTATTAAGGATACAGTAATGGATAAAAACTCAGTAAAAGGAAGCCAGTTTGCTCAACCGTACTTAGAGTTCTCAGGAGCTTGTGCCGGTTGTGGAGAAACAGCTTATGCTAAAACAGTAACACAATTATATGGAGACAGAATGCTTATAGCTAATGCTACAGGATGTTCTTCAATCTGGGGAGGCTCAGCTCCTTCAACACCATACTGCAAGGATAAGAATGGCAAAGGTCCTGCATGGGCTAACTCATTATTCGAAGACAATGCTGAATATGGTTATGGTATGGCAGTTGCAACAAGACAAATCAGAGAAAGCATTAAGATGGCAATGGAGACTGTATTGGAAAATACTGATTCAGAAGATATCAAAACAGCATTTAACGAGTGGATAGCAAGCATGGAAGATGCAGAGGCTTCAAAAGCAGCTTCAGCTAAAGTTCTAAATGTATTAGACGGATTTAAACCTTGTGACTGCTGTGAAAAAGCTATAAAAGAAATACTTGATAAGAAAGATTACTTAGTTAAAAAGTCAGTTTGGATATTCGGAGGAGACGGCTGGGCTTATGATATAGGATACGGCGGACTTGACCATGTATTAGCTTCGGGAGAAGACGTAAACGTATTGGTATTCGATACAGAAGTTTACTCAAATACAGGAGGACAGTCATCTAAGGCTACTCCGACTGCTTCAGTTGCTAAATTTGCAGCAGCAGGAAAGAGAATTAAGAAAAAAGACTTAGGTATGATTTCTGCAACATACGGATATGTTTATGTTGCGCAAGTTGCTATAGGAGCTGACAAGAATCAATTCATGAAAGCTTTAACAGAAGCAGAAAGCTATCGTGGACCATCAATAATTATAGCTTATGCTCCATGTATCAACCACGGAATTAAAGCAGGTATGGGCAAAACAGTAGACAGAGAGAAAAAAGCTGTTGATTCAGGATACTGGCATTTGTACAGATACAATCCATTACTGAAACAACAAGGCAAAAACCCATTCACATTGGATTCTAAAGAACCTACAGCATCATTTAAGGAATTCCTTGAAGGTGAAGTAAGATATACTTCATTAAGAGAGAGCTTCCCTGATGTAGCTGAAGAACTGTTCGGCGTGGCTGAAGAAAATGCAAAAGAAAGATTAGATTCTTACAAAAGAATGGCTGAAATGAAATACGAATAAAATTAATATATAATATCCGCAGGATATTTTAAATGTTTCGGGTTGCCGAAACTATAATAAAAGGGTGGTATCGCGAACCGCCCTTTTATTATGCCATCTTTATTATTAAGGAAAACTCACTGTTTTATTTTATATAAACATATGTTAAAATAAAATTTATACTATGTCTATACAATCATAGAGATGAAAAAATGAAGAAAACATTCTTCGTTTTATAAAAATATAAAAAATACCGGAAAGGAAGATATAGCATGTTCAACAGAGAGATGTATAACAAAAGAATGGAATGGTTTAAGAACGATCGATTCGGCATGTTTATTCATTGGGGACTCTATTCAATACCCGCAAGAGGTGAGTGGATACGCTCAACAGAAAGAATGAGCATCAAAGACTATGAACAATATTTTGAAGAATTTAATCCGGAAAGCTTCGAGCCGGAAGTTTGGGCGAAGCTTGCGAAAGAAGCAGGAATGAAATATGCCGTTCTTACCGCAAAACACCACGACGGTTTTTGCTTATTTGATACAAAATTAACAGAGTACAAATCAACAAACACTAAATCAGGAAGAGATTTTGTCAGAGAATATTTAGAAGCGTTCAGAAAAGAAGGAATTAAGGTAGGGCTGTATTTTTCTTTAATCGATTGGCACCACCCTGATTATCCTCACTACAAAGATATGCATCACCCGATGAGAGATAATAAAGAGTATGAAGGAAAAGTACATAATTTTGATAATTATCTGGAATTTATGCATGCGCAGGTTAAAGAGCTTTGTACAGAATACGGAAAGCTTGATATGATGTGGTTTGATTTTTCTTACGGAGATATGAAGGGTGAAAAATGGCAGGCTGATAAGCTGATGAAAATGGTGAGAACATATCAGCCCGATATAATAGTTGACAATCGATTGGAAGTCAGCGGTGAGGGCTTTGGATCTATAGCTACCCAAAATCCGACATCATATAGCGGAGACTATGTCAGTCCTGAGCAGATTATTCCTCCAAACGGACTTTTTGATGAGGAAGGCAATGAACTTGCTTGGGAAGCTTGCATCACAATGAATGATAACTGGGGATATACAGCACTTGATAAGAATTTCAAGCCTGCCTCAACTATCATAAAAAAACTTGTCGAGTGTGTAAGTAAAAACGGAAATATGCTTCTTAATATAGGACCTGATGCAAACGGAAGAATCCCGAAGGAGTCAGTTCAGATACTAAAAGAAATAGGAAGCTGGATGAAGTATAACAATAAGAGTATATATGGATGTAAGGCTTCAAGTATTCCCAAGCCTGAAAACGGAAGAATTACTCAAAACGGAAAAAAGATATATTACCATGTAATGGAGAACTCTATAGGATATATTCCTCTTTACGGAATAAAGACAGGCGAGGTCGAAAAAATTCGTCTGCTTTATGACGGTACCGAATTAAAGATTGTGAATAACTGGATAGTGAATAATTATCCTGACATAGTATTTGTTAACATAAGCAAAACTCCGTATTTACCTGATTCTATAGATACTGTTGTTGAAGTTACCATTAAATAGTTAATTGCAAATCAGGTCATAACTTATAAAATAACCTTGTTTTGGGCAGTAAAAAAGTATATAATGTTTATGCCGATATTATTCGACATAATATTATCAGACAAAGGAGAAACTATGAAAGCTTATGATTTAATAAATAAAGTTGAACTTGAAGTTACAACTAATGATTTGATAAACCTTATGAGAAATAACAGACAGGTTGAATTTACTCTTAAAGAAAAGGAAACTGATGATGTAGGTTATCTTACATGGGACAAAGAGTATTGGACACTTGTTATTGATAACAGATTTATGCGTACTTACTCATTAGAGGGAAGAACATTGATGGAATCAACAGCTCATAATATATATGATTTACAAAATGATTTTCATCCTGAAAAAGCTGTCAAAATAGAAATTAACTAAAAAACAAATCTGGAGGGATATTGTTATGGTTAATGTTGTTATTTGTGATGATGATACACAAATATGCGTTAAACTAAAGAAATCTTTAAAAGAAAATCTTAAATTTGAATACAGGCTTTATGAATTTCATGATTTTGACTTGAATTTTTATGAATATATTTTATACAATAATATCCCTACCATTTATATTTTGGATATTGAGCTTCAGAATGCAAAGACAGATGGTTACGGAATAGCAAAAAAAATAAGAAAAGCAAGGGCTTACAATGATGAAATAATCTTTCTGTCAAGCTATACATCCGGTATAATAAATACCTATAAGTATAAAATAAAGCCTGTTGATTTTATAGAAAAGACCAATTACTATATTCTGGACCTTATCAATGCTGTAGAAGAGGCTAAAGCAAGGATAGGAAGCAGAGTTATGGAAGAAGACAGCGGGTCTCTTTTAATAAATGAATTTAAAGAATTATTCAGGATAAAATATAAGCATATAATTTCCATAGAAAAAATAAAGAACAGTAAAAAAATTGAAATTACAGCAGTCCCGGATTCTTCATGCAATAAAGAAATATTCACTACTTATAAGGCAATAGAAAAGATAAATGAAGAATTGGATGATAGATTCTGTCAAATTTCGAGAGGAATAATAATCAATAAAAATCATATTAAGCAAATTAGTGCAAGCGGGCAAATAATTATGTCCAATGGGCAGATCTTTATAAGCTCAGCTAAGAAAATTAAGGAGCTAAAGGATGAACTATAGTTTCAATCTTTTTATATATACATTTGTAAAGAGCTATATATATGTTGTTTTATTGCCATCTAAACTATTAAATGAAAAAAAATATGTAAATTATAAAGCTATAGCATCAGCCTTAACTATTGCTGTTATATTAAACTATATGCCTGATATAAATTTCGTTATAAAGGCAATATTGACTGTAATTTTAAATTTTATAGTTATTGGTCTTATATATCGGAAAGGAAATGTAATATCGCTGATAATGAGTCTGATAGGATTCACAATAGTTTTTATATGCGATGAAATCACAGAAGTGATATTTGTAAAACTATTTAATGTAGATTTAATATATATAAGTTATTATACAGCAACCGTGATGCAAATGACCCTGACTTTGTTTTTGCTTTCTGTCATTTTTTGCTGTGTTTTAAGAGCTCAATCTCTTTTTGAAGAACTGAAAGAGTACAGATTTGAAAGAAAAAACATGAATATTATTTTTATATATATTATATTTTCTATATTATTCTTGGCATTGATAGGATATAGAATAAAAACCGAGGAATTTTTCAGAAAAGATTATATTATAGGTGTGATGCTTCTTATAATATATGTCATAACGAGTTCAGTTTATTTAATTCAAATAAAAGAATTAATTCGAAGCAAAAACGATTATGACACTATTTATAACTATATATCCAACGTCGAAAAGGTTGCGGGCCAACTAAAAAAACAAGAACATGAGCATGACAATCAGCTTATAGCTATAAAGGCATTTGCACAAGAAAAAAAATCAGAAGAAACAATTAATTTCATAGATAATATATTAAAAAATAAAATAAAAAATAAGATAAGCGCGAATGTAGGCTTAGATAAGATACAAGACAGTATATTAAAAACCTTGCTTGTTCATAAGATTAACAGCGCAACAGGCTTTGGCTTAAGAGTTGAGGCTTTTATAAGAAAAGAAATACTTCCCGTAAACAATATTTCTCCTAAGGATATGGCAAATATAATAGGAATAATAATGGATAATGCCATAGAAGGTGCAAATGAATCAGATCAAAAATATATCAGTATATTAATTGACGAGGATGAAGATTCTGAAGAACTTAATATTACCATTTCCAACACATATAATGAGATTCCTAAAATTTACGAGGCAGGCAGATCTACAAAGGGAGAATATAGAGGAAACGGACTGTCTATATTAGAGGATATAGAGGAAGAAAATGAAAGAATTAAAATAAGCACAGAGTTGACAGAAGAATTGTTTATACAAGATATATTTATAAAAATTTAATATCGGTATTTAAAAATATTCCATTTATTATTAGGGACATTAAAAAACGTTTTCCGAGGTTTTTTTATTTTTTTTATTTTTTAATATGCTATACTAAGCCCATAATAGATATGGAGATGACATCACGAGTTTAAGGGATTGTACTCCGATGTTGTCTTCATAGAATCTATTCTAGAGGGATGTTTTTAATAGATTAGGAGTCCGTGCGTAGGACCCCTTTTTTTTATTTAATTAGGAAAGTTCTCTTTCCTACTAAAGAGCGAAACTTGTTTCGCTTTTTTATTGAATCTTTTATGTTTTTACTATATAATATCTGTAAACTCAATATTTGTTTGAATTTAAATATATTAAAATGAATCGGACATAGTCCGATTCTATTTCGACTTTAATAATATTTTCCGGGAAATTTTTTGACGAATTTTAATATTGAAAGGTGAAATTTCAAAATGGTAAATTTATATGATATCTTGAAAAATAATAAAAGCTTAAAAGATGTATCTGATTTGAAAGAAACAGTCTGGATAAATGATGATTTAAAAAACTTTGATTCAGTCAAGGATAATTTTGATATTAACTTTAAACATATATATGATGCACAAAAAAGACTTGAAAGATATGCACCTCTTATAAGAATTCTGTTCAGCGAAACTGAAGAAAGCAAAGGCATAATTGAATCAAAGATTGTAGAAATAAGCAAAATGAAAAATCTGCTTGAAGATAAATATAATACTCATATTTTGGGAAGACTTTTATTAAAGCTCGACAGCCATTTGCCAATAGCAGGGTCTGTCAAATCAAGAGAAGGAATATATGAGGTTTTAAGATATGCAGAAAAATTAGCACTGGAAAATAATTTGATTAAGGAAACAGATGATTATTCATTGCTTGCTTCAGATGAAAGCAGAAAATTTTTCAGCAAATACACGATACAGGCCGGCTCTACAGGAAATCTGGGACTCAGTATCGGAATTATGAGTTCAAAATTAGGATTTAAAACGATAATTCATATGTCTTCAGACGCTAAGACTTGGAAAAAAGAAATGCTAAGAGACTGCGGAGTTGAAGTCAGAGAATATGAAACAGATTATTCGATAGCTGTAGATAAGGGTCGCCAAGAATCCTCAAAAGATGATATGAGCTATTTTGTAGATGATGAAAATTCGATGAATTTGTTTTTAGGATATAGTGTTGCTGCACTAAGATTAAAAAATCAGCTTGAGGAAATGAAAATAAAGGTTGATAAAGAGCATCCTCTATTTGTATATTTGCCTTGCGGAATAGGCGGAGCACCCGGCGGAATTGCCTTTGGCTTAAAACATGTTTTTGCTGATAATGTTCATTGCTTTTTTGTCGAGCCTACTCATGCGCCGTGTATGCTGATAGGTATGGCTACTAAACTTCATGATAAAATAAGCGTAAACGATTTTAATATAGACGGTAAAACCGAAGCGGACGGCTTAGCTGTCGGAAGAGCTTCAAAGCTTGTAGGAAAGTATATGGAAAACATTCTAAGCGGAATATTTACAATTGACGACTACAAGCTTTATGATATATTGAAAATGCTTTACAATAGTGAGAATATCAATATCGAGCCATCAGCCTGTGCAGCGTTTGAAGGGCTTATATCTTCGGAAGATGAAGAAATAAGTAAATATATCAATCATCATAAGCTATCGGAATATATAGATAATTCAACTCACATAGCTTGGGCTACAGGAGGAAGTTTAGTTCCTGAGGAAGTTATGCGGGAATACTTTTTAAAATAACGATTTAAGATGATTTTACAAGTGATATTTGACTTTAATACATATATAAGGTAGAATAATGTTAGGCGAAAAAATAATTTTGGAGGATACTATGGATAAATTAATTATTACAGCCGCAATTTGCGGAGCAGAAGTAACAAAAGAGCAAAATCCTGCTGTTCCTTATACGATTGAGGAAATAGTAAGAGAAGCAAAATCAGCATATGATGCGGGAGCATCAATAATTCATCTTCATGTAAGATGGGATGACGGAACTCCTACGCAGGATACAAAGAGATTTCAAGAGGCAGTAGATGCTATCAGAAAAGTTTGCCCGGATGCTATAATTCAGCCTTCTACAGGCGGCGCAGTCGGTATGACAGACTTAGAGAGATTAGCTTCTACAGATATTGTTCCTACACCTGAATTCGCAACATTAGATTGTGGAACATGCAACTTTGGCGGAGACGAAATATTTGTTAATACTGATAACACAGTATTCAATTTTGCTAAAATCATGAAAGAAAAAGGTATCAAGCCTGAGCTTGAAGTATTTGACAAGGGAATGATAGATATAGCTTTAAAGGCAGACAGAAAAGGTCTGTTAGTTCATCCTTTACATTTTGACTTTGTTATGGGAGTACAAATATCTGCTACACTTCGTGACTTAGTATTCATGGCAGGAAGTATACCGCAAGGATCGACATGGACAGCAACAGGTGTTGGAAGAAGCGCATGGAACATAGCTGCAGCTACTATTGCAATGGGCGGACATGTAAGAATCGGATTTGAGGATAATCTGTATCTTGAAAAGGGCGTTTTAGCAAAATCAAACGGAGAAATGGTTGAAAAAGTTGTTAAATTAGCAAAACTATTAGGAAGAGAAATAGCAACTCCGGATGAAGCAAGAGAAATCTTGAGTATGAAAAAATAGATGAATAAACTCGAATAAAAAATATATATAAAAAATTGTTTCTTTAAATTATAAGAAACAATTTTTTTGTTTTAGTATTATATCACTATTCACAAAATATCATATATGTGTTATACTGATTATATAATGTAATATGGAATGGCTCAATCAAATATTGAGTCTATGCATGTTTAAAATGGCTCGGCTATGCTGAGACTATATATATTTATTTTAAGGAGATTTATATAATGGATAGGGAGTTAGCGTTAAATATAGTTAGAGTTACTGAAGCTGCCGCACTTGGATGTGCTAAGTTTATGGGAAGAGGCGACAAAGAGATAGCAGACCAGGCAGCTGTAGATGGTATGAGAAGTATGTTTCATGTTTTAGATATCAGCGGTACTGTTGTAATAGGTGAAGGTGAAATGGACGAAGCTCCTATGCTGTATATAGGAGAAAAAATAGGCAGATGCTGTGACGGAAATCCTGAAATAGATATCGCGGTAGACCCATTAGACGGTACCAGCCTTGTAGCAAAAGGACTTCCGAATGCTTTGTCGGTAGTTGCCGTGGCACCTAAGGGATGTTTGCTTCATGCCCCTGATATGTACATGGATAAAATTGCTGCCGGACCAAGAGGAGTCGGGGTTATTGATATAACAGCACCTCTCGAAGACAATATTCGTAATCTGGCTAAAGCCTTAGGCAAGGATGTAAGCGAAATAACCGTTACTATGCTTGACAGACCAAGACATAAAGAGTATATAGATATTGTCAGAAGAGTCGGAGCAAGAGTGAAGCTATTTGGAGATGGTGATGTTGCAACAGCTATAGCTACTTGTTTTGATGACTCGGGAGTTGATTTGCTGGTAGGAAAAGGCGGAGCACCGGAAGGAGTTATCGCAGCAGCAGCACTTAAATGTCTGGGCGGAGAATTTCAAGGAAGACTTGCACCTGAAACAGAAGAAGAAAAAGAAAGATGCCTGTCAATGGGACTTGAAAAATATGACAAGATTTTAACTATGGAGGATTTAGCAAAGGGAGATGACATAATTTTTGCGGCAACAGGGGTTTCTGACGGCGAGCTTCTTAAAGGAGTCAGATATTATGCAAATAACAGAGCAAAAACATATTCTATGGTCACTCGTTCAAAATCAGGTACTATACGCTTCATAGATACAATACATACATTTGATAAAAAACCGAAATACGCATATTAAGATAAGCCTGTTAGGATGAAGTTTATTTATAACTAACAATTATATATGCGTGAAATATATATTCAATATATATAAACTTTGATAATAAAAATACAAATTATCATTTACTATTATAAAATTCTGTGTTAATATATATCTATATTCTGAATTTAGGGCAAATGCCTGCGATGAGGATAACAAATAAATCAAACTATCTGAAGTAGACAGATTTTTTCCTGTTACCAAGATAAGCAGCAATATTATACAGGTTTATATGTTATCCTTATGCCTTTTGCAGGTATGAGGATTTTTTTTTGGAGGTTAAAATGAAATATACGCTTGATAAAATTGCAGATTTATTAAATCTTGAGGACTTTAGTGAAGTTTATTCAGAAGCTGATAGAATAAGAAAAGAGAATGTGGGAGATATAGTTCATATCAGAGCTATATTGGAATTTTCCAACTATTGCAGAAGAAAATGCAAGTACTGCGGGTTAAATTGTACAAACAAAAATATTAAAAGATACAGAATGTCGTCTGAGGAGATTATTTCGGCTGCATATGAAGCCGCAGAAAACGGATATAAGACAATTGTGCTTCAATCCGGGGAAGATGCCTATTATACTCCTAAAATCTTGGGAGAAATAGTTAAAAACATTAAAAAATCCGGTATAGACATAACATTAAGCACAGGCGAAATGGATTATGACAGCTATGCTTATCTTAAAGAATGCGGTGCTGACAGGTATTTATTAAAGCATGAGACGGCAGAAGAAAGTCTGTATGATTATCTGCACCCTTGCGGAACTCTTGAAGAACGGATACAGTGTTTAAAAAACATTAAAAAACTAGGGTATGAAACCGGAGGAGGATTTATGATTGGTCTGCCGAATCAGACATCAGAAACACTTGCAAAGGATATAATGCTTTTAAGAGAAATAGGCTGTGACATGGCAGGTATCGGTACTTTTATATCACACCCGAGCACAGCTTTAAAAGATTGCCCTCAAGGAAGCACGGAAATAACTAAAAGAGCTGTTGCACTTACGCGCATTGTTATGCCTGAAATCAACCTTCCTGCCACTACATCACTAGGCGTAATAGATATTAAGGAAAAGAACGATGTTTTTTCATGCGGAGCTAATGTAATAATGCAAAAAGTTACTCCGAGCAAATATAAATTTTTATATGAGATATATCCGTCAAAATTATCCGAGACAGACGTAAAGCTTCAACGAATAAATCTTGAAAATCAAATAAAAAGCTTAAACAGAATCCCACTATAGGATAAAAAAGCTAAGCTTAAAAATCATAAACAGTAAAACTAAACAGCGTATTATGCGCGGCGCACTAAGTGCGGGGAGGTTAAAATGTATAATAGTAAATCAATGGTTGCGGATGAATTTATAGACAATGAGGAGATATTATCAACGCTTGAATATGCTAAAAATAACAAATCAAATCGTGAGCTTATCGAATCCGTATTGAAAAAAGCTGAGGAGTGTAAGGGACTCGATTATAAAGAGGCTATACTTTTATTGGAAAGTGATTTAGAAGATATAAATGAAAAGATATATTCCTTGGCTATAAAAATTAAAGAAAAATTTTACGGCAAAAGAATTGTTATGTTTGCCCCTTTATATCTGTCAAATTATTGTGTAAATGAATGCAGATACTGTCCTTATCACCATTCAAATAAGCATATAGCAAGAAAAAAGATGACTCAGGAAGAGATTGCAAAAGAAGTTATAGCATTGCAGGATATGGGGCATAAGCGTTTAGCGCTTGAAACAGGAGAAGACCCTATAAATTCTCCTATAGAATATGTACTTGAAAGTATTAAAACAATATACGGAATAAAGCATAAAAATGGAGCTATCAGAAGAGTAAATGTCAATATAGCGGCTACAACGGTAGAAAATTACAAAAAATTAAGAGATGCGGGAATCGGAACATATATATTGTTTCAGGAAACATACCATAAACCTACCTATGAATATCTTCATCAAAAAGGACCTAAAGCTAACTATGCTTATCACACGGAGGCTATGGACAGAGCAATGGAAGCGGGAATAGATGATGTTGGTATCGGAGTTTTATTCGGACTTAATTTATACAAATATGATTTTGTCGGTTTGCTGATGCACGCTAAGCATCTTGAAGATGTGCACGGTGTAGGACCTCATACTGTAAGTGTCCCGAGAATAAGACCTGCAGATGAAGTAGACGTTGATGAGTTCTCAAATGCCATATCAGATGAGATATTTGAAAAAATTGTTGCGATACTAAGAATATCTGTTCCATATGCGGGAATCATTATGTCTACAAGAGAATCACAGGCAACAAGAGAAAGAACTTTGAAATTGGGCGTTTCACAGATTAGCGGTGCTTCTTCAACAAGTGTTGGAGGATATGCGGAAAAAGAAGAAGAAAACACATCTCAATTTGAAGTAAATGACACGAGAACCTTAGATGAAGTAGTAAATTGGCTGCTCGAATCAGGATATATACCAAGTTTCTGTACAGCCTGCTACAGAGAGGGCAGAACAGGAGACAGATTTATGCAGCTTGTTAAGAGCGGACAGATATCCAATGTCTGTCAGCCGAATGCTTTGATGACATTGAAGGAATATCTTGAGGATTATGCTTCTGAGAAAACCAGAGAAAGCGGCGAAAAATTAATAGTCCGTGAGATTGAAAGCATAAAGAATGATAAGGTAAAGTATATAGTTATAAAAAATCTGTCCGATTTACATGATGGAAAAAGAGATTTTAGATTTTAACAGGAGTGTGAAAATATTATGGGACTAAATAACACACCAAATTCAAACAGATTGCATATAGGAATTTTCGGTAAGAGAAACAGCGGAAAGTCTTCGCTTATTAATGCTGTTACAAATCAGGACATAGCTTTGGTATCTGATATTGCAGGCACAACAACAGATCCTGTATATAAGGCTATGGAGATAAACGGTATCGGACCATGTGTATTTATAGATACTGCCGGATTCGATGATGATGGAGCTTTAGGTACAAAGCGTGTCGAAATGACAGAGAAGGTTATAGATAAAACTGATATAGCGATAATGATAATTAATGATACCGATATATCTGAAGAAAAAGAATGGTACAGCAAGCTTAACAAAAATAAAATTCCTGTTATTTTTGCAGTAAATAAAATTGATATACTTGAAAATGTAAATGATATTAAAAAAACAGTAAAAGAAAACTTTAATAAAGATATAATAGAACTAAGTGCAAACGAAAAGATAGGAATAGATAAAATAAGACAAGAGCTTATAAGATATCTTCCTGAGTCTTATAACCTGGAATCAATAGTAGGGCATTTAGTCAAGTCTAAGGATGTGGTGATGCTTGTTATGCCGCAGGATATACAGGCACCCAAGGGAAGGCTTATATTGCCTCAAGTGCAGACTATCAGAGATTTATTGGATAATAAGTGTATAGTAGTCTGTGTAACAACTGAAAATATTGATGACGCACTGAATTCGCTTGCTAATCCCCCTAAATTAATAATAACGGATTCTCAGGTATTTAAGACAGTATATGAAAAGAAGCCCGAGGAAAGTCTTTTAACATCATTTTCTGTTCTATTTGCTGCTTTAAAAGGTGATATAGAAGAATTTGTAAGCGGGGCTGATGCGATTGATTCACTTAATGAAAATTCAAGAGTTTTAATTGCCGAAGCCTGTACTCATGCACCGCTAAGCGAAGATATAGGAAGAGAAAAAATACCTGCTATGCTCAGAAAAAGGATAGGTGAGGGGCTTAGAATTGATGTAGTCAGCGGAGTGGACTTCCCGGAGGATTTAAGCGTTTATGATTTGATAATTCATTGTGCTTCATGTATGTTTAATAAAAAATATGTATTATCGAGAATAAACAGGGCAAAAGAAAAAGGAATACCTATAAGCAATTACGGTATAGTGATTGCTAAAATGGTAGGAATATTAGATAAAATAAAAATATAGCGGACGAAAGTCCGCTATATCTTATAATCCAATTCAATTTCATCAAGTTTAAATACTCTTGTGGAATCCTTCACTGATTTTTCTTTTGCTCTGTCTGCATATTTATTGATACACATAGTATTGCTCGGTTTTTTGTTCAGAGAAAGAGGACCGTTCACACATCCGCCTTCACAAATCATGCCTTCAATAAAGTTTCCGTCTAATCTGCCTGCTTTTGCAAGCTTTAGTGCCTTTTCACATTCTGCAAGACCGTTACACACTACAGGCTTTAATTCTACATCATAGTTATTGTCTGCAATAACATGTTTAACTGCCTCGGTAAGTCCTCCTGAACGCGCAAATATTCTTCCGAATTTTGAAGCATTATCCAAAGGCTTTTCTTCACAAGCGAAGACATCTATTTCCTTTGCATCTAAGAAGGCTTGAAGCTCTTCGAAGCTCATCGCATAATCTATATCATTTCTGTATTCTTCATATTGTACTTCTTCTTTTTTTGCTACACAAGGTCCTATAAATATTATTCTTGCATTCGGATCTGTATGCTTAATCAATCTTGCTGTAGCAATCATCGGTGAAACAGCTGTAGATATATTATCTGCAAGGTCACTGTATTTTTTCTTTATCAGTGACACAAATGCAGGGCAGCAGGAAGATGTAATAAATTTTTTGTGATTCAATTCCTCTATAAGCTGGCTTGTTTCATGCTGAGCTATAATATCTGCTCCTATAGCGGCTTCAACGACATCATAAAATCCTAATTTTTTAATAGCCTCTACAACCTGCTCGATTGAGTTGTCAGGAAACTGAGCTGCTATTGCAGGTGCGATAACGCAATATACCTTATAATTTGTATTGTTTTCAGATTTTTTTATAGTCCTTACAATTTCTAAAATATGTGATTTATCTGTTATGGCTCCGAAAGGGCATCTTGATATACAAGCTCCGCATGCAATACATTTTTCATGATCAATAAGAGCTTTTTTTGTAACAGGGTCAATTTTTATCGCATCAACCTTACATGATGTATGGCAAGGTCTTTTAACATCCGATATAGCTTCAAACTGACACATTTTGTGGCACTTTCCGCATTCTATACATTTTTCCTGATTTATATGCGCTCTTTTATCATATATTTTAATTGCACCTACAGGACAATTATCTACACAATGATGCGCCAAGCATCCTCTGCAAGCTTCCGTAACAGAAAATCTGATTACGGGGCATTCGTCACAAGCCAATTCAATAGTATTAACTACATGGTCATTATATTCATAAAAAATCTGCTTTATTCTTTCGTTAAGTATTGCTCTTTCCTTATAGATACAGCATCTGATTTCCGGCTTAGGACCGGGTGCTATTTTTTTTGGAATATTCAGCAAATCTTTTAATAAATTATCCCTTAACTCAGATTTGAGAACTTCCTTTAAAACCGAATATTTTATATATTGGACATGATTATCAAATTTTTTCATTTTCTCTCAACTTTGCTCCTTAAGTCTGATACTTTACTTTGACAATATTTGGCGTTTTAAATTATAAATACATCGAAGTAACCTGTTTTCCGGCTTTTCTTAATTCTTCTATAAGATTGTTTATTATTTTCAGCTTAATATTAAACCCTGCCGGAAAATTAGGGTTTTGATGAGCCGGATTTACAGCTTTTCCCACATAAAAATTAATATGAGTGCTTTCTTCCATCAACATTTTAGTCAATAAAGAACAGCCGTCATAGTTTTTGCTGTCTATATAATTATCATAAGAATTACTGTTAAACAGCTCTATTTTTTCCAGAGTTTTACCCAGAGTCAATACTCCTTCTGTTACAAGATCGAATCCATCCATGTATGCGATAGGAGGGAGATCTATTGTCATAGAGTCAATATCAACATTCATTTCAAGATTAAGTCCGTTTTTTGCTATTAATGCTGTTGTTCCTCCGCATATTATCTTCTTCGAATCTCCCGAAGTCATTTTTTCAATTAAGAAAGAATCAAGAGTTTTATCCGAAGGAGGACCTACAAACAAATCAATATGCTGAGGCTTTCTCACTTTTATGGTCAATATTGTGGTGTCATCACCCGGTCTGTTTTCATACAGATTGTTACAAACACCTATAAAATTACCGTTTAAAATTTGTGAGGTAGGATTAATTTTATTAAGTCCGCAGAGATATTCGTTTATTTCATCCCAACCCCAGCCTAAGTTAAGCATTGCGCCTATGCCGGCATGGAGAGCTCCATCGCTGATTACATTTATTGTATCTCCAAGATTAAGCTCTATATTTGACTCATATACCTTTTTCGATCCGATAAGCATTTCTTTTTTTCGTACATTTATATTAACTCCATCTTTAAAGTAAAAATAATTCGGACTATCATACTCTGCGATATATGCATTATAATTTTTGTCTATTTTTACTATTGTGAATGTTGAATATGCGAGCTTTCTTACTTTACACTCAGGAAGCGTATTAATTATTGTTTCTATAGTCTCTTCTATAGTTGCCCCGTTTTTAAGCATAGTTGCAGCAATTTTAGATGTTAATGTGGATAAAATATTAGCCTTTACACCGCTGCCGAGACCGTCGGAGAGAACTGCTATATAGCCATCATCAGTGGGAACAACTTCAACTTTGTCACCGCATAGCTCTTCTCCGAACTTATTTATACTCTTATAATTTATATCTAAAAAATACTCCATTTATATATCACTCTCTTCATCTGCTACTATTTTTTTAAGCTTTAAAAGTGTTGTTTTTGTTTCTGCAGTAGTTTCTCCAAGAAGCCCTGCAATTTCCTGAGCTACACGCATTTGCTTTTCGATAACCTTGTCGGCAGTTTCTATTGTGCTTAATTTCAATGTCAGAAGCTTGTCTTTCTTTTGCTCCTCATCTGTGACATCAAGCAATATCCCAAAGATTATTTTTAACTTTGGCAAATATATAATACTGCTGTAGGCAATTATCCCATATTTTTCAATCACAATTTTCTTGCTTAAAATATTGTTGCCTGTTTCCATTACTTTTTCATAATCATCGACAGGCATCAAGGCAGACAAATTTAGACCTTTCATATTAGCCATCTTCGCATTGAACGCTTCTTCTGCCTTTGGATTTAATTCAAGTATATTAAGATTTTCATCAACGATAAATAATATATTAGGTGAATATTCAAAGCTTATATTTGATATCCTTTCAGCCTTGCTTCTCATATACGGAAGACACATTTCAGAGTATGAAAGCCCGTCTAAAACAGATACAGCTTTTTCACGGCAGGTCTCGTATCCGCAGGAGCCGCAGTTAAGCTCATCACACTTTGAATGCTTTCCTATGCTTCTTAAGACCTCTTCTATTTGTTCCTGTGTATATTTTGGACCTTGGATTTTTCTGTCTCTGAATCTTCTTGAGTAATCTATATCATATTCATTCTTTTCAAAAGTATTTTTGAGCTCTTCATTTTGCTTAAGCTTATTTTTTATGAGTATACGCCTCACATAAACATTGTGTTCGTCCTTGGAAATAGCGGGTCCTCCCATACATGCTCCCTCACACATGTTCGCTTCTATACAGATATTGTTCAGGTCATTATCTTTTAATGCATCAAACAGCTCTCTGCAATTTTTTGATCCTGCAACGGTTATGTTTGTATATTCTTTTTCCCTTAGAATATCTGTAAGTCCTCCTAATATTCCTCTTTCTATAGGATATCTTTGACCTGTTATGCTGCCCGAAGCATCAGGCATCATTTCGTCGCAGTCTTCCAGGCTGATATCATTTTCGATAAAATAATTTTCAAGCTCTTCAAATGATACGACCGCATCCATTATACCCGCTACCTGATATGGATAGGCCTCGCATTTTTTTGCAAGACATGGACCTAAAAATGTTATATACGAATCCTTTCCGTATTTTTGTCTCAACATTTTACTGTGTGCTATCATCGGAGAATCTATAGGTATTAAATTATCAAGCAGCTCAGGATAATATATTTGTATCATTAAGTTTACAGAAGGACAGCATGATGTAATTATATTTTTTCCATCAGCTTTCTTTAAATACTCCCTGTATAGCTCGGTAATTTTAGCTGCTCCGATAGATGTTTCCTCTACAGAGTGAACTCCGAATTTTTTCAAAGCCCCGATTAATTTATAAGGATTTTTATAAATTCCGAGATATGATGGAGCTATGCTTATAATTACCTTTTTATTTTCTTTTATAGCCTTTACTACATTGTCCAAATCACTCAGTATATTGCGGGCATTCTGAGGACAGACTAAAAAACACTTTCCGCAGGCTACACATCTTTCCTCTATTATTTGAGCCTGATCATTCACCATTTTTATAGCTTTTACGCTGCAATTCTTTACACATTTGTAGCAATTTTTGCAATTAGCAGGCACAAAATCTAATATTTTCATAGAGCCAACACTCCAATGACCTTTTCGTTAAAGAATTCCTCTGCTGTAGATGGTTCTACCGAATATATATTATCATTCATTTTAACTGATACAGCCTCTGTGCAGTTGCCCAAGCAAAATGCGGCTTTAATTGTTATTTTATTTTCTAAGTTATTTTTTTTCACACATTCTTTCAGTTTATCAATAACCTCGTAAGAACCTTTCAAGTGACATGCACTTCCGACACAAATACAAATATCTAGCATAGTAACCTCCCATTATGCCACATAGTGGCGTCATAAATAGCACAAAGTGTTTTGTTTCGTGAAATATTTCATGCTATTTACCTCTATTTTATAATTTAATATGTTAGCTTAATTATATGTTTTTTAATATTGAATGTCAATTTATTATGTTAAATAATTAACAATATAACTTACGTTTATAATCTAATTGCTAAGCTAACCTTATAATTAATTTACCACTTGACTTAATAAAAGGAGTTTGATATTATAAAAGTGCCTATCGATTTACTTATCTTACCAATTTCCCAAATGGTTAATATAAAGCGTTAATAAGGCCTATTTTATACGGAGGTGTTTTTTTGAATATATCGGATTTGTCAAATATGAAACTTTCAGAATTGAAGGATTTAGCTCACGACAAAGGAATTTCTGATGCTTATAAATACAAAAAAAGTGAACTTATAGAAGTTATACTTACAAAGATAGAAAGCATCAAAAAAAATGATGTAAATAATGCAAAGCCTGAAAAGGTGCAAGAACCGGAGAAAGTGGAAAAAATAAAATACAGCTTGCCGGAGAAGCTTTCAGAGGAAATAGATAATACCAATGAAGATCTGCATGTGTGCGGTATATTGGAATCTCATCCGGATGGTTATGGTTTTTTAAGGACTAATAATTATTTAACAAGCGAAGATGATGTTTATATTTCTCCATCTCAAATAAGAAGATTTCACTTAAGAACGGGTGATAAAATCAAGGGAATAACCCGTGCACCAAAACAAGGTGAGAAATTTAAGGCTCTGTTGTATGTTAATCAGGTTAATGATTTGGATCCTGAATTATCGAGAAACAGAAAAGACTTTGACTCGCTGATTCCTATTTATCCTGATAAAAGGATAAAGCTCGAATCGAATCCAAGGGATATTGCTATGAGAATTACTGATTTAATAGCACCTATAGGCAGAGGTCAAAGAGGAATGATAGTTGCTCCTCCTAAGGCCGGAAAAACAACTATTTTGAAAAACATTGCAAATTGTATTTCTAAAAATTATCCTGAAATAGAAATAATAATTTTATTAATAGATGAAAGACCTGAAGAAGTAACGGATATGAGCAGATCAGTTAATGCTGATGTAGTATATTCTACTTTTGACGAGCTTCCGAAAAACCATATAAAGGTTGCCGAAATAGTTCTTGAGAGAGCTAAAAGACTTGTTGAACACGGCAAGGATGTTGTAATATTACTTGACAGCATCACCAGACTTGCCAGAGCATATAACTTAACGATTCCGCCGACAGGAAGAACTCTTTCCGGAGGCCTTGACCCGGGAGCACTGCATAGTCCGAAAAGATTTTTCGGAGCTGCACGAAATATAGAAAATGGCGGCAGTCTGACCATACTTGCAACAGCTCTTGTTGAAACGGGCAGCAGAATGGATGATGTAATATTTGAAGAATTTAAGGGTACCGGTAATATGGAGCTTCACCTTGACAGAAAGCTGTCCGAAAAACGTGTATTCCCTGCACTTGATATAAACAAGTCCGGAACAAGAAGAGAAGATTTACTGTTAAGCAGCGATGAATTACAGGCAATTTGGCAAATAAGAAAGGCTTTGAGCAATTTCCAGACAGTTGATGTTACTGAACGACTTTTAGATGGATTGCTCAGAACAAAAACTAACGATGATTTTATCAAAGAATCTGCAATTATATTTAACTTAGAAAAAAAGAAGAATGAAAATACCGATAGAAATTATTGATTATAGGGTACTTTAAACCGAGAAATAAATGAAATTATTTTATTTATATTAAGAAGAAAGCTTTTAAATTTTGTTATAAAAATAGCAATATAAATAATTTGAATAAATTTGCCAAAAATAATTTTGAATATTTTGAAAAAAATATTGTAATAATTAGCTTCTTGTGCTATACTTCTTAAGTGTGTAAATAATATTATTTATAGTTATAATATTATTAATATAAATTAGTTTACTATAGTTTATCACAAAATGCTGTCATTTTAACATTTTGGTGAAAAGACTCATATTGCGGCAATGCTGCATGATTAAATATAATTAAGTTTTGGAAAGAGGTGAATTTTAATGAAACAAGGTATACATCCAGATTACAAAAAAGCTGTAGTTAAATGTGCATGTGGCAACACTTTTGAAACAGGATCAGTTGTTGATGAAATAAAAGTTGAAATATGTTCAGAATGCCATCCGTTTTTCACTGGCAAGCAAAAGTTTGTTGATAAAGGCGGACGTGTTGACAGATTTAAGAAAAAATACGGAATATAGAATTCATCTTAAATTAAATCTAAAAATAAATAGCCGATACGCTTGTGTCGGCTTTTTTTTTGTGCTATAATATGCATAGTCTTGTAAAACAAGACTTTAAGTGACTCAAGATAAGCTTGAGACCAATGGCTCAATCTTTGATCGAGACCAATGGCTCAATCTTCGATTGAGACTATGTATATTTTGGGTGGTGGAATTCGTGTCACATCAGGCTTTGTATCGTAAATACAGATCTAAAACCTTTGACGAACTCATAGGACAGCAGCATGTTGTTAATACACTGAAAAATCAAATATTGTCAAATAATATTGCTCATGCGTATCTTTTCTGCGGAATAAGAGGAACAGGAAAAACCTCCACAGCGAAGATACTTGCTCGTGCGGTTAATTGTACAGATAATACTGACGGAAACCCCTGCAATCAATGTGAAGCATGCAAAAGTATCTTAGATGAGACAAACATGGATGTAATCGAGATGGATGCTGCATCTAATAACGGTGTCGAAGATATCAGAGAGTTAAGAGATAAGGTCAGATTTATGCCGGTAAAAAGCAAGTACAAGGTATATATAATTGACGAGGTACATATGCTTTCAAAGGGAGCTTTCAATGCTTTGTTAAAAACCCTTGAAGAGCCGCCTGCACATCTTATTTTTATACTTGCGACAACAGAACCGCAAAAAATTCCTGCTACTATACTTTCAAGATGTCAAAGATTTGACCTAAGAAGAATAACAATAGATGATATAGTTAAAAATATGCGTAATATATGTGATGAAATGAGTGTTGAAGCTGATGATAAGGCTTTGAAGCTCATAGCAGCCAATGCCGACGGTGCAATGCGTGATGCTCTCAGTATATTAGACAGATGTATGACTTTTAACTCCGACAGAATCAAATATGAGGATGTAAATGAGCTTTTAGGAATAGTAAGCTTTGATACCATAATTGAGGTTTGCGGACACATAATAAATAAAAATATAAAAAACTCAATGATATTGATTAACGATATCTTAAATCAGGGAAAGGATTTACAGTTTTTTATTGAAGAGATAATAACATATTTCAGAAATTTATTGATATTAAAGACTACAGGTTTAACTGAAAACTTGCTCAGAGTAAGCGAGGATAATGCGGAAAACCTTAAAAAACACGTTGATTTATTAAATATTGATGAAATAGTATCTGTAATAGGAAGACTGTCTGATACGCTTTTAGAGTGCAAAAGATCGATTAATCCCAGAATTTTATTTGAGGCAAGAATAATAAGCTTGATGGAATCAACTCAAATAGATGTAAGCGCATTTGAAAAAAGAATAGAATATTTAGAAAATGCTATGAAAAATGGCGTATCCGTTAAAGAAATACCTAAGTCTGCAGCACCTTCAAGACAGGAAGCTGCATCTAAACAGGAGTTTACGCCAAAGCAAGATAAAAAAACAGTTAAAGCGGATAGACCTTCTGAAAATACTCCTGCTGTTGCAGGTGATGATGAAGCTGAAAAGAGAATAAGAGAAAACTGGAATGATTTCCTTAAACTCGTTCGCATTGAGAATGTAGCACTTTTAGCTATAGTCAGAGAAAGCAATCTGGCATATGTTAAGCAAAACGTAGTATTTTTCGAATTCGATTCCAAGTTTACTTTCCATTATACAGCTGCAAATCAAGAGAAAAATAAATCAAAAATTAAAGAAATTTTAACAGGTTTTTTAAATGCAGATTATGATGTAAGCTTTGCCCTGAAATCTGATAAGGATGAGGACAAATCAGCTAAATCAATGGATGATATATATGAGGAAATGAAAAACAGCTTTGGAGATGACAAGGTAATATTAAAATAAATTATAAATAATTTTATAAATCGGAGGATTTTATGAAGGGAAGAAAGATGCCGCCTATGGGTGGAGGCAATATGAACAGCATGATGAAGCAGGTTCAAAAAATGCAGCAGCAAATGGAGGCTGCACAAAGAGAAATTGAGGAAAAGGAAATAGAAGCAACAGCAGGAGGCGGAGCCGTTAATGTTGTTGTTACCGGTAAAAAGGTACTCAAATCCTTGAAACTTGATCCGGAAGTCGTTGATAAAGATGATGTAGAGATGCTTGAAGATTTAATAGTTGCAGCCATAAATGAAGCATTCAGAAAAGCGGATGAAGCAAGCGAGCAAGAAATGAAAAAAGTTACAGGTGGACTTAATATACCTGGATTATTCTAAGCTTGAAGGGTGATAATTTATGGAGCAATATACAGCTCCCATAGCTAAATTAATTGAAGAATTTGCAAAGCTTCCCGGAATTGGAAGAAAAACTGCGCAACGTCTGGCATTTCACACATTGGATATGGAGAACAATGAAGTTCTTGAGCTTGCAAAAGCTATTGTAAATGCAAAGAAATTCACCAGATTCTGCACAGTCTGCGGAAACCTTTCAGAGGACGAGCAGTGCAATATATGTCAAAGCGTGAAAAGAGATAAAACTACAATTTGCGTGGTCGAAGATGTCAAAGATGTAGCTGCTATGGAAAGGGCTAAAGACTATACAGGAATTTACCATGTTCTTCACGGAACGATATCACCGCTTGATGGAATAGGACCTGATCAAATAAATATAAAGGGTCTTATCAGCAGGCTTGATGCAGATATAAACGAAGTCATACTTGCAACTAACCCCACTATAGAAGGTGAAGCTACAGCAGTATATATTTCAAGACTTATCAAACCTATGGGCATAAAGGTTACACGTATAGCTCACGGAATACCGATAGGTGGAGATATAGAGTATGCAGATGAAGTTACCCTTTTAAAAGCGATGGAAGGAAGACGCGAGATATAATAAAACGCTGAAGACATGTGGTCTTCCTCGGAAGACGAGAAATATAATAAAACGCTGAAGATACGTGGTCTTCCTCGGAAGACGAGAGATATAATAAAACATTGAAGACTCGAAACATAGTACCCTGAATTTTTTCTGGGTACTGTTTTTTTTATGAAGGCTATATATGAAACAGGATTCTTTATTACAAATATTGGATATAAATGAATAAAAACCAACCTTTTGTCTACACTATATAATGCTAAACACAAATAAAAAACAGTTATATTTGTGTTTAGCATAAAAAATATTTATATAGTATGAATATATAAATGGATATCTATATAAAATATACAAATGTCCATTTATATATAAAGTATATAAATATTCATCTATATACTTAGGATAGGAGGTTGTTTTATTTATGTTTGATAACAATTCTAATAAGGAAATTGTTGCAAGAGATTTTTTAGACAGTATTAAAAAAAGCGGGGAAACAGATGTTGAAAAAATGCACCAAGCACTAGCGCAGGCTAAGCACGAGTGGGAATTTGCACAAAGCTATTTTGACAATGTAAGCGAACCGGACCTGATTGAATTTGCAATATATAATCAAAGAGCTGCCGAAAAAAAATACGAATATTTATTAAGACAGGCAAAAGAATTAAAATTGATAAAATAATTGCGCGCATATGCTGCGTTCAATGCTATATTTAAGGGGGGAGAATTCATGTTTGGAGCCGATTTAGGAATGGTTCTGGTCTATTCAGCTTTAATAATGCTGGCTTTTATGCTTATATGGATATTGCTGGTGCCGTTTAAGCTGTTCAACAAAATTTTAATAAATACAGCTCTCGGAATTGTATGTATTTTTGTATATAATCTTATCGCAGGTTTTGCCAAGTTTGATTTTATCGGAATAAATGAATTGACTGGACTCATTGTAGCTGTGTTGGGAGTTCCGGGTTTTATAGCAATAGTTATTATCAAAGCATTAATTTAAAAATATCTTATTGTAATAACAGTGATAATTTGGTATTCTAATATATAATATGTTTATTAAAGTTTGCAAAAAATAACAATAAAATTATTTAAGCATAAAGGGTTTGGAGTTCTTATGCACTAAGTGCATGGAGGTAAAGGTAAAAATGAAAATAAAATTTTTGAATAAAATAAACTATCACATGGAAGCTATTGCAATAATTTCTACATATGTAAGAAACGAATCTTATTATGAGAAAATCAAAGAGGGACTTAAACAAAAATATAATATTCCTATGGATAAATTAGATTCCTTGTATGAAGAAATATCTGACATCTATAACTATGTATCAAGCAAAATTGATACTCCAAGAGAAAAATTAGAATTTTATTTTTCAATAGAAGAAGATGATGAAGCTCCCAGCCTCGGATACCTTATTATGAGTTTTGCTTTAAGTGATGATGACCAAGATAGCATAGAAAGATTTTTACAACTATCAGCACGCCAAAAGATAGAAAAGTATATATATTTGTTAAATGAAAATACGGAGTGCAGTATATCAGATATTGATTACTCTAATTTTGACGAAAAATATTATGTTAATTATATAAACAACTCCAATTTGGGTACTAATACAAAACTGAAATATATTTTATTGTATTACAACGTAGAGGAGTATATTAAAGAAGTATATGGGATTGTCCGCAAGGTTATAGAAATATTGAAGGAAAAGCAAGATATCCTTCAGTCAATAGCCGATGAATATCAAAAAATTATGTCTGAAGAAGTTGAGAAATATGGGGACAAGGTACTCGAAAATTACGATATAAAAGTATATAAGGATAAGGATTTAGTAATAAAACCTCTCATTGTAAGAGCTAATACTTTAATGCTGAAACCATGGTCTATAAACGATGATGCAGAAGATATGAGCTTCAGAAAAGCATATATCGGTATTCATGTAAAGGTGTTGTTTGACTTGATAAATACCTACTTTATCAATGATGAAAAAATTATTTCCACACTAAAAGCTTTAGGAGATAAAAGTAAGTTTGATATTTTAAAAAGCATTAAAGATAATCAGATGTATGGAGTAGAAATAGCTAAAAAGCTTAATATTACAACAGCAACCGTATCTCATCATATGTCAAATTTATATAATCTTTCACTCATAAATTTTGTTACGGATAATAATAAAATAAATTATATGCTTAATAAAAGCGCAATAGAAGAGTTGATAAAAGCACTCGAAAATATATTTCTTAATTAATTAAGAAGTACAAGCTTGAAAGGAGGCATTGACACAAAAATGCTTAATGATAAAACAATAAATATAGGAATGCCTTCTCTGATAGAATTAGATACTATAGAGGAAAATACAGAGCTGTGCAAAGAATTGGGGTTTAACTTTATAGAGCTGAACATGAACTTTCCGTATAATATGATAGATAAAATCGATCCGTCATATTTACGGAATTTAGCTATGAAAAATAATATTGAATTTACAATGCATATGCCTGATGATGCAGATACAGCTTCCTTTTATGATGAAGTGAAAAAAGGATATTTAAAGCTGTTTATCGATACTATAAAATGGGCAAGAGAGTCAAATGTTAAGCTTTTAAATATGCATATAGCAAAAGGAGCATATATGACATTGCCCGATAAGAAAGTTTACATAAACGAAAAATATTCTGATGAATATATAAACAGTTTTTTAAATTCAATGAAAGTAATATCGGAAGCAGCTAAAAAGAACGAAATAATTGTCTGTATAGAAAACAGCAGTAATTTCGGACTTAATTATGTCCAAAAAATATTGGAAGAGTCATTTTTATTGGATAATATTTTTTTGACATGGGATGTGGGACATGATTATAGCAGCAATTATTCAGATAAAAAAACTATACTTAATTATAAAAATAAAATAAGGCATATGCACCTGCATGATGCAAGTCGGAATAAAGATCATTTAGCCTTAAATGAGGGAGAACTCAACATAATTGAACATATAAATTTTGCAAGTAATCACAAGCTGTCAATGCTGGTAGAAGTAAAATCTAAGGAGGCTTTAATTAAAAGCGTTCAATGGCTCAATAAGCGTTTAACATAATAACCGCTGCCATCGTTCCTCTTTTTCCCTTTTGACCCCTGTGTGAAAAGAATTTTTCCGTATTGCATTTTGTGCAAATGTTCATATTTTCAATATTATCCTTTTTTACTCCGCATTTTATCAACATATATTCATTAATTGACCATAAATCAATATATGACTTTTCACCTATACTATACATAAATTTTTTATACTCTTGATTCTCATTCAAAAATAAATCTCTTACGTCCTCATCAACCTCAAAGCAGCTTTGACATAGCGAAGGTCCTATAGATACAATTATATCACCTGCATTTGATTTGAAATTATATGTGAATTTATATATCATTTCTCTTGCTATTTCGTATAAAGTTCCTTTCCAGCCAGAATGAGCAACGCCAACAACTCCATTTTTCGGATCATAGAAAAATAGCGGCACACAGTCTGCGTGTGTTGTTACAAGCGCAATCTTTTTTTCATTCGTTATTAATCCGTCTACATCTCTGTAGTCTCTTTTTATCGTTATACCTTTTCCCTTATCAATCGAGCTGACAATTCGTATGTTATTCGTGTGCGTCTGAAAGCTTGTTACAAAATCACCGTCTTCAATGCCGATGCTTTGGGCAAGAATGTGGTAATTTTGCATCACATTTTGCAAATCATCATCTGTACCTAAACCTAAATTCAGTGATTCATAAGGTCCCTGGCTTATTCCTCCGAGTCTTGTTGTAAAACAGTGAAAAATCTCATCGAATTTATTCAGGTTCGGTGATGTAAAATATTCGAGTTTTCCGTTTTTATTTATCTCATATGCCATAATTATGCCCATCTTTTCTTATTATTTTTATTTCTCTAAGTCTTTAATTCAGGTAATCCAATATTTATATTATAATCAATAAATGCTGAAATTACTATAATTATTTGAGTTTGACAACTCAAATTAATATATACATTTGTGCTCTCATATGATATATTTATAATATATTTAAATATGTGAAAAGGAGTTAGTTTTATGCGTGATTATGTAATTATAACAGATTCAACAACTGACCTTACAACAGAGCTTATAAAAGAACTTGATATAACTGTAATACCAATGGAATTTAACATTGACGGTAAAAGCTTCTTAAACTATTCAGATGAAAGAGATATCAGCTATAAAAACTTTTATGATGATTTACGAAACGGAAAAAGCTCAACAACCTCTCTGATTAACTCAGCTGCATTTACTGAATTGTTTGAACCTATATTGAGAAACGGAAAAGATATTTTGTACATAGCATTTTCTTCAGGATTAAGCGGAACATATAACTCTTCATGTATTGCTGCACAAACTCTGAGTGAAGAATATTCGGACAGTAAAATTTATATAGTTGATTCATTATCGGCATCTATGGGTGAAGGACTTTTGGTATATCATGCCGCTAATAAGAAAAATGCAGGCATGGATATAGATGAACTGAGAGACTGGGTTGAAGATAATAAACTTAAATTATGTCATTGGTTTACAGTAGATGATTTACACCATTTAAAAAGAGGAGGAAGACTGTCCTCTGCTGCGGCAATAGTAGGAACAATGCTCAGTATTAAACCTGTTTTGCATGTAGACAATGAAGGACATCTTATTCCGGTAGAAAAGGTAAGAGGCAGGAAGCTGTCAATCACTTCTTTACTTAAAATGATGGAAAAAACGGTAACTAAACCGGAAGAGCAGACAATCTTCATAAGTCACGGAGACTGCATAGAAGATGCTGAGTATCTTGCGAAATTAATAAAAGAGAAGTTAAATGTAAAAGATATTAAAATAAACTACATAGGACCTGTTATAGGTTCGCATTCGGGACCGGGAACAGTAGCATTGTTTTTCTTAGGTACGGAAAGATAGATTTTGTGTAAATAAATTGCAAAGTCTCAAACATTGCTTGAGGCTTTAGAGGCAGCTATGAGAAAAAAGTTGAAGAAAATAATATTTATATTGTTGATTGCTATCATTTTAATTACGGTAATTGTAATCAGCTTTAAAATGATTCAGTTGAACAAATTGAAGAAAATGAGCTCTGATGATATGATTCAGTATGTGACTCATAATGATGAAGATATAAAAATATCTGTTGCTGTAATAAAGGATGGACAAGTAAGTTATCAAGTATATGGCAAAAATGCCGAAATGTCAGATAATAAAAAATATGACTATGAAATCGGGTCAATAACTAAAACTTTTGTAACGCTTCTGACTTCTAAAGCCATAGAGGAAGGAAAACTTGATATAGATTCCTCTATAAGCAAATACTTAGAGATTGATTCCGATAAGTATTATCCGACAATAAAAAGATTAGTTACACATACAAGCGGATATAAAAGTCATTACCTTAATAAACAGATGATAGATAATTTTATAAAAGCTCAGGATAATGATTTTTATAATATTTCTAAAGATGAAGTGCAAAGTAAAATAAAGGATATTGTATTAAAGGACAAAGACTATAATTTTAAATATTCTAATTTTGGTATATCTGTACTCGGACTTGCATTGGAAAAGATATATGATGAAGGCTTTATTTCTCTTATGGATAATTTTATTGTTGAAGAATTAGGACTTCAAAATACTAAGGTTGCAATAAGTACAGGGAATTTGAACGGATATTGGAATTGGAAAAATAATGATGCCTATATTCCGGCGGGTGCAATTATTTCTAATATTGAAGATATGGCAAAATATTTGGATTTTTATCTTAATGCTAAAAAAGCATATGTTGTTAATACCTATAAAAGTCTGAAGAAGATAAATGCGAATAATTTTGTTTATGAAAAAATGGGCATCCGAATGGATGAAATAGGTATGGGATGGATTATAGATACTCAAAGTAATATTGTTTGGCATAACGGAGCAACCAGCAATTTTAACAGTTATATAGGATTTAACAAGGATGAGAATATAGGTGTTGTTATACTTGCCAATATATCTCCTGATAAAAAAATACCGATGACCGTTATAGGTCCTCAAATTATGAAAGAATTGATGTCTTCAGACTAATATATACTTTATTAAACTAAGGGTGATTTTATGGATTTGTTAAGCGTAAAGGATAATGTTCAGAAAACCGCTGAAGCTATAGCCAGTGTTATAGGCGTTGATGTAACAGTTACAGACGATAATCTGGTAAGAATTGCGGGAACAGGTAAATATAGATTATCAATCGGGGAAAAGCTCAATGAGAGAGGTATCTTTGCTTATTGTCTGAAAAATAACGTATCCTATTTAGTCAGAAACCCTAAAGAGGATGAAGTGTGCAAGGTCTGTGGAAATGAGGACTGCTCAGAATACGCGGAAATGGCTGCTCCGATAAGCATAAACAATAAAGCTTGCGGGGTAATCGGATTAATTGCATTTGACGAAAATCAGAAAAATCTCTTATTGAAAAATGAAAATAATATAATGGATTTTCTTGATAAAATGGCAAAGCTTATAGCATCTCAAATTATTGAAAAGAAGAAGTCAAATGAAATAAAGCTTCTTATATCACAGCTCCAAGCCGTAATAAACGTTATTGAAAAATCAGTAATCATAACCGATTGCAGCGGTAAAATAGAGTATTATAACACCAAAGCTGACAGCTTATTTAATATAAAGCTCTTAAACCATAAAAATATAAATGAAATTTTGCTTGATATTGATGTATGTGAGATGTTTAAAAGCGAAAAAGAAATATATAATAAGGAGTTCAGCTACGAGGACAGTATAAGCTCATTCAGAGGAATTATAAATGCCAAGCTGTATTTTAAAGATGAGAACTCCGATGAAATCGAAGCTGCTGTGTTTATAATTGAAGAGCTAAGACAAATTATATCATCGGCAAGAAATATTATCAGTGCCAATATTGTAACTGAATTTAATAATATTAAGCATGTAAGCAAAAAAATGGACAATGTAATATCCTTAGCTAAAAAGGCATCTCAAACCGATTCAACGGTTCTTATAACAGGAGAAAGCGGAACGGGCAAGGAACTTTTTGCAAGAGCATTACACTATGACAGCAGCAGAAAAAAGGAAGCATTTTTAGCTATAAATTGCAGCGCTATACCTGAGAATTTATTTGAAAGTGAATTATTCGGCTATGAAGAAGGAGCATATACAGGAGCATTAAAAGGAGGGCATCCGGGCAAATTTGAACTTGCTCATAAGGGAACACTGCTTTTGGATGAGATAGGCGATATGCCTTTAAATCTTCAGCCAAAGCTTTTAAGAGTCCTGCAAGATGGCAAGGTTATGAGAATTTGCGGAAAAGCATATATTGATGTTGATGTAAGAATAATAGCCTCAACAAACTGCAATCTTGAAGAAAAGGTTAAAAACAAAGAATTCAGAGAGGACTTATATTACAGATTAAATGTTATACCTATAAATATACCTCCGCTCAGAGAAAGAGCGGAGGATATAGAGCTTCTTGCCAAGTATTTCATAAATAAATTTTCCTGCAAACTTAATAAAAAGGTAGAAAATATAAGCGGTGATGCTCTGAATTTAATAAAAGGCTATTGCTGGAGCGGCAATGTAAGAGAGCTTGAAAATGCAATAGAATACGCCGTTAATATGACAGATAAGACATATATAGATTCTGACAGTCTGCCTCATAAGCTTAAAAATACAAAGTATGAAAATATCAAAAGTGATTATGCGATTGATAAAACTTTGCACACCATTGAAGAATTGGAGCGCAATGAGATTAAAAAGGCGATAAAGCTATACGGATTAGCTGATGTAAACAGAATATGCGAAGAAATAGGCATAAGCAGAGCAAGCTTTTACAGGAAAATAAAAAAATATAACTTAATTTCTAATGAAACTTTAATAAATGACTAATTAAATTCAAATATTTTTGTACTATTATAATAATACCGTTAGGTATTGTTAAATGTTTCAGACATGGATTGAAACTATGACGGTATAAATATTTGGAGGGAAATAAGTTATGAATATAATAATAGGACTTTTTTTATTCTTTCTTTTTATAGGAATTGCATTAAAGGCAGGAGTATTGTTTTTTAAAATAATATTTACAGTACTGGGACTTATAATCGGAGGCTCTGTTGTTCTTATGCTATTGCCCTTAGGACTCGGATTAGGACTTATACTCCTTGTACCGGCAATTTTAATAGGTATAATAGTGTCTATATTTAAGTGCATAGCGTTTATATTATAACTGCACGTTTATTCTATAACCGCAGCGTTTATATTATAACCTCACGTTTATAAAAATATTTTTTATTGACAAATTATAATATATTCTGTATAGTTTTAGTATTAAATACAAACAATATTTAAAAGCTGTGAAAAGAAGAGTATTTTTAGATAAAACCATTAGAGAGCTGTGTTTGGTGAAAATCAGCGGCGGAGTCTGAGAAGAAGATGGACTTGGAGCTTAATGCCTGAATATTTTAGGGTGTTACGGTTGCAACCGTTATATTGCCAAGGTTTCAACAAATTCAGAATAAATTTGCTGAAACTTATAGAGGTATAAATCGTGAGATTTATACGAATAAGAGTGGTAACACGATATTGTCGTCTCTTAGCCTTTGGGCTGAGAGACTTATTTATTTTAGGAGGATTTATTATGAACAAGGGTAAATATTATATTACTACCGCAATAGCATACACATCGGGAAAGCCTCATATCGGTAATACATATGAGATAGTACTTGCGGACAGTATAGCAAGATTTAAGAAACTCAACGGATATGACGTTTATTTTCAAACAGGAACAGATGAGCATGGGCAAAAAATTCAGGATAAAGCTGAGGCAGCAGGAAAAACACCTCAGGAGTTTGTGGATGAAGTAGCTAAAGAAATAAAAAGAATTTGGGACACAATGAATACAAGCTATGACAAATTTGTCAGAACGAGCAATCCCGAGCATAAGAAAAAAGTTCAGGAAATCTTTAAAAGACTTTATGATCAAGGTGATATCTATAAAGGACATTATGAAGGAATGTACTGTACTCCTTGCGAATCATTTTTTACAGAAGGACAACTTGCGGACGGAAAATGTCCTGACTGCGGTGCTGAGGTTAAAAAGGCTAAAGAGGAAGCGTATTTTTTTAAATTAGGTGCTTATACAGACAGATTGATTAAACATATCGAAGACAATCCAAAATTTATTCAGCCTGAATCACGTAAAAACGAAATGCTTAATAATTTCCTAAGACCCGGATTACAGGACTTATGTGTATCAAGGACCTCTTTTGACTGGGGAGTTCCTGTTTCCTTTGATGATAAGCATGTAGTCTATGTATGGATAGACGCTTTAAGCAACTATATTACATTCTTAGGTTACGATATAAATGGAAATCACAACGATTTATACAAGAAAAACTGGCCTGCCGATGTACATTTGATAGGAAAGGATATACTGAGATTCCACACGATTTACTGGCCTATACTGTTGATGGCATTGGGAGAGGAGCTTCCTAAGCAGGTATTCGGTCATCCTTGGCTTTTAGTTGGAGAGGGCAAAATGAGCAAATCTAAGGGCAATGTTATATATGCTGATGACCTTGTAGAATTCTTTGGCGTAGATGCCGTAAGATATTATGTACTTCACGAAATGCCTTTTGCTAATGACGGAACTCTAAGCTATGAGCTGTTAATTGAAAGAATAAATTCAGACCTGGCAAATATCTTAGGAAATCTTGTGAACAGAACAGTTACAATGGTTAATAAATATTTTGACGGTGAGATAATTGCTCCCGGACAAAAAGAAGAAATAGATGATGAGCTTATTTCATTAGCTTTGGAAACACCAAAGAGAGTTGAGCTCAAAATGGAAGATTTAAAGGTTGCAGATGCTATAGATGAGATATTTAATTTATTAAGAAGAAGCAACAAATATATAGACGAAACCAGCCCTTGGGTTCTCGGAAAAGATGAAAGCAAAAAAGAAAGACTTGCAACCGTACTTTATAATCTTCTTGAAGCTATACGTATAGCGGCAGCTTTATTAAAGCCGTTCCTGCCTGAAACATCAGAAAAAATATTCGAGCAGATCAATTCGGATAAATACGACTGGGATTCATTGGCTTCCTTTGACGGAACTATAGCAGGAAATAAGGTAGGAAATCCTGAAATATTATTTGCAAGAATTGATGCGGCTAAAAAAGTTGAAGAAATAGAAACGAAAATGGGAACAAAGGCTGAACCTAAAAAAGAAGAGACTGAAAAATCCGAGAAAAATTCAGACTCTAAATCCTCAGAAAGTAAAGGTGAGAATTTGGAGGAAGGAATGATAACAATTGATGATTTTGCTAAGCTTGATTTGAGACTCGCTGAAATTATTGAAGCTAAAAAACACCCTGATGCAGATAAGCTTTTAATCCTTCAATTAAAAGTTGGCGAAGAAACAAGACAGGTGGTATCGGGTATAGCAAAATACTATGAGCCTGAGGATTTAATAGGCAAGAAAGTTGTAATGGTATACAATCTAAAGCCGGTAACTTTAAGAGGAGTAGCCTCACAAGGAATGGTGCTTGCAGCAACTAAGGGCAAAAAGCTCACACTGGTTTCTACGCTTGATGATATGAACAGCGGGGCTAAAATAAGCTAGAAACGTCACAACTTGTTGATACTATTATGATAATGAGGAGAAAAGATATGCTGATAGACAGTCATGCTCATTTAAATGAGGAGAGATTTGATGAGGATAGAGAATATCTTATCAATAATTTAACAAAAAACGGTGTAGAATTAGTTCTTGTTCCCGGCTATGACTTAGAATCATCAAAGACATCCGCGGCTATGGCTAAAAAATACAGCACAATATATGCTGCTGTCGGGACACATCCGCATGACGCTAAGGATATGAATGAAGATACCTTAGATATATACAAAGTCTTAGCTTTCGAGGACAAAGTTATTGCCATAGGAGAGATAGGACTAGATTATCATTATGATAATTCGCCGAGAGATGTTCAGAAAAAGTGGTTTCGTGAGCAAATAAGGCTTGCTAAATCTCTCGATATGCCATATATAGTTCATGACAGAGAGGCACACGAAGATATAATTAATATAATGAAAGATGAACTGTACAGTGGTGCGAGAGGTATCTTGCACTGCTATTCAGGCAGTGTTGAAATGGCACGTGAATTTATAAAAATGGGATTCATGATATCCTTAGGAGGACCTGTAACATTTAAAAATGCTAAGACTGCTAAAAGAGTAGCTTTGGAAATTCCTCTTGAGAATTTATTAATTGAGACGGATGCACCATATATGGCACCTGAGCCTAACAGAGGAAAAAGAAATGAACCATCATATGTAAGATATGTTGCAGAAGAAATTGCTAAAATCAGAAACATTGAATACGACGAGGTAGTAAAAAGAACCAATGCTAATTTTAAAAAATTATTTGCTTTAGTTTAATAAGGAAGGATATAGATTTGATAAAAGAAATTATAGTTGTTGAGGGTAAGGATGATATATCGGCAGTCAAAAGAGCGGTAGATGCCGAGATAATTTCAACCAGCGGCCTGGGACTGACTCAAAAAACAATTGATATAATAAAAAAAGCATCAGAAAGCAGAGGGGTTATAATTTTGACCGACCCTGATTTTCCGGGAAAAAAAATAAGAAATATGATATCATCTCAAATTGAAAATTGCAAGCATGCCTTTATACCGAGGGCCAAGGCAAATAATAAAGGTAATATAGGTGTTGAAAATGCCAGCCCAGAAGTAATCAGGGAAGCACTTGAAAACGCCAGGGCACAGATTGTAGATAGCAGAGGAGAATTTACAAACGAGGATATGATATACTATTCTCTTGTCGGAAATGATAATGCCTCGAAAAGACGAAGCAAACTTGGAGATGAGCTTGGTATAGGATATTGCAGTGCAAAGCAGTTTTTAAAGAGACTTAACAACTACGGAATTAGTAGAGATGAGCTTGAAGCTGCGATAGAAAAATACTTAAATGAAGAGGAGTCAGATATATAGCTTATGGATGAAAAAAAATTATATTCACCAAGAATAATGAAGGAAATCCTCGACCGTCACGGCTTTGAATTCAGCAAAAGCTTAGGGCAGAACTTTCTAATAGACGGAAATATAATAAATAAAATAGTGGACGCGGCAGGAATAGATGATAATACCGGAGTTATTGAAATAGGACCTGGCTTTGGAACTTTAACTCAAGGACTGTGCAATAAGGCTAAAAAAGTTGTTGCGGTAGAAATTGATAAGAGTCTCAAGCCTGTTCATCTTGATACCCTTAGTTATGATAATTTAAAAATAATTTATGATGATTTCATGAAAATTGACATAAATAAATTGATAGAGGAAGAATTTGAAGGCTTAAAAGTAAAACTTGTAGCTAATTTACCGTACTATATAACCACACCCATTATAATGAAAGTTCTGGAGGATAAGCTTAATATATCAAGCATCACCGTTATGGTACAAAAAGAGGTTGCACAAAGATTAAGTGCTAAGCCCGGAAATAAGGACTACGGAGCTATAAGTCTGGCTGTTGAATATAGAGCAAATGCCAATATTTCGCTTATAGTACCGAGTACAGTTTTTATGCCAAAACCTAAGGTTGATTCTGCGGTGATTACGATAAATATTTTAGATAAACCAAGAGTTTTGGTGAGTAATGAAAAAAATTTATTTACGGTTATAAGAGCGGCCTTTGGACAAAGAAGAAAAACCATACACAATTCTTTGAGCAGTAATTTGAATATTGATAAGGCAAAAATAAAAGATTCTATAGAGAGAGCAGGGCTGGATCCGGGTATCAGAGCGGAAATGCTTACAATATATGACTTTGCTAAATTAGCGGAGGAAATATATAAATAAGTTATTAAAAGCTAATTTTACTCATTATATATAAATAATATAGTATATAATAAATTATACCCACATATATATTAATAGATTGATTTTTAACATATTACAATATAAGCTGAATTAAATTTTCTGATATATTTTTAAGAACAGAAATACCATTCAACTTATATGGAAAGTTTATTATATATATGTGGGAGGTTTTTTTGTGAGCAGCAATAGGAATTATAGAATTACGAAATTCTTTGAAGCAGTTGATAAATCATGTAACGGAAAAGGTTATGTCAAAATTGATATGAGGGGAAACAGAGGATTTATAACGGTAAATGTTGAGAATCTTAGTGATGGTAAAACCGCAAGTGAAGTTTATTTATTTAAGAATAAGGACGAGAAGATAAAAATCGGTCCTATTAATTCAAAAAGAGGTCGTCTTCAAAGAAGTATTGTGCTAAACGGCAAAGATGAACCTATTGAAAATTATAATATTTGCGGTGTCGTTGTAAATGATAAAGTACTTATGTATACTCCGGTATTTATGGATATGAAAGCAACTCAGCTTGACAGGCTTTTGGATGAGGAACATGAGGAAATAATGGAAGAATTTCCTGATCAGATTCCTGATCAAGTCCCGATTGAAGTTCCCGACCAAATTCCAAACCAGGTTCCCGGTCGGATTCCAAATGAAATTCCTGACCAAATTCCAAATCAAGTTCCGGGTCGAATTCCAAATGAAATCCCTGACCAAATTCCAAATGGAATTCCTGACCAAATTCCAAACCAAGTTCCGGGTCGAATTCCAAATGTAATTCCTGATCAAGTTCCAAACCAAGTCCCGGGTCGAATGCCGAATGGGATTTCTAATCGAGTTCCTAACCGGGCGCCGAATCGAGCACCTAATCGGATTCCAAACGATGTTCCTGACAGAATACCGGATAGAACTCTTGACCAAAACCCGGAAAACCCGGAAGATAAACGGATTCCGTTCGAAAGCATACCGGAGGAAGAGTTTCAGAACAATTTAGAATTTGAGGATGTGGAGCAGCAGGGAGAAAGAAACTTTACTACAGAATATGAAAGAAATTTGTTTAAATTGCTCAAAGAATTTGAACCTGTAAGACCTTTGGCACATGATATAAAGAGCATGAAATGGTGGAAGATTGTATATGATGAAAACAGCTTGTATAAAGGATTTCTTCCATATTTTAACCAGATAATAACAACATATTATCCTTATCCTATGTCAAATCACATAACAAGCTGTCAAACATTATTGAAAAAGCATGGATATTATTTATTTGGAATATATGAGAAAAATGGAAAGATATCAAAATACGTATATGGAGTACCGGGCAAATTCACAAGAGATCAACAGCCGTACAGAGGAGTAACCGGATTTAAAAATTGGTCATATAAGCATAATGATATACCGGGTGACTATGGCTATTGGCTTGCATTTATCGATGCAGATACAGGTTCTGTCTCCGATGCACCTGATATAGAATAAGGTATAAATAATAAAAGGCCGCCTAAAATGAGACGGCCTTTTTCTAGTTTATTCCCAGCTTTTTCTTCATAGAATCCTGATTTAAACTGTGTAAAACTGCATTTTCTAAAGTTATTTTTCCATTCTTATATAAATTATATATACTTGTATCCATGCTGACCATACCTTGATTTGCATATGAATGAATAGTAGAATCTATTTGATGTACCTTTGAATCACGAATCATTGTTCTTATGGCATTGTTACAGAACATGACTTCAAAAACCGGCATCATTTTGCCGTCTAGAGTAGGAATCAGCTGCTGGCATATAACAGCTTTTAATACCATGGAAAGCTGAACCCTTACCTGCTGCTGTTGAGCAGGAGGAAACACATCAATTATACGGTCTACAGTATTAGCCGCTCCAAGCGTGTGCAAAGTAGAAAATATGAGTTGTCCGGTTTCCGCAGCTGACATGGCAATTGAAATTGTTTCATAATCACGCATTTCTCCAAGAAGTATAACATTGGGAGCTTCCCTGAGAGCAGCTCTTAATCCCCTTGCATAGCTTTCTGTATCCATATGAATTTCTCTTTGACTTACTATGCTTTTATCATGTCTGTGCAAATATTCGAGAGGATCTTCAAGCGTTATAATATGAGATTCTCTGCTTTTATTTATTTTGTCAATCAGACAAGCTAAAGTTGTTGATTTTCCGCTTCCTGCCGGTCCTGTAACCAAAACAAGACCCTTTGTCATACCGGATATATTCATTATTTCATCAGGTATTCCTATAGTTTTGGGATCAGGCAATTCAAAAACCACTATNNTGCTCAACAGCAGCAGGTAAGGCAGGCAATTCAAAAACCACTATGCGCAGAACAGCTGCCATAGATCCGCGCTGCATAAATGTATTTACTCTGAAACGGCCTAAACTCGAAATTGAAAAAGAAAAATCATCATCACGAGCTTTCAGAAACAGGTTAATATCTCTTTGTGCTAAATTATAAATCTCCTCAATCACATTCTTTGTATCATCCGGCAGTAATTTTTCACCGATGCTTATAATACTTCCTCCTGCCATATAGGAAATAGCACGTCCGGCAACAATAAATATATCAGAGGCACTATCTTTTATTGCTTGCTCGAAAAAATTAATAAGTTCCATTAATACATATCCTTCCGTTTTATTTGATGTCCTTAAATCTTGGCTCAAATTCGCTGTAATCCCATTCGTGGGTGAAAATTATTCTTTGAGATATAATTTTGAAATCATTATCTTCTACATCTATTGTAAGCTCCAAAGACTGATTATCTGAGATGGGAACTGTAAAAATATTGTTTTTCGGTATAGTACCGTTATTTAAAGCTTCGTAAGTTTCAGACAGCCATTCTTCAGCTGTGGAATCGGCCTCATAATATGATTTTACATAATCAGCTGATTTTTTTGCTAAATTATAGTTAGAATTTACTGTGAGCAGTGATAAAGTTGCCAAAACAGTTATACAAAGAGAGACAAAAATCATTAATATTGACGGAGCACCAATTCCAAAACACATTTTAATCTTATTATTCATCAATTACTCCTTTTACTTTTTAAAATATTTTTTTGTTTCCAGTGTAAATATAGGCTTGCCGCTATCTGCAAATTTAGCTTCTTGATTAAAGCTGGCTATAACACTATAATCTTTGTCTTCCAGTGATATTTCTACTTTAATTATATAATACTCACTTCCCGCTGAGGTTATTTGCCAGTTCTTATCGTAATATAGCGTCTGGATATCTGTTGGAAGCTCATCATAAGAAATAATTTTATATAATTCCGCATTGCTTTGCATGGTAATGCTGGCTCCGTTCAGAGCCGAAGCTTCAATTGAGGTTGAATTTACCTTGGAAAAAACACTTATAATAATGCTGAGAGAAGCAATAAAAAAGGCTATGATAATAATTAATTCTATAAGAAAAAGATTAGTACGTGATATATTGCTTTTACTCATTTTACACACAATTCCTCTCTTTAATGTTTTAAATTTTACCCCATCAGAATATTTTTTAAGCTTTATGGACTATTTTTCAGAGCTTCTGAATCCCAGAGTCAATTTCATGGGGATTTCATCTTTACCATAATTATATACTGTTAATGCTTTATTATCATCAATAGAAAATTCAATCCTGCTGTTTTCGAAAATAGCTATTCCGTCGGATAATGAAAAGTCAGACTTTTCATCTATGTATATCTCATATATATATCCTTCATAATTATATATCCATGTTTCACAAATTTCATCACCATCTAAAGTTTTTATAACTAATGCACTTATTCCATCTTTTTCATCTAATCTGATTGCATCGCTGGTGTCAAATTGACGAACCTTCGAGGCAATATAAGATAAAGGTGTTATTTGACTGAAATTATAATCCATTTTTTCCCTGACACTTTTGTAGGCATTAAAGTCTGACTTTTCATTATCC
>DGYI01000038.1 GCA_002396645.1 Firmicutes bacterium UBA5010
CTTTGAAAATTATATCTTTCAATATAATTTCCTGAAACTAAAGGTTGTTCTTATGCTGTTTTATTGTCTAGGTTCGTTTTTTCTTTTTTCGCCATTATTTTGTCTCTTTATTACTTATCTTTTTTTGGCTTATTCTGTCTCTTCTGTGTTTTGAAGTCTTTGTGACAGCTTGATTAGTCTATCACATCTCTTTTCTTTTGTCAATATCTTTTTTTTAATTTTTTTACACTTTCTTTTTCTGAAAGCTACTGTCTTTTTGACAGCTTGATTATATTACCACAGTATATTTCTTATGTCAATCACTATTATTACTTTTTTATTTGTCAATTTTTGGTTGCTCATTTATTATTAGTGACTTATATAAATTATCATATATTTCACTTTTTGTCAATCCATAATTTTGCTTATTTTTAAGAGAAATGTGGGGAAATGTATTATTATTTGAATACCTTATTAATAATACTTATAACCCCTTACAGCTTTAAAGAAAGCTACTCTTGTACCTGCAAAGTATCCATATCCGTCAAAATCAAGCCCTATGTTTTCTAAAGATTTCATAGACTTCTCATTTTCAGGTACTGCCATTGCTATAATTTCTTTTAAACCGAGTCTTTTAAATGCATACTGTATTAATGCTCTTCCTGTTTCTGTAGCATAACCGTTTCCCCAATAGTCAGGCATCAATCTGATTCCTATTTCAATCTTATCTAACTCTTCAAGATATCTATATCCTGTGATTCCAATAAATTTTCTATTTTCACGCAAAGCTACTGCCCAAGTATCAATTCCTGTTCCATCTTTATATTTATCAATATATTTTTTTAGACTTTCTTTGCATTCGTTATATGTTGAGTTTCGCATATTAGGGATATATTTTCTAACCAATGGGTCTTTTTCTAATTTATAATACTCATCTATATCTTTCATTGAAAGTTCTCTGAACATAAGTCTGTTTGTAATGATTTTTTCATTCATAATATTTACCTGCTTTCAAAATTTATCTGTATTTAATATATTATGAAATTTCTCGAATTTTGATATAATCAATTAAAATCAAATTAATGAAAAAATCTTTTACTCCATTTTATTCAGATAATCTATGAACAATGATTAAATGTAAATATCTATTTAAAAACACAATTAGCAGTTTTCAGTGTCAAACGGTAATATAGAGTTCTTGCCTTCATATGTAGAAAACAAGTACAAATCCTCTGTGTTTATTCCAACTGTAAAATAATGCTCTAATAATGCTTTCATAGTTGGTGAAAATTCTCTGTTAAAAAAGTCATCTTTTATAATCCAAGACAAAACACCTTCATCTGTTTGCCAAAAATCAGTTTTGTCTGTATCCGCAAAAAATATATAATGATTGACCAGATTACTGTCATGTTTATTTATATGTAAGTACCTAAGTGCTAAATTAGATATGTGCATACTTCCAAATCCGGTTTCTTCAAATATCTCTCTTAAAATAGCGTTTGTTGGTTCAGAAAGCTCGAAGCTTTCTGCTCCTCCTCCAACACCATCCCATACATTAGGGTAATGTTTCTTTGTTTTAGCTCTTTTCATTAAAAGGTATTTATTCTGATTTCGTAAAAAAGCAACAACGACTGATAAAATATGCAATATGATTCACTCCTTATTAAATTGATTGTACAGTTTATAGGTATGAAGTTCTATGAGAAGTTATATTTTTTTACGATGCTGTAAATGGATACCGATGTGTCCTATTCCTAAAATAACTGCGGAAATTAAAAGCCAGACTACTTTCCCATATATACCAAGCAGAAAAAACGCGATGACAGGTAAGCTTGCTCCTGCTACAGGAACTCCGCAAAAACTGCTATAAAAATCCGCCAATGTCTTTTCGCTTTTGAAATATCTAATCCACCAAAGCTCATACATAATCATTAATACCATTGCTGCAACAAGCCATAAGCTCCACACAGACCAAGTACGAAGATTAAAATCTGAAAAAATCAGTGCTGTACATGTAACAAGAATTTGACCGAAACGCTCAAAAAATAGTAATATCTTATTTTCCATTTTAAAATCATATTCTTCAGGCTGATGCTTTGTCCATATTATATTCGGAATTATCAACATCATAAGAAAAATCAGCCCTATATATGAAAATCCTAAATGTCCCATCGTCGTACTCCTTAAGTTATTATTTGCCTATCTTTTATATCATAATATTTTAGTTCAATATAATATTAAAGTTAGATTTTTAAAAGCTTATATCATTCATCAATTTTTCATATATATTTTCCAAAATTTCTTCCTTCTGATAAAAAACCTCATCTGCTCTATTACATAATTCATCTGAATAATCATCATATTCCCAACTATCAATTATTTTATTTCTCTCCTCCACACTAAAAGGAACTTTTTCGTTAGGGAAAAGTTTATTAGCCTCTTCTATCACTTTAACAATCTCATATTGCTCAATTATTTTAAAATCTTCAATTATTTCATAAATATTATCAGCAGCACAGTTGTAATATACACTTGGAAGACCGCCATTATTAACACTATCAAGAGTAACACGTATACTATGGCAGATTCTTTCTTCTTTTGATAAGGATTCATAATTTGACAGTGCTTTATCAATTAACTTATTTAATTTTTTTTGATCAAACATTATATCACCTCAAAATTAATTTATATGTCAAATTTTACTATAGCGCAAACTTTTATGCAATAAAAAAGTGAACTACATTCACTCTATGGAAGAATCGTTCCGATTCTTCATTTTATCTAATAGGAAATAGAACTTTCCTATTAGATAAAAAAAGATGCCGAATTACATTCGACATCTTAAAACTGGTACGGGTAGAGGGACTTGA
>DGYI01000029.1 GCA_002396645.1 Firmicutes bacterium UBA5010
GCCGCAGACCTTCCGCACAGTAATTATATTTTCAGGTCAGATTGATAATATTACAGGCCTGACTTCATCGGGAACAAATGTAATTTCCAAAATAACAAGCTATTTTACAACACCGCAAAGTATTGATATCATTCCGTTAATTTTAGGTGCGGCAGTTATATTGTTTATGACTTTATATCCCAAGAAGCTTAAAAAATACTGTCCTGATCCTCTAATGGCTATAGTGCTCGCAACTGCTGTCAATATGATTTTTAATTTACCTGTAGATGTTGTCGGAGAAATACCGCGCAGTATTTTTTTGTCTGACAGACTTAATCTGTTTTCTGTAAATAAGGCTTATCTGCCGACATTTATCAGTTCGGGCATAAGTATTGCCGCTTTGATTATGATTGAAACACTACTGTGCGGAAGGTCTGCGGCTCGTATAAAAAGCGAGAAGATTGATGCAAATCAAGAACTTGTTGCACAGGGTATAGGAAATATAATAATACCGTTTTTCGGAGGTGTTCCTGCAACTGCTGCGTTGGCGCGTTCAAGTGTAGCGATAAAAGCAGGAGGGCAAACTCGTTTAACCAATATTTTTCATGCTGTTATACTGCTTTTGTCGATGTTTTTACTTGGTCCGATAATGTCAAGGATTCCGCTTGCGGCATTGTCGGGGGTTTTGATTGTTACGGCAGTCAGGATGAATGACTGGAAGGTTATAAAAGACATATTTAATAAAAAAATAAAAACAGCTATATTCCAATATCTGATAACTATGGTAGTAACCTTTGCATTTGATTTGACTACAGCGGTTTTAGCCGGCATAGGCTTTTCCGTATTGATGTTTATGGTAAAAATATCAGATATGCAAATAGGTATAGCTGATGTTGATAAAAATAAATTTTCCGATAAAACAAAGCATTGTGATAAATACAATAAAACAGGTGTGATTTATATTACAGGACCTCTTTTCTTCGGAACTACCAATGTTCTGGAGGATAAACTTCCGACTGAAACCTCAAAGGAAATTTTAATTTTTTCAATGAGAGGTGTTACAATGGCTGATGTTTCGGGTGTTCAAGCCTTAATTGAACTTTGTGAAAAGCTGCAAGACTCGGATAAGAAGGTGTATTTTTCGTGTGTACAGCCCAATGTTATGGAAATGTTTAAACGCTGCGGCATGGAAGAGAAAGTCGGCAAGGATGCTTTCTTTTGGAGTACCGATAAGGCTCTGGATTATATAAGAGATTTTAATTGCAAAGCATTAAGCATATAAGTAAAGTTTTGCTCGCAAAATTTATCCTTGTTTTAGAATATGCTTTCCTGTATAATATAAAATGTCGATTTTATATCTTATGTTAATAATAACTATATTATTGAAATAATATAGTAAAATAGCTATGAAGGCTTATTTTGTATCTGAAGATGCTTTTTAACAGTAAAAAAATGTAATATGTCCTAAAATTTATAATTGAACGGACATAATTATGGAGGGTAATTAGATGCAAAATAAAACTTATGTTAAAAATTTAGTCCTTACAGCATTTTTTATAGCTGCGGGAATTATTTTACCTATGGTGTTTCACTTATTCGGAGGAACAGGACCTGTATTTTTACCTATGCATATTCCGGTTTTATTGTGCGGATTTGTATGCGGCTGGAAATACGGCTTAATAGCCGGAATAGTAACACCGATAATATCGAGCATATTAACAGGTATGCCGCCTATCTTTCCTATAGGGGCAGCTATGATATGTGAACTGGCTGTATATGGTCTGCTTTGCGGATTATTGTACAGAAGCTTAAAGCAGAACATATATGTATCTTTAATAGGTTCAATGCTTGGAGGCAGAGCTGTATCCGGTATAGCTAATATGATATTTTTTGGCATAGCCGGCAAGCCTTATGGTTTAAGCGTTTTCTTAACAGGCGCTTTTGTTACATCAATACCGGGAATTATTATTCAAATTATTTTGATTCCGATATTAATTATAGCTTTAGAAAAAGCAGGTCAACTTGAAAAAGTAAGATAATAAAAAACTGTGTCCGAAGACACAGTTTTTTTATCTAATGATTATTGCTGAGGACACATTACAATAATCTTATATGGCGTAGTTTGAGCTGGTATGCTTCTTGTGGTGATACCGTAGGTGACAATTAGATTACGGTTTGCGGGATTTCCTGAAAATACCTGCCCATTTTGTAAAACTATCTTTGTATACGGAGATAAATTTATTTTTAAATTGCCATCACTGCTTGTTAACTGACTGTCAAAATAATCTACCTTCACATTAGCACACGGCATATCTCTTGCTACTACAATTGCTCGAAATTGGGGCGGGTAAATTAATGGCACAGGTGCATCTGCATCATAATATCCTGTTACCATATCACCTACTGACACCATTGTGTGGTCTACAAAGTAAGTAGACGGTGAAATAACAAAATTAACTATGTTTTCTTCACTGTTTTGCACTGTCATTAATTTATAACAGCCTAAATTTTCATCATTTCCTGTCCAGAAATCATCTATATTGATAATAACACCCGAAAAAGAACCAAAATTCATAATTATTTACTCCTCCATACTTTATAAAATTTTCTATATAATATATCATATGCGTCATTTAATTTTTAAATATTCAAAGTTTTAAGCTCAGCGTGAGTCCTAATTCCGAAAAATGCAAAAAATGTAAAAAAATATTGACATCTTAATAGCTGTAATAGTAACATTGTTATTATCTGGTATATTTATTTTGCATAGAAGACTTAATTCTAAAATATATAAAAAAATTGTAAAAAAATATTGACAACTATATCGGCGTACGATATAATCTGTATATCGGTAGACGATATAACGTCTAAGGATATAACGTCTGCCGAATATGTATTGTCAGGAGGTTGGATTTGTGGCTGAAAATACAGATAAAATAGCACTTACAGAAGCAGTGTATTATATCTTGCTTTCGCTGTATACGCCCTTGCATGGATACGGTATTATGCAAAATGTTTTAAATATCAGTGAGGGGCGTGTGAACTTGGCTGCGGGTACTCTTTACGGAGCATTAACAACGTTACAGGAAAAGAGATGGATAGTATCTTTGGAGGATGACTACAATTCGCGTAAAAAGATGTATCAGATAACTGATATGGGTAAGGCCGCGGTAAATATTGAAATAAAAAGGCTTGAGGAGTTAGTAAGCAATGGTTACAAAGTAGTAGGGAGGCAGGTTTGATGAAGCATGTAGAATATAAGATTTTTACCATTTTCAATCATGAAGCTGAAGAAAAGTGGCTGAATGAAAAAGCTGCCAAAGGAGAATTCTTGACGGATGTAGGCTTTTGCAGATATGTTTTTGAGGACGATGAGCCGGGAAAGTATGTATATCGTTTAGAGATGCTGGATGAATTTCCTAACCATTATAAAAGTGTTGAATATTTAAAATTTTTAGAGGAAACAGGTATAGAACATGTTGCGAGCATACTCAAGTGGGTCTATTTGAGAAAGAAATCTTCTGAGGGTGCATTTGATATATATTCTGATATAGAATCAAGAATTATACATTATAAAAGAATAATCAATCTTGCTAATATTTTGATATTTATACAATTAATTGTTGGCATACCAAATTTAATACTCAATTTAACATTGTCTCACGGCAGTTCAATATATTTGATTAACTTAATAATTGCAATATTGTTTTTTATAGGAAATAAATCTTTAAAAGAAAAAGTTAGTAAATTAGAAAAAGAAAAATTATACAGAGAGTAAAGGAGAAATTGACAATGCAGATTAATGTGAATAATATTTGCAAATCTTTCGGAGATAAAAAAGTACTTGAGGGTATTTCTTTATCTTGTGAAAGTGGTAAAGCACTTGGACTTCTGGGAAGAAACGGTGCCGGAAAAACTACGAGTATTCGTATTATTATGGGAATATTTCCGGCGGACAGCGGAGAAATTTTATTGGATGGAAAGCCTATAGACAGAAAAAAGCTTAAAATAGGATATCTGCCTGAGGAAAGGGGTCTTTACCCTAAAAAAATAGTTATGGAGCAGCTTGTATACTTGGCTGAATTAAAGGGCTTAAAGGCAAGTGATGCTAAGAAATCGGCAAGAGAATTGTTAGAGAAACTGGAAATGACTGAGTATGAAAATAAGAAGCTGGATACATTGTCAAAAGGAAATCAGCAAAAAATTCAACTTATAGCAACTCTGACCTGTGATCCTGATATAGTTATATTGGATGAGCCGTTTTCAGGACTTGACCCGGTAAATGCCATGCTGTTAAAGGACACTGTAAAGGAACTTATAGCAAGAGGCAAGGTAGTAATATTTTCGAGTCATCAGATGAATTATGTAGAGGAATTTTGCAATGATATTGCAATTATAAACAAGGGTAAAATAGTCAGAGCAGGTGATATAGCTCAAATAAAAAAATCTTATGACAGAAATAAAATTGTGGTTGCCGGAGCTGATTTAAACAAAATAAAAATGTTTTTAGATGACAAATTACAAGGCACGGTGCTGAATTCTCAAATAAACAAGGACAGTTTGCTGATTGAACTGGCAAATGCCGATATGAAAAACGGTCTGATGAATTCACTCGCACAAGAAAGCTTTGATATTGATAAGTTTTATGTATATGAGCCATCATTAAACGATATTTTTGTTGAGTATACAGAGGATTAAAGTGTGAAGAAAAGCACTTCACACTATAGAAGAATCAAAAAACGATTCTTCATTAAATTATTTTAATGCCGTTTTACGGCTTAATGGAGGTACTATGAAGCAATTACTTACTGTATTCAAATTTGAATTATTTAATTATTATAAAAATAAAGTATTTATCGGTATTACATTGGCGCTTGTCATAATTATAGCAGGGGTACTGTCATTTCCTAGGGTAATGGAGATATTTGATAAAAATGACAGTCAAGTTGAAACACCTTCTACAGATGTACCATCTGGAGGCGGTTCAAAAGAAACAATAGCTATACAAGATAATTCGGGAGCAAATTCTGCTGAAACATTGGCCTTTTTTGCTTCGTCGATGCCAAATTATAATTTTATATTAGTGGATAAAGACATAGAAGGAATTAAAGCTTCAATACGTGACAATGAATATTCAAGAGCCATAGTAATTGAAGAACAACTAAAGTATAAATACATAGTAGATACTATAAGTATGACAGATTACACATCAAGCGTTATAAATTCTATAATCCAAGAGAAATATAAGTTTGATGAAATGAATCGTTTAGGAATTGGAGCGGAAGATGCGACAAGGATTTTAACCGCCGTTCCTGAATCAGAAACAATCAAAATTGGAAAGGACCAAATGGAAAGCTTTTGGTTTACGTATATTATTATATTCGTACTGTATTTTGCAATTATGATGTACGGACAAATGGTGGCAACAAATGTGGCTACCGAAAAAAGCACAAGAGCAATGGAAATGCTGATAACCTCAGCCAGACCGATAAATCTGATATTCGGAAAGGTTTTCGGATCAGGCTTTGCAGGACTTACTCAAATGCTTGCTATACTTGGCACAAGCTTTATATTTTATAATATGAATCAAAGCTATTGGGGAGATAATTATATAATATCCGCAATGTTTAATATAAAGATTGACGTTTTAATATATTCATTGGTATTTTTCATTTTAGGATATTTTCTATATTCGTTTATATACGGCGCATTGGGCTCATTGGCTACACGTACGGAGGATATAAATGTGTCCATAATGCCTGTTACTATGACATTTGTAGTAGCATTTATGATAGTAATGTTTTCAATGTCAAGCGGAAATATAGACAGTACACTTATGAAAATAGTATCCTATGTACCTTTTACTTCACCAATGGCAATGCTTGCCCGTATAACAATGGGAGAGGTGCCTGTAATAGGGATAGTCTCATCGATAACTATATTAATAGCATCAACAATAGGAATAGGATATCTGTCAGCTAAGATATATCAAATGGGAGTATTGCTATACGGAAAAACTCTCAAAATAACAGAGTTAATTAAAATAAAAAAACAGATGTAATATTTATTAAAATCTTTTTTATATACTTTTAAAATAGATCAATCAATAATTGTAAAAAATTATTGATTGATCTATTTTTTCATCAATTTTCCATATATGTAAACTTATTTTTTTAAAACGACATAAAATGACAAAATAAGGTGATTTAATCTGGTATAACAAAGATATAGATAAAGCACTGAGTAATTAGATTGGAAATATTCAAGATTATTTTGGGGGTACTATATGGAAAGAGAAATTTTAAGAAGAGTAATCTCAATGCTGTTATGTTTTACATTAATATCAACTACAGTTTTTGCGCAAACATTTGAAACACTTCATATTCATAATAAAAATTGCAGCGACTCAGATTGGATAGATTATGATTTGCATAAACATATTGATGATATTTTTACTCAGGATGAAATTATTCTAAACAATGAAAAAAAGTTGGTTGTTAATAATGATAATATAGTTATAGAAAATGAACATAATTTATTAATTCCGGAAATTATAAGTTTTCAAAATAATATTATAAGCCCATATATGATTGAAAATGAAATATTGGAATATGAACTGCTTTTTATTTCGGAGCTTATGCAAAGAGATGTGTCTGATATAAGTTACAGCACGATACTTTATGATCTTGATAACAGACCGATATATCATTTAGCTGAATTTTATAGCGGTGGATATATAATTGTTCTGCGTACACACAATGCTGCAATGGAGCTATCATATGTAAGTAAAGGAAGCCCATATCCTCAAAATAATAGCACAAAAAAATACTATGCCGGAATGTTATCCTATGCTGTTGAATCAAATGGACAAATAATCTCACTTGCTACACAGAGCCCAATATCTAGGGATTCTATATCAGCATCTAAGGAAGCGTGTGATGCCTTACTAAACAAAATATCATCGAGTTATCAGAAAAACAATACTAAAACCACATATATGAGTCAGTCTGAGCTCCAAACGCTTTATAAACAGGATTTACTTCATATTATAAAGCAAAGTTTATATAATGTAGTTGAAGTACCTAATTCTTCGTACTTTTTGTCTATCCCGTTTGGGCATAATACAATTGGCGATTGCGGACCTACAGCGGCTGCAATGCTTATGCGTTATTATGATGATAACATAAATAGCGGTATTTTGGATATAAATAAAGCTCATGTTGACGATGAGTGGAAGGAAGCATTGAAAAGCTACAGCTCAACTGGAAATGTGGCAGGAACAACAGCTTTTGACGAGGAGGATAAAATAAATGTATATCTTGGTGAATATAAGTTGAACATGAATTATCATGCAAAAGCTCAATTGTTGTCGGAAGGAAAAGCTGAAGTCCTTATCGGACAGGGTAAACCGGTTGTGCTATATGCAGCAACGGTTTTACCCGATTTTATGATGCATGCTGTTTTAGCATATGGATATCAAAATAACATGTATAAGATTCATACCGGTTGGCATTCTAATAGAGGTGAAATCTTAGGATGCCCAGGATATCTTGGAGTTAGTGATCCAAGATATTGTCTTGGCGGAACAAGGAGTGATATATGGTTAAGCTCATATCTTATAGGAAGCATACTATGGCTGGATACAATACCCTCATCACATACACATAATTTTAAACACTCAACAGATTCAACAAATCATCAACTAATATGTAGTGGATGCGGGCTAAAAAAGATGATAGAGGAACATAGTTTAACTTTGGATGAAAATAAAACAAGTCATTTTGAAATATGTGAGGAATGTAACTATGTATATGATTGTGGCGGTTTTGTTAGCTTTGCAACATGCACAAGTCCGAGAAAGTGCCAAGACTGTAATAAAGTTTTTGGAACAGCCTTAGGACATAAGTATAGTCAGGCAACCTGTACGAACCCTTCAAAATGTACAAAGTGCGATATTATATCGGGAGAACCCTTGGGGCATAATTATCGTCCTGCAACCTGTATAACACCTATGATTTGTATTAGATGTGATGTTAGGTCAGGTTCCCCTTTAGGTCATAGTTATAGCTCTGCAACTTGTACAGAAGCGTCAAAATGTACAAGATGTGGGTCAGTATCAGGAACAG
>DGYI01000066.1:0-240 GCA_002396645.1 Firmicutes bacterium UBA5010
AGCACAAGGTCCGGCGGGTCCGCAAGGACCGGCAGGGCCACAGGGGGAAACAGGAACACAAGGCCCGGCAGGTCCAGCAGGAGCACAAGGCCCGGCAGGGGATATAGGTCCGGTAGGACCGCAAGGTGAAGCAGGTCCGGCAGGAGCACAAGGAGCAGCAGGTCCAGTAGGTCCACAAGGCCCGGCGGGAGAAATAGGCCCGGCAGGTTCGGCGGGAGCACAAGGTCCGGCAGGTCCGGC
>DGYI01000066.1:303-64631 GCA_002396645.1 Firmicutes bacterium UBA5010
GCAGGTCCGGCAGGAGCACAAGGCCCGGCAGGAGAAACAGGTCCGGCAGGTCCGGCAGGGGCACAAGGTCCAGGGGGTCCGGCAGGTCCGGCAGGCCCGGCAGGAGAAATAGGTCCAGAGGGACCACAGGGTCCAGCAGGTCCGGCGGGAGCACAAGGCCCAGCAGGTCCGGCAGGGGCGCAGGGTCCGGCAGGAGAAATAGGCCCAACAGGTCCGGCAGGTCCACAGGGTCCGATAGGTCCGACAGGTCCGCAAGGACCTACCGGAGAAGTAGTTTTAGCCTTTGGATCTTTAAGAGGAAGCAGTATAGAAATACCTGGAGAAACATTCACGGTCGTACCATTTAGTATAGTTGGACCTTTATCAGATACGATTACGGTTAGTCCGTCGGGAAATGAATTGGTAGTGGGAGAAGCCGGAATTTATCAAATAACGATATCTATTAACGCCGAAGCCACTACTGATCCTGATCCGGATCAACCATACCTGAATGCTATTATTACTGTCAACGGCACACCGATTTTTGGCGATACTACTACCTTTTTCAATATATCTAACAGAAGCAGTTCAACATTTGTTGTTCAAGCTTCTTTATCAGCGGGAGATGAAGTAGGAGTAAGTATTAGTTCGAGTTTTCTTACTTTAGGCTATGTTAATCGTTCTTTGACTATTATCCAATTAAGTAATTAAATTACGAATCGGAGTATGTTTTTGCCCGCAGAAACAACGAAACCCCTTGAACTTCAAGGGGTTTTTTGTAGATAAATTTAGCTTGTTTTTAATCAGAGCGGCAATTAGAGCTTATAATAAAAATTTTATGGGAAATTACCACTTTTTATTCTGATAAATAAACATCAACTATTTTGCTTTTGTTATTATCAATCTCAATTACTGTGACTAAATCGGAAATTCTTTGAGCATGGACAGGTGCCCAAACAAGCTGATAGATATTAATTGTGCTTTTTCCATGCAAATCCTTTTTGATTTCAACTCTCGACGCACAATCAACACCTTTTGAGATATCATGCATAAGTTCATTGTTTGGGTATAAAATTGCTTTTAAATCTTTGTTCAGCTTTAAGCTAAGAGTATCATCAGCAGTTTTTACAATGGCTTTATAATCGTTTGTAAAGCTTAACTCAGCTTTAATTCCAAGACAATCTTCATAGGTAGGAAGTGTAATTTCATATATATTATTGTCTTGAACCTTAAGTATAATTATTGCTGTCGGATTTCCGCTTCCGGATGAATTTAGGAATATTATAATTTCCTGCATATTGTCCCCATCTAAATCCTCGGCTATAATTTTATCATAAAAATGAAAGTCGACAAACTTAGCAGGAATCTTAATGGATAATTCTCCTATTTTTATTTCTCTTTCGTAAGATTCATATTCAAGTATTGATATATTTATGAGTTTACCGTTAAACTCTATTTCTTGACTTGAGCTCCTCATCAAATTTTTATTTTCTATTTCTTTTTTATTATTTGAAATTGTAATTTCATTATCAATTTTTTTATTACATGCACAAAGCAATATAAAACAAAGTAAAGTTGAATACAATAAAATTATTTTTAATATTCTCATAATAGTAACTCCTATCCCTCTTTTAATATTAAATATGCATATATTACCGATATATACCGATAAATACATCTGTCAGATAAAATACCCTTATTTAAAATATATAATGATTTTTATTGACTTGCTGATATTAACGTTATATAATTAAGGGCGAACATTTGTTTACATAGATGTCGATTTGAATATATATTGATTTAAGATTGAACACTTAAGTAAAACTTTGTGTTTCACACAAGGCTTGAAAATATTGAGAAGGGCATGGTTACTACTATGGTGCATTTAGTTTATTGCGATGATAAATCAAAAGAATTAGCTAAGATATTAGACGGAAGCAAGACAATGATAATCAGAGGCGCGGCAGGCAGAAAAATTCCTCATAGCAGAGTTTTTAAGGATGAAATACTTTATTTCATGGAAAAAGGCTCAAAAAAAATAACTGCAAAGGCAACAGTCAGTGATGTTCAAAATTATGTAAAATTGAGCGATGATGAAATAACAAAAACTATTGAAAACAATAATAATAAATTACAGCTTACGGAAAAACAAAGGGAAAGATGGCATAAGAAATGTTTATGCTTAGTCGAATTTTACGAAGCTGAAGAAATTACTCCATTAGATTTTGAGCATCAGGGAAATATGGATGACTGGTTGATTATCGATAAAATAGAAGATGTAGCTGTCGGGACAAGTATTCCGTATAATTATGAAAAATCAAAATTTTAAGGGGTGAGCAATATGGCAATGTGGAATCCGTGGCGTGGCTGCAAAAGATACAGCGAGGGCTGTAAGTATTGCTATATTCATAAAGGCGATTTTAAAAGGAAAATAAATACTAATGATATAGTTAAAACAGAAGATTTTTATAAGCCGATAGAAAAATTAAAAAAAGGAAGCTATAAAATCAAGTCAGGATTGGTTTATTTATGCTTTTCAAGCGATTTTTTAATCGAAGAAGCTGATTTATGGCGGGACGAATGCTGGGAAATGATAAAAGAAAGGTCTGATTTGACATTTTTATTCCTGACAAAAAGAATAGACAGATTTTTAGATTGTATTCCGAATGACTGGAATGATGGATATGATAATGTGATTGTTTGCTGTACTGTTGAAAATCAGGAAAATGCGGATTATAAATTATCTGTTTTTAAGGAACTGCCTATAAAGCATAAATGCATAACAGCTCAGCCTTTACTTGAAAAAATAAATATAGAAAAATATCTTGATGATATAGAGTTAGTGGTGGTCGGCGGTGAATCGGATTATAATGCAAGAGCTCTTGACTATGATTGGGTACTTGATATAAGGGAGCAGTGCATAAGAAAAAACGTAAATTTTGAATTCAGACAATGCGGAACACATTTTATAAAGGACGGGAAAAAATACACTTTACAAGTCCATCAATTGACAAAACAGGCAAGATTGGCTGATATAAATTATTGCAAATAATTAGCTGAATTATAAATTTGTGTTATTGAATAAGCTAATCTTAAGTGATAAAATATAATGATGAAATAGATTAAATTAAACCTTAAACGCAAATTATTTATGTCGGAGTAATTTATTATGGATAATAGTGAAATCTTAATTTCAAATTTAGATAAAGTTCATACTACTGAAATGGGTGTTAACAGAATAAAAAGAAATCTTGCTTTGGACGAAAATGATGTTGTTGAATGGTGTAAAATAAAAATCAAAGATAAGAACAGCTCCATAACAAGAAAAGGAAAGAATTGGTACATCAATGCCGATAACTGTATAATAACCGTTAATGCTCATAGTTATACGATAATTACAGCTCATTTAGCTGACAGTGATCGTAATAAGGTATAGGAAGGGATTAAAAAATGTTTAAACTACACTCACCGTATAAACCTGGCGGAGACCAACCGCAGGCTATAGAAAAGCTGGTTGAAGGTATTCAAAAAAATTTAAAACATCAAATATTGCTGGGAGCAACAGGTACAGGAAAAACTTTTACGATGGCAAATATAATAGAAAGAGTTCAAAAGCCTACTGTTGTTTTAGCACATAATAAGACACTTGCAGGACAGCTTTACTCTGAATTTAAGGAGCTGTTTCCTGAAAATGCGGTAGAATACTTTGTGTCCTATTATGACTATTATCAGCCCGAAGCTTATGTCCCGAGCAGTGATACTTTTATAGAGAAGGATTCCTCTATCAATGACGAGATAGATAAGCTCAGACACTCTGCTACCGCTTCTTTATTTGAGAGAAAAGATGTTATAATAGTAGCCAGTGTATCTTGTATATACGGACTCGGAAGTCCTATTGATTATGAGACTTTGGTTATATCATTAAGACCCGGAATGCAAAAGGACAGAGATGAAGTTATACAAAAGCTAATAGAAATACAATATAAAAGAAACGATATAAGCTTTACCAGAGGCAACTTCAGAGTAAGAGGAGATGTTTTGGAAATATTCCCGGCATCATCTTCGGAAAATGCCATAAGAGTAGAGTTTTTTGGCGATGAAATAGAAAGAATTACGGAAATAAACACTTTAACCGGTGAAGTTTTGGGCAGAAGAAATCATATCTCCGTATTTCCCGCATCACACTATGCAACTACAGAAGAAAATATAAAAAGGGCAGTAGAAACAATCAAAGAAGAATTAAAAGAAAGACTCAAATATTTTGAAAGTGAAAACAAGCTTTTAGAAGCACAGCGTATAGAACAGCGTACTAAATATGATGTTGAAATGCTTGAAGAAATGGGATACTGCAACGGTATAGAAAACTATACAAGACATATAAACAATGTGAAGCCGGGAGGAAGGCCATTTACACTTCTTGACTATTTGCCAAGAGACTTCTTGATGTTTATAGATGAGTCTCACGTCAGTGTATCCCAGGTAAGAGGAATGTTTAACGGAGACAGAGCAAGAAAGCAAACACTTGTTGATTATGGATTCAGACTTCCTTCGGCACTTGACAACAGACCTCTTAGATTTGAAGAATTTGAGAATGTTATAAATCAAGTAATATATGTGAGTGCAACTCCCGGACCTTATGAGAAAGAGCATTATGAAAATATTGCAGAGCAGATAATAAGACCTACAGGACTTATAGATCCGTTAATATCAGTCAGACCTGTACAAAATCAGATAGATGATTTGATGAAGGAAATAAGAGAGGTAACTGCAAGAGGACAAAGGGTTTTAGTTACAACTCTGACTAAAAAAATGGCGGAAGACTTAACTTTCTACTTTAGAAATTCAGGAGTTAAAGTAAAATATCTTCACTCCGATATTGATACATTGGAGAGAATGGAAATAATAAGAGATTTAAGAATAGGTGAATTTGATGTCTTAGTGGGTATAAACTTGCTTAGAGAGGGTCTGGATTTGCCTGAGGTATCCTTGGTTGCAATACTTGATGCGGACAAGGAAGGCTTCCTGCGTTCTGAAACATCTTTAATTCAGACAATAGGAAGGGCGGCGCGTAATGTTGATGGCAAGGTTATAATGTATGCTGACCACATCACAGGCTCTATGGAAAGAGCGATTAACGAAACTGAAAGAAGAAGAAAAATACAAAACGAATACAACGAAGCACACGGAATCACTCCGCAGTCAGTTAAAAAGGGAGTAAGAGATATTATCCAAGCTACTGCTGCGGCAGAGGAAACTGCGAAATATAAAGCAGACAAGAACCCGGATAAGGACTTAAAACTACACCTGATAGAATTAGAAAAAGAAATGATGAGTGCGGCTGAGAACCTTGAATTTGAACGTGCTGCCGAAATAAGAGACGAGATAAAAAGACTCAGCAAAAACTTGCAGGATTAAGATAAAAAGGAGAAACTAATATAATATGGATAAAATAATTGTAAAGGGGGCTAAAGAGCATAACTTAAAAAATGTCAACGTTGAGCTTCCCAGAGATAAATTTATAGTTTTTACAGGCCTTAGCGGATCAGGAAAGACTTCGCTGGCATTTGACACTATTTATGCGGAAGGACAAAGAAGATATGTTGAGAGCTTATCCTCTTATGCACGCCAGTTTTTAGGACAGATGGAAAAGCCTGATGTAGAATATATAGAGGGTTTGTCACCGGCTATTTCTATAGACCAGAAAACAACAAACCGAAATCCACGTTCAACTGTAGGTACGGTAACAGAGATATACGATTATATGAGGCTGCTGTTTGCGAGAATAGGAACTCCGCATTGTCCTAAATGCGGGAAGGAAATAAGCTCCCAGACTATAGACCAGATAATAGATAAGGTTTTGGAATTTCCGGAGAAAACAAGGATTCAAATTTTAGCTCCTATTGTAAGAGGTGCTAAAGGAACTCATAAAAAGCTTTTGGAAAATATTAAAAAAGACGGCTTTGTCAGAGTGAGAGTTAATGGAGAATTATATGAATTAGATGATAATATAGAGCTTGATAAAAACAAAAAGCACAATATTGAGGTTGTTATAGACAGAGTTATAGTCAAAGAGGGAATTGAAAAGAGATTGTCGGATTCGGTAGAAACTGCACTCAAACTTTCAGAAGGACTTATTTTAATCGACATAATGGAAAAAGAAGAAATCCTCATGAGTACAAATTTTGCCTGTATAGACTGCGGTATAGGCTTCGGAGAAATTTCTCCGAGGATGTTTTCATTCAATAATCCTTTCGGAATGTGTAAAACCTGTATGGGCTTGGGTATAAAAAAAGAGATAGATATAGACTTAGTAATTCCCGACTGGACAAAGAGCATAGGGCAAAGAGCTATAACACCCTTCGGAGCAGATGAGGAGGGATATTATTATCAGATATTCAAGGCAATAGCCGAATATCATAATTTTGATATAGAAAAACCTCTTAGCGAAGCACCGCAGGAATTTATAGATGAAATTTTGTACGGAACAGACGGAAGAGAGTTAAAAGTTAATTTTGTCAGCAAATTTCAGGGTGAGAGAACATATGTCAGAGAGTTTGAGGGAGTTATAAACAATCTTGAAAGAAGATATATGGAAACAAAATCACCTGAGATGCAGGAGTGGATAGAAGGGTTTATGAATGATATTCCGTGTCCCGACTGTAAGGGAGCAAGGCTTAATGAGATAGCACTTTCCGTAAAAATCGGAGGGAAAAATATTCATGAGGTAACTCAATTATCTGTCGGAAGACTTATAGATTTTTTAGAGAATCTGAAACTTACAGCTAAACAGGAATTTATCGGACATCAGATTTTAAAGGAAATAAAAGAGCGTGCAAGCTTTTTAAGAGATGTAGGACTTGATTATCTTACACTCAGCAGAAATGCAAGCACCTTGTCAGGAGGAGAATCACAGCGTATAAGACTTGCGACACAAATAGGCTCAAGCCTTGTGGGAGTACTGTATGTTCTTGACGAGCCGAGCATAGGACTTCATCAAAGAGATAACAGTATGCTGATTAAAACATTAAGAAACCTGACAGGTTTAGGCAATACACTCATAGTAGTAGAGCATGACGAAGAAACTATGGAAAGTGCCGACTATATACTTGATATGGGACCGGGCGCGGGCGTGCATGGCGGACAAGTTATAGCATTCGGTACACTTGACGAAATCAAAGCTTGCGATGATTCAATCACCGGACAGTATCTGAGCGGTAAAAAGAAAATCGAAATACCGAAGAAAAGAAGAAAAATAGGCGAAAGATTTTTAGAGGTAAAGGGAGCAACACAAAACAACCTCAAGAATATAGATGCAAAAATTCCTTTGGGAGGATTAGTATGTATTACAGGAGTTTCAGGCTCAGGAAAAAGTACATTGATTAATCAAATATTGCTTAGAGGATTGCAGCAAAAACTTAATAAATCAAAAATTAAAACGGCTAAATACAAGGAGATTCTGGGAATAGAGCAAATAGACAAGGTTATCAGCATAGACCAATCACCTATAGGAAGAACTCCTCGCTCAAACCCTGCTACCTATACAGGAGTTTTTGATCACATAAGAGATGTATTTGCTATGACTAACGAAGCTAAAACAAGAGGATATCAAAAAGGAAGATTCAGCTTTAATGTAAAAGGCGGAAGATGTGAGGCTTGCAAGGGTGATGGAATAGTAAAAATAGAAATGCACTTCCTTCCTGATGTGTACGTTCCTTGTGACGTCTGCAAGGGAAAAAGATACAGCAGAGAAACACTGGAAGTAAAATACAAGGGAAAAAGCATATCTGATGTTTTAGATATGACAGTAGAAGAAGCTTTGGTTTTCTTTGAAAATATACCTAAAATAAAATCAAAGATACAAACTATGTATGATGTCGGACTTTCATATATTAAGCTGGGTCAGCCCTCAACACAGCTTTCAGGGGGAGAAGCGCAGAGAATTAAGCTGGCTTTTGAACTTAGCAAAAGAGGAACGGGAAAAACTTTGTATATACTGGATGAACCGACAACAGGACTTCACATAGCCGATATTCATAAGCTGATTGAAGTGCTCAATAAACTTGTAGATGCAGGAAATTCAGTTTTAGTAATAGAGCACAATCTGGATGTTGTAAAGACAGCAGACCATATCATAGACTTAGGTCCTGAAGGAGGAGATGGCGGAGGACAAATTATAGCCGAAGGTACTCCCGAACAGGTTGCGAAAGTTAAAGGCTCTCATACAGGGCAGTATTTGAAGAAATATTTGAAATAAAAGATTAAAAGAGATTTTAGCAAAACACTTTTGTTTAGCAAAAATCTCTTTTTGTATTGTGATATAAGCTAGGTAAACTGGGTTATACAAGTATGCCCAGAAATAATATGTTCAATGACTGCAGATAATTTTTAACTAAAAATTGTAGAAAATTTAACAAAAATGTATATTGACAACCAAAGAGTGGAGTGATAAACTTATACTTGGTTAGCGGAAGCTAACCTATACTTCGGCAATACTTTATGCCGGAGATATCAGCATAAAAATGAGCAGAATACAAGCCTTTCAACTCTAAAAATATAGAACAGGCTTATTTTTACAAATAACAGTTAGCATATGCTAACTAAAATAAAGGAGGTTTATATGAGCCCAAAAATAAACAACAAACTTAAATCGAAAGATTTAATCGTTGCCGGAGCATTTGCGGCATTATATGTAATTTTATTGTTTGTAGTAGTATCTGTCCTTGGATTTATGGTGGTCACTTATTTAGCCGCACCATTTGTTATGGGTATAGTGCTGGGACCGGTATATATGCTGTATGTTACAAAAGTACCAAAGAGAGGTGCAATAATGATTCTTGCGGTATTAGTAGCACTTGTCACCTCTATGGGAGGAGCATGGATGGCAGGGGTATGGTCAGTTTTTCTCGGTCTTGCGGCTGAATTAATTGCAGGTATCGGTAAATATCGTTCTCGAAAATTACTTGCAAGCAGTTATGCTGTATTTGCCTGCAGCAACATGGGTCCGTTTTGGCTTTTAGTATTTGCCAAACAGGCATTTTTGGATGCTTGTCTTGCATATTACAATCAGGAATATGTTACACAAATTGACGCCATGACACCGCCGGGATTTATTGTTGTATTGATTATACTTGCATTTGCAGGCGGTATAATAGGCGGAATTTTAGGATCAAAGCTTTTGAAAAAACATTTCGTAAAAGCCGGAGTCGTATAAATGGAATCTGTTATTTCAAGGACAAAACATCTTATTAGAATCGACCCGAGGACTAAAATCCTGCTTTTATTCGTAAGCGGAACTGTTATATTTATTCGCAATGCCAAAGAGATTGAATCGTTCTTATTCTTGATGAGCTTTATATTGCTTGTACTTGGAAAGCAATATAAAGCTGCTGCAAAATTTTGTATCGTATTTTTTACGATGATGCTTTTAGATATATTTATGTCTCCTCATTTAACAGGCATGATTGGAACTGCATTTTTTACATTTATCAGACTTCCGAGAATGATGATTCCCATGATAATGAGTGCTGCGCTTTTGATGAAAACCACTACAGTGAGTGAATTTATTGCTGCATTCAAAAAAATGCACATAACCGAAAAAATTATTATACCTTTTTCTGTTATGTTCAGATTTATTCCGACATTGCGTGAAGAATGGACTTCTATCGGCAATGCCATGCAGTTCAGAGGAATCGGATTATCTGTAAAAAATGTAGTTACAAAGCCGATGATGACACTTGAATATGTGTTGGTACCGCTTCTGATGTCTACAGCTACTATATCCAACGAGCTTGCGGCAGCATCTCTTTCAAGGGGCTTAGATTCAGACGGCACAAGAAGCTGTATAGCTAGCATTCGCCTGAGATTAATAGACTATATAATCATAATTGGCTGCATCGGGGTTTTGGTATATGCACATGGAGGGAATAAATGATTTATATAGATAAGCTGAGTTTTTCATATGGAGAAGAAGACAGCTGCTTAGGAGGCGTGAGGGATATAAACCTTAACATCGCGCGCGGAGAGTGTGTTGTGCTCTGCGGGCAAAGCGGGTGCGGCAAGACTACGCTTACCAGACTTATAAACGGACTGATACCGCATTTTTATGAGGGAAACCTCAAAGGAAAGGTTATTGTAGACGGAGAAGATGTAAGCAATCAGGCTCTTTCACATACCGCGCGAAAAATAGGATCGGTATTTCAAAATCCCAGAAGTCAATTTTTTAATGTGGATACCACAAGTGAACTTGCCTTTGGATGTGAGAATATAGGCTTGCCTGTAGACGAGATATTCAGAAGAATAGAGGAATCGGCATCTACACTTGATATTGAGGATTTGCTTGACAGAAGTATTTTCGAGCTTTCAGGAGGAGAAAAACAGCGAATTGCGTGTGCTTCTGTATATGCTGTAAAGCCCGATATATTTGTGCTTGATGAACCGTCATCAAACCTTGATGCAGTATCAATAGAAAGGCTTAGGAAGGTTTTGGACTCATTGAAACGTGCGGGTAAAACTATTGTGATATCTGAGCACCGTCTGTATTATCTGTCCGAGCTTGCCGATAGATACATATATATGAAGGATGGGTGTATTGAATGTGAAATATCTTCCGAAACTATGAAAAAATTTGACAATCAAACCCTTAACGATATGGGGCTTCGCTGTTTAATACTTGAAAAACTCGATAAATATCAAACTGACAGCATAAAGCCTTCTGATGATAAGATAAATATAAAAAACTTAGATTGCAGATATGATGGAAAGACTGTACTGCAAATTCCTTTTTTATCTGTTGCAAAAGGAGAAATTCTTGCTGTCATAGGTCATAACGGTGCAGGAAAATCGACATTTGCCGGATGCCTTTGCGGGATAATAAAGCATAAGGGGTATTTCAGCTTTGAAGGAAAGATATTAAAAGCAAAAAAACGTACGGAAAACAGCTATATGGTCATGCAGGACGTTAATCATCAGCTGTTTACGGAAAGTGTATCGGAGGAACTGAGTCTGGGAGCTTTAGATTGTTCCGAGGAAAAAATTAATGAAATTCTTGAAAAACTTAAACTTGATATTTATTCAGACACACACCCTCTTGCCTTAAGCGGAGGACAAAAGCAAAGAGTCGCTATTGCAGGCGCAATGTGCAGCAATAAAAAGCTTCTCATTTATGATGAGCCTACCAGCGGGTTGGATTATAACAACATGAAGTCTACCTGCTCGCTTATAAGAGAGGCTGCCAAAGATACATACTTGTCTGTTATTATTACGCATGACTTGGAATTTATACTTGAATGCTGTACCGCTGTGCTTCAATTATGTGACGGTAAGATAACAGACTATTATCCTTTGAATAAAAAGGGAGTAAATAAAGTAAAGGAGTATTTCATTGTTAAATAAAATAATTTTAAAAATGTTGGGAGGTAAGATTGAAAAATGAGTAAAAAAAATATGCCTAAAACAGGCATGGCAAGACTTCTGCAATTAGCCGCAACAAAAAAGCCGCTTATGATAAGCTCTGTCGTTTTATCATCGCTTGCATCTATTGCAAGCTTTGTTCCCTATATTGCCATTTATTATATTGTACGGGAAATTTTAACCGTATGGCCTGATACATCCGCTCTTAACACAAGCTTGTTGTTCCGATACGGATGGTATGCCTTCGGCGGAGTGGTATCGAATATTCTATTATATATGGCGGCTTTAGTATGCTCGCATTTAGCCGCATTCGGAACATTATACGAATTGAAGCTTAATTTTGCAAATCATATAGCAAAAGTTCCTCTTGGCTTCCATGTTATAGTAGGAAGCGGCAAATTACGAAAAATAATGGATGAAAATATTGAGAAGATAGAAGAATTTATCGCACATCAACTGCCTGATATTGTGGCTGCATTTGTAGCACCTATAGTTATGGCTGTGATTTTGCTTGCGGTAGACTGGCGTTTTGGACTTGCATCCGCAGCAGGTGTTGTGTTCGCCTTTATCCTTCAGGCAGCCGCTTACGGAAAAGAAGGAGCCAAAGAAAAGATGAAACAGTATCAAACTGCTCTTGAAAATATGAACAACGCATCGGTAGAATATATAAGGGGAATCTCTGTAGTTAAGGCATTCAAGCAGACTGTATATTCTTTCCGTCGATTACATGATACGATTAAAGAATATACTGCGATGGTTATACCCTATACCTTAAGCTGGGAAAATGTATTTTCTTTATATAACACTATTATAAACAATGTCTATTTATTTGTTTTACCTGTTGGTATTTTGGTGGGAATGAATACAAATAATTATACCGACTTTGCCTCAAAGCTGATTTTCTATTTTATTTTTGTACCTGCTATTGCAGGAATATTGATGAAAATAATGTATGTTAATTCCAACGGTATGCGTATTTTAAACGGAGTAGAAGCCATGGATAAGCTGCTCGCTGAGCCGATATTGTCACAGCCCGGGCATGCACAAAAAGCCAACGGATATGATGTTGAGTTTAAAGAGGTTTCTTTTTCTTATGATAAGGATAAAGAGACCGAAGCTCTCAGTGATGTTTCATTTATAGCAAAGCAAGGAAAGGTAACTGCTGTGGTAGGACCTTCGGGCGGAGGAAAAAGCACTATTGCCCACTTGATACCGAGATTTTTTGATGTAACGAGCGGAAGTATTCTTTTGGGCGGGGCAGATGTCAGAAATATGAGCTCTGAGTATCTTATGAATCAGGTCAGCTTTGTATTTCAGGACGTATTTTTGTTTAAACAAAGCATCAAAGATAATATACTTATGGGAAATAAAAATGCGACGGATGAACAGGTACAGGCGGCGGCCAAAGCAGCGCAATGCCACGATTTTATTATGAAGCTTCCTAGTGGCTACGATACAATTGTCGGAACTAAAGGAATACACCTTTCCGGAGGAGAAAAGCAGCGTTTGGCTATCGCGCGCGCTATTGTAAAGGATGCTCCGGTAATTGTTCTTGACGAAGCCACAGCTTTTGCTGATCCTGAAAATGAGCATTTGATTCAAAAAGCCTTTGAAAAACTTATGAAAAATAAGACTGTCATAATCATTGCACATCGTTTATCCACTATCAGAAGTGCCGATAAAATATTGGTTATGGACGAGGGACGTCTGGTTGAAGAAGGAAGCCATGACGAGCTTTTATCTAAAAACGGCAAGTATGCTGTCATGTGGAGAACCTACAATGAGTCTGCAAGCTGGATTATGAAAAAGAAAGGGGAGGATTCATATGCCTAAAACTAAAAAAATACCGCGTCTGCAAGACGCATTGATGTTGACTGACAAGGGGTATAAAGATTTAAAAGTAGCTATTGCGGCTTGTACTTTAAGCAATTTTTCGATGATGATTCCCGCTATAGTAATGATTCAGGCAATAGTTGAGTTGATAAAGCCATTTATGGGAGAAAGTATTTCATGGCAAAAAATGTGGATTTTATTTGCGGCAGGCATCATTGGAGCAATAATTGTATTTCTGTGCAATAAAAATGACTATAAAAAGACCTATGTAGTTTCATACATGGAAAGTGAAAATGCTCGTACTACTCTGGCTGAGCATATCAGAAAGCTTCCGATGAGTGTATTTAATTCAAAAGACCTTTCCGAGCTGACCACAAATATGATGGGAGATGTATCTACTACAGAGCATGTATTAAGTCATATATATCCTCAGCTTTTTGCCAATGCTATCTCTGTTGTTGTTATATGTATTATGATAGCTTTATTTGACTGGCGTATGGCATTAGCTATCTTTATTTCGGTACCTCTTGCATTCCTGATAATTATAGGCAGCAGAGGTATTCAGACAAAACTCGGTAAAAAACATGCTGCTGCGAAGCTTGCCGCTTCCGAGCAGGTTCAGGAGTATATAGAAGGTCTTAAGGTGATAAAAGCCTGCAATCTTGACGGTGAAAAATTTGATACATTGGAAAATGCCTTGCGTACTATGAAAAATCTTGCCATTAAGTTTGAATTCGGAACAGGTGTTTTTGTTACCGGAGCCCAGGTAGTATTACAAGCTGGTGTAGGGCTAACAGTGTTTGCGGGAGTAAGTTTGCTCAGCGGCGGACAGATAGAGCTTATTCCTATGCTTTTGTGCTTGCTTATAGTTACCAGAATATACGGGCCTATTATTACCGAGCTTACACTTTTGCCTGAGCTTTTATACCACCAAATTGCAATCAAACGTATGCGTGCCTTGATGGACTATAAGCCTATGGAAGGCGCAGAAATGACTTTAAGAGATTATAATATTAATTTTGAATCGGTAAATTTCCATTATAATAAAGGCGGAGAGGAAACTATCAAAAATATCACTGCTTCAATTCCCGCAAACAGTATAACTGCTTTGGTTGGACCGTCAGGCAGCGGTAAAAGTACCCTTTCGCGTCTGATTGCAAGATTCTGGGATGTGGATAAGGGAAGAATAACTATCGGAGGAACAGATATAAAAAGTCTCGATCCCGAGCATTTGATGAGCTATATGTCTTTTGTTTTTCAAGACGTAGTTCTGTTTAATGATACTATATACAACAATATTCGTATCGGTAATATGAATGCAAGTCGTGAGGAAGTGCTGGCAGCAGCCAAGGCTGCTCGTTGTGACGAGTTTGTCAAAAAGCTCCCGGACGGCTATGAAACAATACTTGGAGAAAACGGAAGCACTCTGTCCGGAGGAGAAAGGCAGAGACTTTCTATCGCAAGAGCACTTCTCAAGGATGCACCTATTGTACTTCTCGATGAAGCAACCGCATCTCTTGACCCTGAGAGTGAGGCATCTATACAGCAGGCTATAGGTGTTTTAATTGAAGGAAAGACTGTAATTGTCATTGCACATCGTCTGCGTACCGTTGCAGAGGCTGATAAAATAATCGTGCTTGAAAACGGACAGGTGATTGAAGAAGGCACACATGAAGAATTGATAGATAAAAAGGGTTTATATAATAAGCTGTATACAATTCAGCAGCAAAGTCTGGGTTGGAGTGTTTAACGAAGATTAAAAAACAGATAATAAAAAATATTGCAGGCATAGAGGTTATGCCTGTAATATTTTTGTTTAATTAAAAACATTCCTTGTGTAAATATAATTAGATTGCCAAAAAAGAAAAATAGTATATAATATAACAGTATCATTGTTAGTTGTCCGGCTAAAGATAAAATTTAAACTTTTTACATAAGAACGCAACGGAGGAAATATGAACAAAATATATAAAAATATTTATCAAATAGATGTAACACTTCCAAAGAGCCCCCTAAAGCTTTTACACTCTTATATCATAAGAGGAGAGCAGAGAAATCTTATAATAGATACGGGATTTAATGACCAAAAATGCAAGGATGATTTATTACAAGCCCTGTATGAGCTGCGAATCGACCTTGATTATACAGATATATTCTTAACACATTCGCATGCCGATCACAGCGGACTTGTATGCAGCCTGCTTACAGGCAAAAATAAAGTATATTGCAGCGAGATAGACGGAAATATCATGAACGATATTCTAAGCGAAAAGCTTAAGGATATTGTAAATGTTAATCTTGACATAAGCTCAACCCCCGAGCATAGAAGATTGGACTACAAAAATCATCCCGCAATGGTTTTTATAATGGACAATGTTATAGAATTTACTCCTGTAACCGAGGGAGATATTATTGAAGTGGGTGAATATAAATTTAAAGTTATAGACTTACCGGGACATACTCCGGGACAATGCGGATTGTACGAAGAAAATCATAAAATAATGTTCTGCGGAGATCATATACTTAACAAAATTACACCAAATATTATATTTTGGAACTATGAGCAGGACTCTCTTCAAATATATAAGAACAGTCTTGAAAAAGTAAGACATATGGATATAAAGCATTTATTTTCTTCACACAGAGATATGATAGAAAATCATGTTAAAAGAATAGACGAAATTTTGCTTCACCATGAAAGAAGATTAAAAGAAATAATTGATTTCATAGGAGATGAAAGCAAAACAGCTTATGAGACGGCACAGGCAATTACTTGGGACTTCGGTGACGGTGATTTTGAAAAATTCGGAGTGCAGCAGGTGTGGTTTGCCGTATCTGAGGTGCTTGCCCATATGGAGCATTTAAGACACAAGGGTGTGCTTGAAAAGACTGAGATTAATAATGAAGTAAGGTATAAAAAGGCTTAAAAGGCACTGATATAGGGTATCGCTTATAAAACAGCATAAGAATGTTTTCGGGAAACGGTGTAGCTTCGGCTATGCTGTTTCTTTGTTTTACAGATTTTTCAGTTTAACAAAATATTTTTTAAATGTATGCTTGACATACAAAGATTTTTGTTGTATGCTTAGACTACAACAAAGTTAGCAAAGGCTAACTTTGTTCAGGAGGTGGAAGGTTGAAAGAAACGATAAATAAGGAAAGGGTATGCACCGAGTCCATGCGCAAATGTTTAGTTTCTCTTGAAAAGAGAAACTGGCATTCTTGTGCAATAGGTGCATGGATATAAATATGGATATAGATACGAGTCCAAACAAATATTATCAAATATTGAATCAGTACCAAGCTGCACAATTGTTATTTGAAGCAATTCGGCTGGATATTTTTTCGTATCTTGATATGCCGGCGACAGCACAAAAGCTTGCTGCTCTAACTGGATATGATACGAAAAATGTTGAATTGCTTTTGCTGGCACTTGCTTCTTGCGGTTATATAGAGCAAAAGGAGGACACCTATAAAAATACACCGCATGGAACCGAGTATTTATCGAAAGCTAGCATGCATTATCTTGGTGAAACCATTTTGTTTCGTGAAACAATGTCATCATTGAGTGATATAGGTAACAAGGTCAGAGGCAAAAGCCATATACCCACTGACTTGTTTTACGATTTTCCTAAATTAGCAAGGTTAGCTATTCCTGAAATGTATGCTACCGGCCGGGTAAAAGCCTTTCAAGCGGAAATCAAGAAGATATTTCCCGACACATCAGCAGAGCTTAAAATACTGGATCTGGGAGGCGGCTCAGGGATACTTTCAATTGAATTTGTAAAAAGCTATCCGAACAGCAAAGCGATTATTTTTGAATATCCGAATGTAGCAAAGGTTGCGGGCGAAATAATCGACGAACATAAAGCAGGAAAATCAGTTTCTGTTTTGACCGGTGATTTTAATTCGGACGATATTGGTGCTTCGTATGATTTAATAATTGCGTCTGGTGTGCTGGATTTTACTACAGAAGATTTGAACAGCTTTATTGACAAAATTGCAAATGCTTTATCTGAAAATGGGTATTTGCTGCTCATTGGTCGTTTTTCGAAAACAGAAGGTTATCCGCAAGACAATATGCTTAACTGGCTGTGGGGCTATATGAATGGAATTGCACCCCCGCCAACACAAAAACGGATAGAAACAGCCGCTGAAAATGCACATCTGAAATATGTTCGAGATATTCAGTCGGGTCGTTTTAGCGGGTATCTTTATAGGAGGGAGGGATAAAATGGATAAAGTCGGATTGGAAGTTATCAACGCATTTATTACCCTTACGGAAAATATTGCAAACAGTAAGACAAATATACTCGATTTTGGAAGCGAGGATATGACTTTTTATCGCGGGGAAATCCATCTTATCAAGATGGTTGGGGATTATCCGGGGCTTTTTAGTTCTGAAATTGCACGACGATTTGGTATTACCCGCGCTGTTATTCATAAAACTTTATTGAAGTTAGAAGAACGTGGCCTAGTCCGTAAAGAACAGGACAAAGACGACAAAAAACGGTATAAGTTATTTTTAACTGAGAAAGGAAGATTAGCTTATCAGTACCATGAAGAATACCATGATAAGTACGACAAGTCCTTGTTTGAATATATGGCAAATATCCCCGAAAGCCATTTAGAAGCTATTAAAGGCTTTTTGGAACACGCAAATAATTTAATTCAAAATCACGCATAGTTAATCCAGGAGGACAAAATGAAAAAAACAATTCTTTTTTTACTTACGCTTGCAAGTATGATTTTCTCTTTTGCAGCATGTAGTAGTGATATAGATGCTTCCAAGCGTACAGAAATTCCGGACACCGATAATTCCGCATCTGTCTCTAAAATCATTACAGACTTGGCGGGCAATAAAGTGGAAATCCCTGCTGTCGCAGATATTGAACACGTTGTTATTATTACACCGCCTGTTACATCGGTTTTGTTGGAGGTTATTCCCAACAAAGATATGATTGCGGGACTAAGCCCAAAAGCATTTGTCTATTCAAATGCTGATGTTATGGCAAAGCTGTTTCCGCAGTATACGAATATTGACACCACGTTTGTCGGCGACGATTTTTCTATCAATCAAGAAGCTCTTTTGCAGCTTAATCCGGATATTATTCTGTATTATGGTGAAGTACAGAAAAAAGGGCTTGAAAACATTGGTTTACCGACCATCAATCTGTTTTCGCCCAAATTGACTGACCCTAAAGATGTTACAAGTGCATGGGATAACCTGCTGCGTGAGATTTTTGAAATTGACAGCAGCGAAAACATAATTACAGAGTGGAAACATTCAGATGAAAGAGCAGCAGCCCTTTTGGACAAGCAGACTGAGGAGCCGAAACGCGCGCTTTGGGTATTCAGCAATATGAGCGGCAGTTTAGTTGTGGCCGGCAGTAGTTCTTTTGATGCTTATGCGGAAAGTTTCTTTGAAAAAGCCGGAATTGTCAATGTTGCAGCCGATACCATTAAGGGAACTGCCGAAGTCGATATGGAACAAATTTATCAATGGAACCCGGACATGATTTTTATTTTTCACAATGTTCCTGCACAGGCATATTTGAATAATACAATTAGCGGGCAAGATTGGTCACTTTTAGATGCTTGGAAGAACAAGGAAATTTATGACATTCCTCAAACAGCCTATTCGTGGGGTGCCCCTTGTGCGGATTCACCGCTTATGCCGCTTTGGCTAATCTCAAAGGCATATCCCGAACTGCTCTCCGAAGAGGATTTTCGCGAAGAGCTTAGTGGATATTATAGTAGGCTGCATAATGTCACCTTAACAGAAGAAGATATGAATTCCATTTTAAGCTATAGGTCAGTTAAATAGTCATGGAGGTCAGCAGAAAAAAATACTCCGTTATCATGGCTTTGCTTGTCGCGGCTTTGATAGTGATAGCAATAGCTTCGCTTGTTTATGGTCGCTATGAAATGAGTTTTGCGGATATTTACAATGTATTTGTCAATCGATTTAACGGAATACAAGACGATACACTTAAAATCATAGATCATGTACTTATCAATGTTCGGCTGCCGCGCATATTGTTAGCCGCATTGGTTGGAGCAGGACTATCAATATCCGGCGCAGCTCTTCAAGGAACATTTCAAAATCCACTTGTCAGTCCTGACCTTTTGGGTGTGTGTGCCGGGGCGGGGGTTGGAGCTGCATTGAGCATACTGCTATTTTCTGATAATACCATGCTGATGTCCGTATTACCTTTCATTTTTGGAATATGCAGTATTTTACTTGTATTTTTTCTGGCAAAAACAGGGAGTCAAACAGGAACTTTATCCTTGGTATTAGCCGGCATTATCGTATCATCAATCTTCAATGCTTTAACTTCTCTTGTAAAATATGTTGCTGATACTGGAGACAAACTGCCTGCTATTACATACTGGCTTATGGGAAGCTTTTCAAATACATCCTATATGCAGCTAAAAATTGCAATCATTCCGGCGACAGTAGGAATAATCGGACTACTGGCCCTGAGATGGAAAATTAATATTCTTTCTCTTGGTGATGAAGATGCTTATACAATGGGGATTAATCCCGGACGCACCCGTTGGCTGATTATTTTTTTCGCAACATTGGTGACATCTGCTTGTGTCACCGTATCAGGTGTAATTGGCTGGATTGGTCTTGTTATTCCCCATATATGCCGCAGAATAGCAGGAGTCAATCATGGAAAGCTACTCCCCGTATCCTGTTTATTGGGGGCGGCCTTTATGATATTGGTGGACACTCTTGCAAGAAATCTAACAACAGCGGAAATTCCTATTGGCATTTTGACTGCTTTGATTGGTGCTCCGTTTTTCGCTGTTATATATGGGCGCACGAAAGGAGGGTCTTAATGCTATTGGAAGTGACAAATGGTTCTTTTTACTATAACAAGGAATCTCCTATACTGCAAAATGTTAATTTCAAAATGAGTAATGGCGAAATTATGGCTGTCATGGGGCGTAATGGTATTGGTAAGACCACGTTGATAAAGTGTATCGCAGGTATTTTGTCGTGGAAAGAAGGCTATTCATCCGTTGCAGGATAAGAACGTAATAAAAAGAGACCCTTATATATCAACACTTTCAGCCAGTTAGCAGGCTGTTTTTTTATATCTTTCTTCTGTTTTATCAGATGTAGTTCAAAACAAAAAAGAGACTTGCATTCTATCCTCTGAAGAGTTAACATGTCCCTAATTTAAAGATTGGGTGGTGATAACTTGAATGAATTACAGGAACTATATAATAATGCAAGTTCTTATACTGAAAGATTTGGGTACAACTCTTCCATTGAGTGGAAAGACCTATCAGAGAAGATAACAGACTTGATAGAAGAAATATCATCTATTTTGGATGATAAGCAAAGGGAGAAGTTAGAGGAACTCAAAAGCCTTTGCATAAAGCAGACAGGGCTTGAAATTGATAGGATGTTTTTCTTTGCTTTTAAGTGTGGAGCAACTTTGATTATGGATATAAAAAATGAATAGGAAAGCTATATAAAATAGCACTCCCTTTTAACTTCGGGAGTGCTATAATTATTTTTTGATTTTAGACGATATAATTAAAAGATAAGTTTTATTGAGAATTAGTCTATATCAAGAAGTTTGGAGGGTGGTACTTCTAAAGCCTGTGCTATTGCAAGCAAGGTACTTAGGGAAAAACTCATAGCCATATTGGGAGCCTCAATTTGAGATAAAAAGCCCACAGATATTCCTGATTTTTCTGCTAATTGGTTTTGTGTCATAGCCCTTTGCCTTCTAAGATAGCCTATTTTTAAACCAATTTCTATAATCTCATCTCTAAATTTATCTGAATTACTGTTTTTTGTACCCATTTTCTCACCTCTATTTATTTTAACAGGTTGAAAATGGAAGATTAACATGGTATAATATAGGGGTTACTGTCTTCTATACAGTATAAAAAATATATAACACAGCAATTACTAAATATAATCAAAAAAGGAGCAAAAAAATGAAAAAACTACTTTCAACAATTCTAGCATTTGCAATGGTCTTTTCCCTGTCCACCACAGCATTTGCAGCCAGTTCACTACCATTTACAGATAGTGATTATCTAAGAGAAGATTTTGGTGCTAAGGATTATAGTGAATATGTAACAGATTCTATTAATTTACAAGGTTCTGATTTTCCTGCAGGCACTATTGTTATTGCAGCAGAAGCAGAAAACATGGGTAAAAGGATTGGTTCTAATCCTAATCCAACCAAAGCAAATATTCCAGAGGGTATTGTGATTTTTGGTGGAAGTGCTTTTATGGCAAGAGGATTAGGTGATGATAGTGTAGATTTCAGCAAGTACACTAATTTGAAGTATATTGGTAACTTTGCATTTTCAAAGAATAGTTTCACAAGTGCAGACCTTACTAATACAAAGGTAGTTCGTATTGGTGCAACTTCTTTTGCAGGCAATAAAAATCTAAAGACCTTTATTGCACCTTCAACCTTAAAGCGTATTGATGATAGTGCATTTGAAATGGTCAAGTTCAGCAAGTTTACCTTGAATGAGGGTCTTGAATATTTAGGTTATTTGGGTTTAGGTTTCAATAGTCCAGTAATCACACTTCCTTCAACTTTAACTTATATCAGTAATTCAAATGCAGAGAATGGTAGAACATTTATTGTAATAAAGGGTAGTTATGCAGAGGAATGGTGTAAGAGCGTAGGTGCAACCTACACATATACAGACAGCACTTCCCCAACCACTCCAACAGACCCAACCACTCCATCCACCACTTTCCCAACAATGGAGTACACCAAACAAATTGGTCCAGTAACCTTTTCCAACTATGTATCTCATAAGGATATTACCCCTTTGGATGCAAATGGTAAGACAATCAATGCTATTTGGGTAAAAATCAGTGACAAGGGTTCAATGAGAGCAGACAAGGACAATACAGAGTTCAAGTATCATTATTCAGAGCCTTGGAATACAACAAATGAGTTGGATGTTGGTAGAACAGATAACACATTTGGTTCAGGTCATTGGTCACTATCACAAAGGGGTGTAACGCCATACGCAACCACAAAATCCAATGGAACTTGGAGCAAGGGTTTAACTTGGCAGTTCAACTATAACGCTCAATATACTAACCAGAACAGCTTTGACATTACAGTAGAGCAAGGTGGTCAGAAGTATTACTATGCAGTAACAGTAGTAACAGATAAACCAACCCAAACAACCCCAACAACCCCAACCAACCCAACAACCCCAGCAACAAAAGCCACAGCCAACCCAACCAACTCAAAGGTAATGGTGAATGGTAAAGCAGTAGCCTTTGATGCTTATAATATCAACAACAATAACTATTTCAAGTTGAGGGATGTTGCACAGATTATCAGGGGTACAGATAAGCAGTTTAATGTTACCTGGGATGGTACAAAGAATGCGATTAACCTTATTTCAAATACAGCCTATGAAAGCACAGGTGGGGAACTTGCTCTTGGAGATGGTCAGAGCAAACAATCTACCCTTAGTACCTCAACTATCTACAAAGATGGTGCAGAAGTTACATTGACAGCCTATAATATCAATGGCAACAATTATTTCAAGTTGAGGGATTTAGGACAAGTATTTAATTTTAGCGTAACTTGGGATGGTGCTAATAACGCAGTTGTTATTGATACCACTCAGGATTATACAGAATAACATATTTAATCATTCGGGGAAGGCTGCGACCGGCAGCCTTCCCCTTTTACCGGAATAATTTATCCTGCACTTTTCAAAAATGGGTTTCTCAAAAATCACCATTCAAAACTCATTTTTTCAGAAAGTATCTCTAAAGCCTGTAATCCCAACAAAAGGGAAAGGTCTTAATTTTTCCATAAGGGGAGCAGTTCAGAAAATCATATCCTATATAGGTTTTTCGTAAATCTCAATGATGGATTTTTTCAGTTTTTTGCTCATTAAAAAATCTGTCACCACTATTTAGCAATGACAGATTTTTAAGATTAAAATTATCCTGTTTTTTCTTCAACAAACATTCTTGTATTGCAGTCCAGACAAGCAATATTGACTTCCTTAGTTGCTCTGACACTATTCCCGCATACTCTACATAAGTATTTTCTTGTAGAACTTTTGGGTTTACCTGTATCAGCACCACCAGAAGAAGAACCAGAGCCATTATCCCCACCAGAACCATTAGAACCAGATACTCTATAACCCCCATTCCTTGCAAGGTTTACATTTTCCCATCCTTGCATATTGATTAAATCCATAAGCATTAGAGAAGGATGAGTGATACTAAAACCTATTCTACTATCATAGTCAAGCACCAGACCCCTGCACTCAGCCTCATTCTTAAATCTTTTGTTATGATAGACATTGCCCCTTGAAGTGTCCTTTATCCCTTTCATATCACAATAATGGTGAACCATTTCATGAAGCAATGTTGCAATTACGTTACCAATTTTTCTATTCAAGGTTTCTGCTCCTATGTTGATTTCCCTATATCCTGTGCTTTCTTCCTTCCAAGCATCCCAAGTAGTGTAGTGGCCAAAGGCTTTTGGACTGGATTGTATTGTAATGACCACTTTAGACAACTCATTATCAAAAAACTTCTCATTTAAGACCTGATACGCATTTTCTAAAAATGCTGTAATTTCACTAATTAGCATTTTGAAAAACCCCCTTTTGAATTGTGTATAACAAAAGATAGATTTTTCTGTCCAAGTCCTATCAACATATGTCCATTATGAAGATAGCCCCGCGCCGGATCCGGCGCGGGGCTATCTGTCTTAATCTTCTTATAAACTGCATGGGTATGACCCATTGTCTTCAATGGTTATAAAAGAAGTCTACTCTTTTATAACCACTGTCTTTTCCTTTTAGAAACATAGTGAAAAGTTTTATAATTTATGTTCAGAATGCTGGTTTTGCTACCTTAAAATATACCCCTCTCCCTCAAGGTAAAAATAATATTTACCATTTTTATAGTAATATCCTTCTTCCTCTGCTGGATAATATCCATCCTCATTGGGGATGGTGGTGTATTTCATAATCTCTTGTTTCTCATTATTTGCATAGAGCATAGCATATCTTTTCTTGTATTCAGAAAGATAGTTCAGCAATCTAAAAGAAAAGAAGGTATCAGCCTGTTCATGAGATAGAGCAGTCCTCTTTTTAAGGGAAGGAAGGTTATCCTCATTGCAGGTGTTAAGGTCCTTGTCAGAAGTCAGGTAATAATTATCAGCATTACGAGATACATAATAGGCTATCTCATTAAACAGCCCATTTTCTGTTTCTATATCTTCCTCTTGAAAGATAGTGTTAATCAGATAGAGCAGATAGGCATAATCCTCCCTGCCATTGGTTGCCTCATTCTTTAAGGTTCTTAGAGTTCTTAAAACCTGTGAGGATAGACCAATTTCATTAAACAGGTCTTCATCGGTTTTATTCGGTTGTAAATCCTTACCTATTAAATAATCGCAGCTTACCCCAAAGAAATCTGCTATATCCTTACAAACATTTATATTAGGCATAGATTCACAGGCCAAATAATTTGATATGGACTGTCTGGAAATATCAACTGCTTTTGATAGGTCTATAATAGATACATCCCTTTTCTCCATAAGTTCAGTTAATCTATCAGTAAATAACTGATTAAAGTTCTTTTTCTTAGCCATAATGCACTTCCTTTATTAAATTATTTTAATTGTTGCATCTATAATACTAAATAAAAAGCACAAAGTCAAGATAAAATTAAAATAAATTAAATTATTTAAAAATGTTTTAAAATATTTTTGCGTTATCTATTGACAGATACGAAAAGGTGTGTTATATTAAGTTCATAAGGTTAAATTATTTTGTATAGAACATTAGAAAAACCAAATAACTTGCATAATTAAAGCAGGACTATATAGGCAGCACAGGATGGTATGTAAATGTGGGTTCAACTCCCACTGCTGTCAGGGGTCCTTAGGGACTACTAATAAAATAAAGGGGGATTAATTTAATGAAAATTAATTCACAAAAAGATGTTATTGCAGTTGCTTTAGAGGCAGAAGTAGAAAGAGGTCCACTTACGGTAATGGCTACAGCAGAAAAAGAGGTTGGTTGTAACAATTTGCTATTTGAAATCACTTTGTCTGACCCTGACGATATTAGGGGCATTGTTTGCGATACAACTATAGTAAAAGATTTAGATTTTACAGAAGAAGCATTGACTACATATACCTTGAGGGTTTTAGAAGAAAAAGGTGATGATTTTGCAGATATGTATTATAGGCTAACTGGCCCAGGAAGCACCTTAGACCATGATACAGAAGTTGAAAATGGGGTCCAGACAGATACATTGACTGCTAATATTCCCTTTTCTGTCATTGGTTATGACATTACTAACGAATTAGACCTGTGGGGTGCTGATTGGATGAACGCTTATCTTGATACTAATAACCACGTTCTCACAGTTACCTATGAGCATGAGATACCTATTGCATAAAGAACAAATAGTAAGATACGGGGCGGCCAGCGCCGCCCCGCTGATAAAGAAAGTGAGGATTTATATAATGAGAAAATTTGATGTAAATTTGATTGCTACCCTTAATAAGGGTGCAGAAAATCAGGTAGTGAAGAATATTGAGCCTGCGGCTCCAAAAACCACCTGCCCAGAAGTAATAGATATGTCCTATGATAAGGGGCACAATGTTCCAGAGGGGATTTATCTGGTGAAACTGCTTGATATTAAGTGCCATAGCACCTATTACTACAAAATGAAGATAGAGATATTAAACATGGCTTCAAGACTAACTGAACCAGAAGACCATCAGGTTATTACAGGATATGCCAACAGACACCAGGGTGGATATTATGATTTGGCTGATTGTTTCAGTGGCGGGGTTCTACATAAGAGTACAAAGAAGTATATAGGTGGAGTTGGATTTGTTTCACTAAGTCAGTCAGGGTGGATTAGTTTATTTTCAAGAACCTTTAATACTGATATCTTCCCTAATTTCAAGCCTTGTAAAATACCATCAAGGATTGGCTATGACCCAATAGATGCACTTGTTGACAATGATGATGAGTACAGCAAGAGGTTTAAAATAGAAAATCCCTTATAAAATCCACTAATTACAGGGAAAAATGACATTTGGGAAGTTGTTGGGAAGGTGTTTTGGGTGGAAGCCATTTTCTCCCTGTCATTACAGCCACCAGAGGCAACTTCCCAACTCCAAAAACTACCCCTCTGCATAGTTGTAATTTAGGGGTTAAGAGATTTGGGAGATTGGGAGACTCTTTTCAGAAACTTTTACATGATGAGAAATATTTATAAGGTTAATTCTGAATATCCATAAAAAAAATATTTTTCTATAGGACTTTAGAAAAGTAACTTCCCAACTTCCCAAATGGAGTTTAAGGCTGTGAGTACAGGCAGGAACTTAGGGAAGTTGTTGGGTAATGGGAAGTTGACTTTTTTTATTCAGTATTGGCAAGGGTTTTGGAGATTCGGAGGTTGACCTTTTCACATACGAAGGATGTTGTAGTATAGGGATTTTAGAAAATGAAGAAACCAATTTGGGAAGTTGGGTTTTAAGGTTGAAATATAAAGATTTTAGATAGAAAGATAGGTGTTTTGTGTAGTGTTGAAGTTAATAAAAGAAAATATCCCTGAAAAACTAAGGGAATTTAACCAGTGGGTAGGATTTATCTTAAATGATGAGGGAAAGAAAATACCAATAGACCCTAAAATTGAGGGGGATGGAAACTATGCTAAGATTTCAGAGCCTTCTACTTGGGGAACATTTGAGCAGGCTGTAAGGACTGTGGAAGTTGGGATGTGTGTAGGTATTGAATTTGCTATGACCCCTGAAAGCAATTTGATTTTTTTGGATATAGATTGTCATACCGATAAATGCAAGACAGAAGAAGAAAAGAAAACCCTAATAGAGCAGTATAAGGCTATGTGCAGGGCAACAAGTACATACAGAACATATCAGGAGAAAAGTTTTTCTGGTGAGGGGGTTCACGTTCTGGCATATGGCACTCTGGATGAAGATTTACAAACAGGTACATCCCCTATTATGCCTACCTTAGAGATTTACACAGAAAAAAGGTTCCTCGTCATGACAGGACATCGAATAAATGATTTTGAAATCAGTGAGGATGAGCAGGTAGTCAGGACTTTAAGGAAACTGCATAGCAATTATTTTCAGAAAAAATCTCCTATAAATGTTGATTTGACAGATAGGCCTTTGATAGGTGTGATAGATACAGAAAAATATAAGGATGATACAGTTTTGAGTGTAGCCCTTAAAAATAAAGATTTTAAACTTTTGTGGGAAGGTAATTGGGATAAGGTAGTAGACAAGCAAGGCAACCAGAAATACAGCCAACAGCATTATGCTGATTTTGCTTTAATCCGTAAATTGACCTTTTACACATGTAATTTTCCTGCACAGGTAGAACGATTATTCAAGCAAAGCCCGTGTTATTTGGCTTATGGGAAAAATGGCAAATGGAGCAAATATGAAAGTGATATTAAAAAGGATATTCAGAAAGCAAGCAGCACCTGCACTGCTGTCTATTCTCCTATGAAGGAGATGGTAGTCAGGGGGGCAGATGTTGTAAACACAGATATTTGGGTTCCAGACTATCAAAAATTTTATCAACTGCTTATGGCTGATAAGGATAGCAGACCTATCAAAAACAGGGCACTGGTAGAAATCCTGAAGGACTACATTTTGAAATATCAAGGACAAAAGAATATTCAATACATACCAGATTTGTTTACAGAGGATAGGAATATCAACGGGGCAACCAATATTGTCAAAAAGGTGTTTGGTGATAGTTTTAAATATAGTTATAATTCTTCTGGTTACTACATTTGGGATGGAAAAAGATATGTAGACCATGGGGATGTGGAAATCCTTATTCATCCGATTACAGAAATCTTTGCCTTGGTGGAGCATAGTGTTTTCTATCACGTTATGTCTTATGTTGTTTTTGCAGATGATAATAAAATCGTGATACCACCTAAAACTCCAAAGGAAGATGGGAAAACAGAAAAGGACTTATTGGAAGAAAAAGCAATCAAATTGTTTCAGGAAAGCAAGAGATATGTAGATACAAAACTTGCAACAGATGTTCTAAAAAAATACAAGGGTATGGATTTAGGCAATGATATTGCAGGATATTATGACAGTCCCTATATCAATATGCAAAATGGGGTATTGAATATTGAAACAAGAGAATTATTCCCTCATGACCCCTCTTATAATCAGCACAGACTTACAAATTGTGATTTTGACCCAAAGGCAGACTGCCCTGTTTTTGAAGACATGATGACAAAATTACTTCCTAATGAGGATGACAGGAAGGAACTGCAAAAAGCATTTGGACTATGCTTGGCAAAACAGCAGTTACCTGCTAAAAAGGTGTTGATGCTCTTGGTAGGTCCTAAGGACACAGGCAAGACCACTCTTTTAAATACAGTTGTAGAATTACTTGGTGACTATGGTATTTCTGTTGATAATTCACTTTTAATGCAGACCAAAAATGATAAAACTGTGGGGCCTGAAATGTTGGAATTCAAAGAAAGAATTATGATTACAAGCTCTGAATCAAACGAATCTGACAAGTTAAATACTGGAAGGGTAAAATCCCTTACGGGGCAAACTCAACAAAGTGTTAGAAATAATTATGCTACAAGGATGTCAAAGTTTAAAATGATAGGACTTATCTTTTTAGACAGCAATTTTAAGCCATATATTCCACCAAAGGAAACTGCAACTTGGGACAGGCTCAGACTATTTCCTTTTGTGAATATTATTACACAGAAAGACCCTACCCTTCCTAAAAAGTTGGTAGCAGAAAAAGCAGGTATTTTCAACTGGTTACTGAAGGGCTTGGATATAGTGTTAGAGGAAAAAGAAATCTTTGAAACCCCTGCCATGCTTGCCTATAAGGAAAAATACAAGGAAGAGATGGATGTGTCAGAACAATTTATTAATGACTGTCTGGAAAAGACAGATAGCAGTAGTGATAGGATTTTAACTTCTGTTCTCTTTTCTACATACAAAAATTGGTGTAAGGATAATGGATTTAAGGATATAATCAGAAACAAGTTCTATGAGGAAATCAATAAATCATTTGAGAAGAAGAAAAGTGGCTCAGAGTACTTCATATCTGTAAAATTCACAGATTTAGGCAATTTGTATAGCAGAATGAGTGAAAAGACCTCACAGCAATTCGCAAAGGATAAGAGAAATCTTTTAGAAAATCCTTCTGGTGACCTACCTTACAATGTGCTTAGACAGACCTATTACAGCAAGTCTAAGGAATGGTTTATTAAGAATATTGAGAGTAGGGATGATATTGCTGACCTTCAATCTCGTTATAATGCCTACTGTTCTTGGTGTATAGACCAAAGGCTAATCCCTTTGAAGTTTGTAGACTATAATGTAAAGGTGGCTTGGATAAGGAAATACCTGAAAACCCCTGTCCCTACCCCTGAACTGATAGAGAAATCAAAGGATATTTGGGGTGATTAAGAAGTTTTTATAAAGTGTATATCAAGACTATTGCTGTGCCGGTACCGGCACAGCATATTTTTTTCAGTATTTTTCAATCTAATCTATCATCCACCAATAAATACTCTCCTTTTGTTCCTTAATCCTTAAAAATATGAAAAAATTATCCCTTGCTTAAAGAAAAAACATAGATGGACATAAATAAAACAATTTTAACTGAAACGAAGATTTTGAGTGACATAAAGATAAATCCGCTGCAGTTAGATTTATTCTAACTTAGAGGGGGTGAAAATGTTATGAAGTCAAGTATCAGCATATTTTTTGAAGTGCCTGAAAGGGTATACAAAGTTTTGGAGATGGTAGCAGAACAAAACAATAAGATGGATTTGTATTGTATGGGTGGAAATGAAATCTTACTGGCAGGTAGTCTATCAGAGGTTGAGGATGATTTGGAAGATGAAAATAAGGATTGGGAAGATATAGAAGATTTTGAGGATGATAGTTGGTGGAATAAAGATTTACCATTTTAAGGGGGTGAAGCAGGATGTCAAGATACGCAAACACTGCAATTATAGGGATAAAGGCAGGCAAGGACAAAGCAGCTCAAAATATCATGATTCAGCAAATGGGGCAAATGGTCACAAAGTGCTGCAATAACAACATTGAGGTAGTGGATAGTTTTGTCACGCATGGCGGGTTAAAGGATTTTAAGAAGGAAGCCTTGAAAATTTTTGAAAAAAAGGCTTACAGATACTTAATTCTGTATGCACCTTCACAGATAGCAGAAAGTGAAAAAGAGTTCAAAGACTTTGTTGTTGAATTAGAGCAGTTTTATGGTATTGAGGTTAAGCAGTTAAGACCTTAATATATATTTTCCAGAAATCTAAGGAATATGGGAAGTGCTAAAATCCCCGGGGATTTTAGCACTCCTGAAATCTCATGGGATTTTGGGAGCATTGGAAACATGACACTTAGGGTTATTTTTTATAAAAATTCTTATGAAAGTTACTTTTTTTATCTGTAAAAATCTCAAAAAAATATGAGGTCGGAAAAACATTTTTGTTTTTCCGACACTTAAAAAAGAGGCTTATACAGTGTCTCAAAATATGGGATTTTAAGACATCCCATAATCTCCAGGGATTTTGGGACGTCTTAAAATCCATAGGGATTATGGGAGCATTGGGGGTGATAGTTATGCTGTGTGCTTATGTTTTGGAAAATGTAGAAAATAAGGATTTTAGGAATAACCAACCTTTATTCCTCTTGATAAAGGATTTAGAGGTTGAGGATAACAGGATTTATATTGACAGTGATACAGATAAAAGCAGGCCAGAACTTGAAAATCTGTTACAAGTCTTACAATCAGGGGATAGACTGGCCATCAGGTCAGTTCAGGATTTAGCAGATACTCTAAGTGATTTGATAAGTGTATTTCAAAAATTGATTGATATAGGCATCACGCTATGCTCCTGTGAAGAACCATTTTTAAGCGGGGATGACTATTTAGATACATTGGATGGGTTTGTAAAATTGTATGTTGATTTTGAGAAAAAGAAACAAAGACAAGGATATAGACAGGCTGTGAATGATGGTACTGTTGGCAGACCTGCTAAGAGCAAGGAAGTAGAACAAGCAATATCTATGTATAATAGTGGAAATTACAAGGTCAGTCAGATAGAGGCCATTACAGGAGTGAGCAAATCCACTCTATACAGATATTTAAAGAACGAATAGTGTTTATATTTCAACAAATTTTTGAATTATGAATGCTCCTTCGTTAAATATAGAGAATAAGAAAAATGTTACCGGTAGCAGACCTTTAAATCTGCTATCTGCAATAAACGCAAAGGTAATATATTGATTAACGTAATTTTAGAAAGGGGATGATGAGCATGGCAAACAAAAGGACCAGAGCAATAGATAAAAGTGAGTTTGAATTGATAATATCCACTATTCAGCAGGGATTTACCACAAATACAGGGCAAAGGATTAGACCTAACCAAAGGGTAGCTGCTGCCCTCTGCTGTGAAGCCAATCTAGGTCTTAGAATTGGGGATATAGTTAAATTGAAACTATCAGATATCATTTATGAAAGTGGTAGATACCACCTTGACATAGTAGAAGAAAAAACAAAGAAAAAGAGAACATTTACTGTTCCACACGAGATTTACACCTATTTACAGTCATATGCTCTTGAAAATGGGATAAAACCAAAAAACAGACTTTTTAATATCAATGTAAGAGCAATTCAAAGCCATTTGAAGTTGACTGCTGATTATCTGGGTTTAGAGGACATCTCTACCCATAGTTTTAGAAAGTTCTTTGCTAATTCCATATACTTACAGGATTATAATGTGGAGTTGGTAAGGGAATTATTGCAGCATTCAAGTGTTGCAGTTACACAGCATTATTTGAGTGTAGATACAAAGCAGGTAGAACAGGCCCTGCAAAAGCATATTGTTTTACCTGTATAAATCACAGAGCAGATAGAATTACCCCTATCTGTTCTTTTTTATTGACTTTAGTTGTTTGAAGAGATAACATGGACAAAATTATAGAAAGGGTGATTTGATTGAAAATATTTGCAACTTCCGATATTCATGGCAATAAGGCCATTATGGATAAACTCAAAATAATTGCTGAAAAAGCAGACCTAATTTTAGTCTGTGGTGATATTGGTGGAAAGAACACCATAAACAAGACTTTTATGCAATTCTCCACCTATCAAAAACAGGATGTAGATTATCTTTGTAGTGTCTTAGAGGATATACCTATTCCCACCAGATTTATTTTAGGGAATGATGATTGGTTTGAATATGAGAGCAGACACTACTTAACAGAACCAGAAAATATAGAGGGTACCTCCCTCATCCCCTTTGAATATGTTCTGATTACTCCATTCAATACTAATAGGGAGGTCAATGAGAACAAATTAAACTATGAATTACACAAATTGACAGCAGACCACAACAGTATTGTGGTAGCCCATACCCCACCTATCGGGGCAGGAGATATTTTATATAATGGTAGCCATTGCGGCAGTAGGCCAGTAAGGAATTGGATTGAGGAAGTACAACCTAAAATATGGCTATGTGGACATATCCATGAGGATAATTCTGTTACTATGATTGAAAATACTCTTGTATTTAACTGTTCCTGCTGGTATCAGGATGATATTTTAAAGGGGTGGTTGATAGATACAGATACTATGGAATATGAAAAAGTAGGCATATAAGAGCAATAACAGGAACATAAATAAATGAGGACAGAGCATAAATGAGAAAAATGCACTGGTCCTTATTTTTTTATGCTTGTTCATACGTTTGTTGGACATAAATGGCTGAAAATGGACTAATTTTGACACAGTTACTGCTATAGAAGTATCCAATTTGAAAGGGGGATACTGATATGGCACTAAGAAGTGTTGAAAGACAATCCGTAGAAGTTTTATTTGATAAGTTTGATAAGTCTAAGAAAAAAGACAGTTATAAACTGCTTGATATAAGACAAGATGACAGATTTAGAATAGTAGTTTTTCAGGTTGATTTACCTGAGGATGAAAGAAAATTGCTTAATCAGAGATTAGCAAAAAAAGCCTTCTTACAGTAAGAGGGATTACCGGTGGGGCGGTAATCCCGCCCCGCTTAAAAAATGATAAGTGAGGTTGAAAAATATGAAGGCTATTTATGTAAGACAATCTATTGTAAAAGAGGACAGCATTTCTCTTGATACACAGATAGAGAGTTGTCAAAAAGAATTAAAAAAAGGTGAAACATTCAAGGTTTATAAAGACCAGAAAAGTGGCAAGGACACTAATAGAGAGCAATTTCAAGCAATGATGTTGGATATTGAAGAAGGTCTGATTGATACAGTTATTGTCTACAAAATTGACAGAATTAGCAGGTCTGTCTATGACTTTGGAAATATCATGAGGAAATTTGAAAAATACAAAGTAGAGTTTATTTCCGTAAATGAGAAGTTTGACACTACTACACCAATGGGACAAGCAATGCTGCAGATAGTTATGGTATTTGCTGAATTGGAGCGTAAGACCATTCAGATGAGAATTGTAGATAACTATTACGCAAGAGGTAAAGAGGGCAGATATTTAGGCGGCAAGCCGCCGTATGGCTTTGATAAAGAAAAAATCATTATGGATGGGAAAAAGACCTATCAATACATAGAGAACTTTGAACAATCTGAACTTGTCAAGGAGATATTCAGAATGTACCACGAGGATATCAATTCCAGTCTTGGCTCCATATCAAAGTGGATAAATGAGGAAAATGTTTATAAAACTACAAGGGGAAATGGTTGGAGTAATAACACAGTAGCAAGGATAATCAGAAATCCAGCATACACTTTTGCTACTGCTGAAGTCTACCTTTACTTGAAAGAGAAAGGCTGTATTATGAATAATGATGCTGATGATTATGTAGGAGTAAATGGACTTTACAAGTATACAGAAGGTGGCTATGGCAGAAAGCCTGAGAATGAACAAGACCTCCCCTCTTCCTATGTTACCATTGCTCCCCACACTCCTTTTATTGAGGCTGATAGGTGGCTGGCCTGCAACAGAAAAGCAGATAACAATGTTCAGATTAAGAATAGTGGCAAAGGCACTCACACTTGGTTATCTGGACTTATGAAATGTGGTTATTGTGGTTTGGCTGCTACTGTGGCAACCAGAGAGGATGGGAACCATAAACTTATTTGTGGTGGTAAGAAAAGACATAGTTGTGATGGGGTATCTAATGATATATCTGTAAAAATGGTGGAGGACTATGTAGAGCCATTATTATTAGAGCATTTAAGAAATGAACTTGCAAAGTCATTATCTCCCAATAGTGAAGTGGAAACACCAAACACAAGGGAACTAAACAGATTACATATTGAACTTGTAAAGGTCAATGCTGAAATTGATAACTTAGTTGAAGCAGTAGCCACTGCAGGGGCAAAGGTAGCAAAGATTTACAATGAAAAGATAGAAAAACTTGATAAGACCAGAGAGAGAATTACAAAGGATATTTTAGCCCTAAAAATTAATGACGGGGTTATCCTATCCCCTGAAAAAATACAGGAATGTATAGAACAATGGGATGAGTATTCTTTTGACAAGAAGAAGGATATTTGCAAACTCTTTATCAAGGTTATCACCATAACTGATAATGAAATGCAGATAATTTTTAACTAATATTTGATTTTAACTAAATATTATAGTATAATATAAAGTGTTTTGTCAATTTGCAAATTTGTCAAAACACTTTATCACAATACTGAAGATAAGGAGTTTTACGATGAGTGAATTTACCTATAGATTGCCATTTACTGAAGAAAAATTGCTTACCGGAATTGTATATATGCTAAAAAAAGAAAACAAGTATGATATTGTAAATCTACTTAAGGGTGCAAATGTAAAAGTTGAGGAAGGTGGATATTCACATTATAGTGGTGGGGGAGGAAGATGGAATGCCTATGCTGCATATGTAACATTTTATGTGAATCCTGCCAACATAGATTTGCTTGAAGTGGAAGAAACTAAAAATCTTTTAATGAATATTTGTGATGCGTTAATTCCACCTGATGTAGGATTTGATATTAAAAGTATATCCTTTTCACTGGACTTAACTAAGGATTTTGAATTGGAAGATGACCTGATTTTAGATTTGGAAAGGAATACAAATAGTATTTCTGCTAGAATTATTAATGACATACTTCCAGAAGATATAAAAATTAAAGGTTATCACATGGCAGAAGTATACACCTACCTTTATTCTGTAGAGAACTCATTGAGACTATTTATTGAAAAGGTATGTAAAAATGTTTTTGGTGATGAATATTTTACAAAAATAAATGTGACAAGAGCTCTTCGTGACACCATAAGTAATAGAAAAGAAAAAGCTATAAGCAACAAATGGTTAAGTGTAAGAGGCAATGAATTATTTTATTTGGATTTTAAAGACTTAGGAAGTATTATAGATAATAATTGGGATATATTTAAGACTTATTTTCCTAATAGAGACTTCATAATACCAAAACTTAACGAAATGGCTGAGTGTAGGAACCTAATAGCTCATAATAGTTACGTTGGTGATACTGAAAGAAATTTAATAAAAACGTATTATAACGTTATACTTAAGCAAATTTCTGACTTTTATGAAAGGTAAGGTAGAAAAATGAGATATTTACAATATCAGCTACATGGGTTTGAAAATCTAACTTTGAAAGATAATATAGATAATTTTCCAATAAATAATAAATGGATAAAAAGTATTCATTTAAGTGACGATATAAAGATAATGATTGTGGAACTACAAGATGATATAACATACAAAGAGTATAGGAAAGAGATTGACTGTTATTTGAATCAAATTTGTTTTAATATGATAATTAGTTCAAATATCAGCTTGAATTCTCCTTACAGAACTATAGAAATTATAGATGACAAAGATGAGAATAGCCCTCAAAGAGAGATTGAAATTTTTGAATCTATTTCTATTAGAGATGAAGTAACTATATATGTAAATACTGGTGCGAAGGGCTTTTATGAAAACATTGTAAATAAGCCTACAGCTATAGATAAACATTTTGTTTTATATGAAAGAATGTTCAAAACATTATTCAATCCTATAAAAGTAGTTCAATTTTTAAGCTTATATCAACTTCTACTTGAACTATCATCAAAAGGGAAACCACATCCTGCACAAAGATATGTTGTAGAATATATAAAGAAGAATAAGAACAGATACCCAAATATTGAATTTAAACCTTCTAGAAAAGATGGTAAGGATGAAGATAGTTTAACATATCTACGTAATGAAATAGGGCACTGTGAAGATACAAACGATTTTAATCTTTATTCCCAATTAGGTAACCAGATATCAGATTATGTTATAAAGCAAATTTTAATTGTTTTAAATGATGTTATACTCGAATTACCGTAATTACAGGCATGATTTTTATTACGTTTAGTGACAGAAAAGCGATACACGAAAGCCAATTAAACAAATCGGGTACGTTCCACAAGCCCACAAATCCTCATTTTCCTATACTGTACGAGATATGATTGTGTTTGGTAAAGTAGGACATAATTCCTATTTTGCGGCACCGCACGATAAAGATTATTACGAAGCGGATAAGATAATGGAGCGTATCGGAATTGCTGAACTTTCTGAAAAACGCTGTAATGAACTTAGCGGCGGGCAGCTTCAATTGGTTTTTATTGCAAGAGCGTTGGTAAATTCTCCACAGCTTTTAATTTTAGACGAACCGGAAGCACATTTAGATTTTCGCAATCAATTGCGTCTATTAAAGCTCGTTCATGGTGTGGTTTCCGAGCAAAACATATCCTGCATTATTAACACGCACTATCCCAATCATGCAATTAGAGTTGCAGACAAATGCTTTTTATTGGGGGACAACAAATATAAGGTTGGTGCAACACAGGAAATAATGACCGAGGAAAACATTGAGGAATATTTTTCCGTATATGCACAAACTCTTTACACAACATACAAGGGCAATGAGATACCTGCATTTGTGTTTTTGGATGAAGCATAGTCTTTTACTTATATTCTCAAAAAAGCCATTCTACTGTATGACAAAAATAAAAAGAGCAAGTGATATGCAGTTGCTTTCTCACTTGCTCTTTTCTACACTCTGTACGGTAATTACACTGTTTTAGTTTGTTGTTGATACTGTTTTATAAGTAGCTGCCTATAGTCAGTGCTTTTTTTCTTATTTATAAAATTCCCAAATGTTCAAGCAGTATTTTAGTTCCCATGAGAATAAGAACAACTCCTCCCGCCAGCTCAGCTTTTGAACGATGTTTATTGCCAAAGGTGTGACCTATTTTAACCCCTATTATTCCAAGTATAAATGTTATAATTCCGATAAAAATTATTGTGGGTACAATATTTACTCTTAAAAAAGCAAAAGTCATCCCCACAACAAGCGCATCAATGCTTGTTGCTACAGCAAGGGTAGCCATAGTTTTGAATCCGAAGGAAGAATCCACACTTTCACATTCACTTCTTGATTCCTTAATCATATTAGCTCCTATAAAGCTTAAAAGAGCAAAGGCAATCCAATGGTCTACATTTCTTATGAAACTTTCAAATTGACTTCCCAATATATAGCCTATCAATGGCATAAGTGCCTGGAAGCCCCCAAAATACAATCCTACAGTCAGTGCATTTTTTTGGCTCATCTTCTTCATAGACAAACCCTTACAAATCGATACCGCAAAAGCATCCATTGATACTCCGACAGCTATTGCCAGCATCTCAAAAATACCCATAAATCTTCCTCCTGTTGTAAAAATCGACAAAATAAAAAATCAAGCATGCTGTACTTGATTGTAAAATGACCCATGTACAGCAAAGCTATACATAAGTCTCGTTATTTAATGTAAGCCAGATTAAAATAATCAGTATGTTGACCGACAACGTAAATACGCTAACTACTCCCTTATGAATATTCTCATTATATAGAAAATCAAAAGAAAAGTCAATTGTTTATAAATTTATTCATCAATGACGAATAAATTTTATTATTTTAACAGGCGAAATCTTCATACAATCTACACATAGCCATTATATGATAAAATATTATACATTATGTTTAAGGGTAAAAAATTATTGTAAAGCCGTGAGTCGGTGTAATGCAAGAAAATATGCAAGGAGGAAGTAAATTGAAGCAAAATATTAAGACTGATAAACTACGGGTAGAAGGTATGTCATGTGCTAACTGCGAAAATAAAATTGAAGATAAATTAAACGGTATGGTTGGAGTTAAAGAGGTTAAGGCAAGCTATTCAAAAGAAACAGTAATTGTCCGATATGATATGAATTCCGTTTCTCTTAAAAAAATCGTGGCTGCTGTTGAAAAATTAGGATATGAAATTATTTCGGATAACAAAAGTGTTAAAAGTAAATCCGGCAGTACAGATGTTTTAGGAACAATAATTGTGATTTTTGCAGTATGTGTATTATTAAAACATTTTGGTTTTTTGGATATATTCAATATGTTTCCAGAGGCAGAGGCGGGTATGGGATATGGAATGTTATTTATAATAGGAATACTGACATCTGTACATTGTATAGCTATGTGCGGAGGAATCAACCTGTCTCAATGTATTCCGAAGAATGTCGGAGAATCGGATAATAAATTATCAGTTTTAAAACCGAGCTTACTTTACAATTTGGGACGTGTGATATCATATACGGCAATAGGTGCTTTAGTAGGTGCTTTAGGCTCTGTCATAAGCTTTTCGGGTATGGCCAAAGGGCTGGTGCAAATTCTTGCAAGTATATTTATGGTAATTATGGGTCTTAATATGCTCAATGTTGCGCCGTGGCTTAAAAAGCTAAACCCCAGACTGCCTAAATCAATCGCAAGAAAAATAAATAAAGAGAAGGCAAGCAATAATACTCCTTTATATGTAGGTCTGCTCAATGGACTTATGCCCTGCGGTCCTTTGCAGGCTATGCAAATATACGCATTGTCAACAGGAGATCCGATAAAGGGTGCATTGTCAATGTTTATATTCAGTATAGGCACAGTTCCGCTGATGTTCGGGCTGGGTGCACTGAGTACGGTTTTAAGCCAAAAGTTTACGAAAAAAATGATGTCAGTCGGTGCGGTTTTAGTTATTATTCTGGGATTTTCTATGCTTAACAACGGACTTAGCCTATCGGGTTTTAACGGAATTGAACTTTCTGACAACGGCTCTGACAACAGCGAAAGCAATCAAGTCGATACTCAAGATGGAATACAGCTTGTCACAACTAACTTAAGTTTCAGAGGATATCCTCCTATTACCGTTAAGGTGGGTACTCCTGTTAAATGGATAATAAAAGCTGAGAGAGGCTCTATCACGGGATGCAATAACAGAATCTTTATACCTGAGTACGGTATAGAGAAGAAATTAGAGTTCGGAGAAAATATAATTGAATTTACACCCACTGAAACCGGTACTTTTGTATATAGCTGCTGGATGGGAATGATCAGAAGTAAAATTACCGTAACTGATTAAAATTTGTTTAATAGAGCGGGTATTATGGTATAATATCCGTATGTTTAAGTTAGCATGAGCTTGGTATTTTTAAACAGTCCCATGGAGGAAATGGTGAAAGATACTTTTAACAACAATAAAGCATATAAAATTTTAATTGTGGATGATGAGCCTAAAATAGCCGAGGCCGTAGATGCTTATTTGAAAAATAGCGGATATTTGACTGTTATTGCTCATAATGGTCAAAGTGCTCTGGAAAAATTTCGAGATTATCAACCTGATATGGTTATATTGGATTTGATGCTGCCGTATATTTCGGGTGAAGAAATTTGCCGTATTATAAGGCGGGAGTCTCGCATCCCCATTATTATGCTGAGTGCAAAGGCATATGAGGACGATATAATAAACGGACTAAATATCGGAGCTGATGACTATGTGACAAAGCCATTTAGCCCTCGGGAGCTTGTAGCCAGAGTAAACAGTTTGTTCAGAAGATGTGCGGACGGGATATCACCTCTTTTTAATATTGTTAAGCTAAATGATGGCGATCTTGAAATAAATTTTGATTCTCATGAGGTCAAGAAAAATGGAGAGACTGTCAGTTTGACTCCGAATGAATATAAATTACTTACTGCTATGGCAAAATATCCTCTAAAGACATTTACGAGAGAAGAATTGATTGAAATTGCAATTGGAATAGATTATGATGGATATGACAGAACTATAGATTCTCACATAAAAAATCTTCGAAGTAAAATTGAAACCGATAGCGCTTATCCTGAATATATCCTGACAGTCAGAGGAGTCGGATATAAATTCGGAATTTAAAGGAGGCTTATATCATGAAGCTTAGCCTAAAAGTAAAATTGATGATATCATACGGCTTGCTGGCAATGTTTTTGGCAGTGTCTCTTTTAATGATTTCAAGCTATATGCTGGAGCATCATTTTCAAAGCTATGTGCGTCATAAGCAGGAAGATTTAAATAAATATTTAATTGATATAATCGCAGGAGAAATTGAAAAATCAGGAATACCGGATCAATCGTTTTTGGATAGGCTTGGCAGAGAGGCACTCAATAACGGCATTATCCTCAAAATAAACGATTCAAACGGAAAGTACTTATATTGTGCGGGCTGCAATAACAGCGGCAGTTGTGAAAAAGCTGATGAAATGATACGTGATACTATGCAAAAATGCTATCCTGACTGGGTAGGAGAATATACCGAAAAAATTCAGCCCTTAGTAAAAGACGGCGAAAATTTCGGTACTCTGATTCTTGGAAATTATGGTCCCTTCTTTTTTAATGATGAAGACCAAGCTTTTATAAATATGGTCAATGCAATCTTTTTTGCGGTAGCGGTAATATTTCTTGTAATATCCTTTGCTGTTGGTGCTGTTCTTTCAACCCAAATATCAAAACCGATTAAGTTTGTAATTGACAAGACTAAATCTATAGAGAATAACAATTATTCTGAAAGAATCGAATTTATTTCCAATACAAAGGAGATTGATCAGATGATTGAAAGTGTTAACGCATTGGCGAATACCTTAGAAATGCAGCAAAAAATTAAAAAAAGAATGGCACAGGATTATGCTCATGAGTTTAGAACTCCGCTGGCTGCTTTACAGTCTAACCTTGAGGGAATGATTGACGGAATTTTTGAGCCGACAACAGAACGTTTGGAAAGCTGCAGAGATGAGATTTTACGCTTATCTCGCATGACATCTGATATAAATAAGCTGGTGGATATAGAGAATAATAACGTTGTTTTAAGTAAGGAGTGCTTTGATTTTAGCGAATTGCTTTTTGTTTCTGCAAGCACATTTGAGCGAGATATTCATGAAAAAGAAATAAATTTTGATTTGCAGACTGTGCCGTGTGAAATTTGTGCGGATAAGGATAAGATAAGTCAGGTTATAATCAATTTGCTTTCAAATGCTGTTAAGTATACAAATTTCGGAGGACATATTCTCGTAAGAGCTTATGATTTAGATGATTTTATAGCTTTTAGCGTAAAAGATGACGGGGTCGGCATAAGCTCCAAGGACTTGCCCCATATTTTTGAATATCTTTACAGATCGGATAAATCAAGAACAAGAGAAACAGGGGGCTCCGGTATCGGACTTTCAGTTGTTCTTGCTATTGTAACTGCACATGGAGGAACTATCAAGACAAAGAGCGAGTTAAATAAGGGAAGCGAATTTATAGTTAAGCTTCCTAAAAAATAATAAGGTCATATTATAAAAATCAATTCTGAGGAATTGATTTTTTTGTTTATCAAAGATAGTTAGCAATGCAATTTCAGATATAATATTGATATTGATTTATAGTAAGAATATGATTATATTTTTGACATTTATTATAATAATTTGAAAAACAGTAAATAATTAAATATATATTAAATTCGGTATTTTAAATAATAATAGTTGAATCAGATAAAAAGATATGCTATTATAGCATTGATTATATTTAAAGTAAATATAATTTAAAATAAATATAATTTAAACTAAATGCATATCAGTAAATAACATAAAATTAACGGAGGTATGAAAATAATGAGTTTTATCGAGTTTAAATCAGAATTAATTGACTCTATACTTTTAGTTAAAGCAGGAATTCAGAAGATTATAGACCCGATTGCCAAATCAGAAGGGCTTACAAGCACACAATTATATGTGTTATTCAATGTTTGCAGCGGAAATATAAACACTGTAGGCGGGCTTTCAAGAGATTTTGGAGTAAATCAGGGAAATGCTTCTACACTGTGCAAGGATTTAGAGAAAATGGGTTTAATTACTCGTACTCGCAATTCTAATGATGAAAGAGTTGTAAATATAGAGATTACATCAAAAGGAAGAGAGCTTACCGAAAGATTTGATAAAAAAATTGATGATTTAGAAAATCAATTTAACAATATTTCTAAAGAAAAAATTGATATTGTTGTTAAAGGTATTAAAGAATTTGGTGAACTGTTGAGAGACTTAGAAAGGAAAAGTGAATAATAATGCTAGAATTAAAAAATATAAAGAAAAGCTATACAGTAGGGGATATAAAAACCAAGGCTCTGGATGGAATTGATATTGCTTTTCGTGACAAAGAATTTGTGGCGATTTTAGGGGCATCAGGCAGCGGTAAAACCACATGCTTAAATATAATCGGAGGCTTGGACAGATACGACAGCGGTGAGTTAATTATAAAAGGCAAAAAAACTAAGGACTTTAAAGATGTAGATTGGGACGCATACAGAAATCATTCCATAGGCTTTGTTTTTCAAAACTATAATCTTATATCCCATATAAGTATTGTAGATAATGTTGAATTAGGAATGACTTTGGGGGGAATATCGAAAGCTGAGCGAAACAAGAAAGCTATTGAGATTTTAAAAAAGGTTGGCTTAGGAGATCACCTGCATAAAAAGCCGAATCAATTGTCCGGAGGGCAGATGCAAAGAGTTGCAATAGCCAGAGCTTTGACTAACGAGCCGGAAATCTTGCTTTGTGATGAGCCTACGGGAGCGTTAGACAGTCAAACAAGCGCTCAAATCATGGATTTGATAAAGGAAATTTCACAAGACAGATTAGTAATTATGGTAACACATAATCCCGATATAGCTGATCAGTATGCTGACAGAATAGTAAGATTTCAAGACGGAAAAATAATTTCCGACAGCAATCCGTATAATGAAAACGGTGTAAAATATGAATTTAGTCTGAAAAGAACCAGCATGAGCTTCTTAACCGCTCTGAAGCTATCTTTTAATAATATTAAAACAAAAAAAGGAAGAACGTTTCTTACGGCTTTTGCTTCCAGCATTGGTATAATCGGTATTGCCGTGATTTTAAGTCTTTCAACCGGTTTTCAGACTAAAATCGACGAGTTTCAAAACGATGCAATGAATGAATTCCCGATTATGATTTCACAAGGTCAAATGCAAGTTGATGCTGAAAGCATGAAAGATATGAGAGCTCAAATGATGGGAAAAAGAGAATATGTAGATTCAGACGAAGTTTTTCTGTATGACCCTGCAGAAATGAGCATAATACATCATAATATTTTGGCGGAGGAATTTATAGATTATATTAATAATGTAGATCCGTCTATTGCCGGCAGTATTGGTTATGTCCGCATAACGAATATGAATTTAATCAGAAAAACAGATGATAATATAGCTCCTGTGAGCATCACATCAGGGCTCATGGGCATGGCTTCCGGCTCTATGGGCGGCAATATGTCAAATATGTCTAATATGAGCAACATGGCATTGTCCTCATATCCGATTGAAACCAACAAAGATGGCAAAAAATATTTAGAGAAAAATTATGAATTAGTTGCAGGTGAATATCCTAAGGATGAATTTGAACTTGTATTGCTCGTAGATACAAGAAACAGAATCAATTTTCAGACTTTAAAAGACCTGGGATTTGATACGGATAATATTGAAAGTATTAAATTTGACGATATTGTAGGCACCGAATTTAAACTTATAAATAATAATGACTTTTATGAAAAAACACAATTCGGAACATACTTACCAAGCAGCGACTATTCTGAGATGTATGATTCCGAAAATAGTAAAACTTTGAAAATAAGCGGTATTGTCAGACAAGACAAAGAAAGCGACGTTGCACTTTTAGCTCCCGGACTTGTTTATAGCGATAAGCTATTACAGGTTGTTATAGATGAGAACATGGAATCTGATATTGTCAAGTCTCAAAAAGAAGCTAAGCATAATATTATGACAATGCAAGAAATAAGCACTGAAGAAAAAGAGTCGTTTATATCGTATTTGGGCGGCAGCTATAAACCTGTTATGGTAATGATATACCCTAATGGATTTGAAGAAAAAGATTTACTTACACAATATTTAGATGGCTATAATAAAGATAAGGCAAAAGAAGACCAAATCATTTACACCGATCTTGCTTCAACTATATCCTCAATGAGTGCGGGAATAATGGATGCAATAACTATAGTCTTAATATCCTTTGCCGCTATATCCTTAGTTGTAAGTCTTATTATGATAAGTATTATTACTTATGTATCAGTATTGGAAAGAACAAAAGAAATAGGTATTTTAAGAGCCTTGGGTGCAAGAAAGAAAGATATAACCCGTGTTTTTGATGCAGAAACATGCATTCTCGGTGTTTTCTCGGGAACTTTGGGAGTAGTGATTGCTTATCTTTCAACTTTCCCTATTAATTCAATTATTTATGATTTGACAGAATTGAAAAACGTATCAAATCTGCAATTGATACATGCGGTTGCTCTGGTTATTTTAAGTACAGTGCTGACAATGCTGGGTGGTCATATCCCTGCTAAAATGGCTTCGAGAAAAGATGCTGTTGAAGCATTAAGAAGTGAATAATAAATAAAATGTTATTGTTATGGTATTTAATTACCTGAAAGAAAGGGGAAAATTATGAGCATTTATGATTTTAAAGTCAGAAATAATAAAGGAGAAATAGTATCCCTGTCAGAATATAAAGGAAAGGTACTGCTTGTTGTCAACACAGCAACTAAATGCGGATTCACTCCTCAATACAAAGAATTGCAGGATATATACGAAAAGTATAACGGCAAGGGTTTTGAAATTCTCGATTTTCCATGCAATCAATTTGCAAATCAGGCTTCAGGAACAGACGAAGAAATAGCTAAGTTCTGTACAGGTCTTTTTGGAATTACATTTCAGCAATTTGCTAAAATTGATGTTAACGGCAAGAATGAAAGCGAGCTTTATTCATGGCTTAAGTCTCAAAAAGGCGGAATTTTTAACACTAATATCAAATGGAACTTTACAAAATTTTTAATAAATAAAAATGGAGAGGTGATAGCTCGTTACTCTCCGAACAGAAAGCCGGCAGATATCGAAAATGATATCATAAAGCTTTTAAATGAATAAAGAATAAAATAGATTAATGAGAAAATAACCAATCTTGTAAAAAAGATTGGTTATTTTTTTATTAAAATACAATAAATTAAGGGCTGATTAAAGACAAACTAATTGGTAAAGTTGTCAAAATATCCTTGAACAAGCACTACAGGCGTTCCTTTGTCTCCTGAGCCGCTTGTTAAATCGCACAATGAGCCGATTAAATCTGTTAGGCGTCTCGGAGTTGTGCCTTGTGATGCCATGTTTCCAACAAGATTATCATTTTTTTGTTTTATGCTGTTTGATATAGCCTCTCTTAAAGCTTCTCCACTTAAATCCTTGAAGTCATTGTCAGCAAGATATTTTAACTTTAATTCATTAGGAGTTCCTTCAAGTCCCGGTGTATAAGCAGGTGATACGACAGGATCCGCAAGCTCCCAGATTTTTCCTTGAGGATCTTTGAAAGCTCCGTCTCCGTATACCATAACTTCAACACATTTTCCTGTAAGCTCTAAAATTTGCTTTTGTATATCTTCAACTAAATCGTTGCATTCACGAGGGAAAAGCTTAATGGTATTCTCGGTAGATTTATTTGAGCCTAATAAACCGTATGCTTTATTATATCCGCTTCCATCTATGCTTTCGTTTAATATATCATCTAATCCGCAAACAGTTTTTGCTCCGTTCGCTAAAAGTATTCTTTTTGTACGTACGCGAGTGTGTATATCGCAGTTTACTATATTATCGGCATAGTCCAATATTGTTTTAGGCTGATTGGCAAATATGACCTCAAGCTCTGCTCCGGCCTCTTTGATTAACTGACTGTAATATTCAACGTAGTCAACACCTGTAAACGGATGCTTGTTTTCTCCGAATAACTCTCTGTATTTTTCCAATGTCAAAACATCACTATATGGATTTATTCCGGCTTCGTCCAATGCGTCTAAGGAAACAAGCTCATTTCCTACCTCATCACTTGGGTAGCTCAGCATCAAAACAACTTTTTTAGCTCCCATAGCAATTCCCTTTAAGCATATAGCAAAACGGTTACGAGATAGAATCGGGAATATTATACCGATTTTTTCTCCGCCCAGCTTATTTTTTACGTCCTTTGCAATAGCCTCGACAGATACATAGTTTCCCTGTGCTCTTGCAACTATAGATTCGGTTACAGATATAACATCTCTGTCTCTTAGCTCAAAGCCTTCTGATTTAGCTGCATCAAGCACGCTTTCAACTACTATTTTCGCAAGATCATCTCCTTGACGAATTATTGGGCATCTTATACCTCTGGATACAGTTCCGACTTTTCTTTCCATACTTATGTCCATGCCTCCTTTGCACAAAGAACCATGAAAAATTTGTGCATGGACTCGGTGCTTATTTTTTTTATTTGTATCATTTCTTTCAACCTCTCCTCCATATAATGAAATTCATTGAAGCACACTTCACTTTCTGTACACAGTAACAGTGCTTATTTAAATTGTTTGACAAACTTATACTGTTATTATATTATAAAATTATTCATAAGTAAAATTAAATAATAAATGAAATGATATAAGGAGAACTTATATGAATATAAAACTGGGTCAATACAAAATATTTAATGAAGCGGCTTCTACCTTGTCTTTCTCATTAGCTGCCAAAAACTTATTCATGTCACAGTCAGCCGTTTCACAGGCGATTAATTCGCTGGAAAAGGAACTGGATACAGCTTTATTTATTCGCAGATCAAAAGGGATCAATCTGACAAAGGAAGGTCTTATCTTACATCAGCATATAAATAGTGCCCTTGAGCTGATTACAAGTGCGGAAAATCAAATATTAAACTTTAAGGATTTAAAGGACGGAGAGCTGACAATCGGCGCAAGCGATACTATAAGTCAATATTTTCTCACTCAGTTTTTAGTTTTATTCCACAAGAGATATCCAAACGTAAAAATCAAGGTTTTAAACAGAACAAGCTTAGAGATGATAGAGCTTATTAAATCAGGACAAATTGACCTCGGATTTTTGAATATGCCGATAGAAGACGAATCCTTGACCATAAAAGAATGTCTTAAGGTGCACGATATATTTGTTTCATCAAAGAAAGAAAATAAGATTTATTCAGATAAAGAGATATCTCAAATGCCGCTGATACTGATAGAAAAAAATACAAGCTCAAGACAATTTATAGATAATCATTTCGCAAAAAGCGGAATACTTCTGCAGCCGAAGATAGAATTGGGTGCCCATGAATTACTGCTGAAATTAGCACAAGTGGGCTTAGGAATATCCTGTGTTATAAAAGAATTCTCCACAGAGTATCTGAATCAAGGCTCAGTACATGAGATTAGATTAGAAAAGCCTTTGCCTGAAAGAAGCATAGCGTATGCCTATCTAAAAAGGCGAACGCTTTCAGCGTCATCGACTAAGTTTATTGAACTTTTAAATAATGCTTGATGAAGAAATTACCAATTGACAAGCAGGAGATAATTAAATATAATAGTTAGCAATGGCTAACAGCTATATTTTTTTAACATGCAGTTAGTTATTGCTAACTTTTGCATATTTGAAATATCAGCAAAATATAAAATATTAAGCTATATCTCGCATTTAAGTTAGCAAGAAGTAACTAAAAAGAAAAGGAAAGAGCATATGAAAAAAAGACTGGTTTTACTTACAGCCTTAATTATCTTAGGAATTATTTCCTTAACTATAGGGGTAAAGGATTTTAGCATATCAGGATTGATAAGCGGAAATTATGATGATATATACATATTGCTGATAAGCAGACTCCCGAGATTGCTTAGTATACTTATAACAGGAGCGGGTTTGAGTATCTCAGGTCAAATAATGCAGACCATAACAGGAAATAAATTCGCTTCTCCCTCCACTGCAGGAACCATGGAGTGGTGCAAGCTTGGAGTTCTTATAGCTATATTTATAGCCGGCGGACAAGCTAAGATATTAAAAATAGCAATAGCATTTTTAGTGGCGTTTCTCGGGAATTTATTATTTATATATATAATTCAAAGAATAAAGCTTAAAAGTGCAATAATGGTTCCGTTAATAGGACTTATGCTGGGCAGTGTCGTAAGTTCATTTGCAACATTTGCTGCCTATAGATTTGACCTCATACAAAACATTTCATCCTGGCTTCAAGGAAGTTTTTCCTTAATAATCAAAGGGAATTATGAAATATTGTATCTGGGCATACCCTTAGTTATTATGGCGTATTTCTATGCAGGAAAATTTACTCTTGCAGGAATGGGAGAAAGCTTTGCCACAAATCTGGGAATAAATTATAAAAAAATTATTTTGCTTGGGATGCTAATAGTATCCATGCTGACTGCAATTATTGTCGTAACAATTGGAAATATCGCGTTTGTAGGATTGATTATACCGAATCTGGTTTCGATGTACCGCGGAGATAATCTTAAATACACATTGGCAGATACAGCTATTTTAGGGTCCTTATTTTTGCTTTTATGCGACATTATAGGAAGAATTATAATCTATCCTTATGAAGTTTCAATAAGCTTAATCGTAAGTATCTTAGGAAGCATTATATTCCTGTTTATTATTTTCTCAAAGAAAGGCAGGGCATAGTATGAAGAACTTAAAGTTTGATAAAAAGGCAGTTATTATAATACTGATTCTTTCGGCAGCCTTTCTGATATTTAGCTCTATGTTTCTGTTTATCGGCTTAAATCAAAAAAATATTTCTTTCTTTCTGCCTAAAAGATTTATAAAGGTTGCAACGATAGTTTTAGTCAGCTACTGTGTAGGCTATTCATCTGTAAGCTTTCAAACTATAACCAATAACAGACTTTTAACTCCGAGTGTAATCGGGCTTGATGCTCTGTATATGTTTATCCAGACAGTTATAGTTATGTTCATAGGAACAGGGACAATTTCAATGATGACGGGATATACCAACTTCATTATTTCCGTGATTGCAATGATTTTAAGCTCTTGTTTGCTGTTTTTAGTATTGTTTAAGAAAGAACAGACAAATATATATTTTCTGATTTTAGTAGGAATTATAATCGGTACCCTCTTTAATGGGATGGCAACATTCATGCAGGTCATAATGGACCCTAACGAATTTTCAAGTCTTCAGGACAAAATGTTTGCAAGCTTTAATAATATCAATGAAAATTTGCTGGGCATAAGTGCGATAATCGTGCTTCTTTGTATAATTTTTACAATCAAGGATAATTCAAAGCTTGATGTAATATCCTTAGGGCAGGATCACGCGATTAATTTAGGTGTAAATTATTATAAGTTTGTGCTTAGAAATCTGATTGTTATTTCAATTTTGGTATCTGTTTCCACAGCCTTAGTCGGTCCGATAACATTTTTGGGAATATTAGTTGTCAGCGTTTCGAGAAAACTGCATGATACCTACAAGCATAAATATCGAATAGTGATTACCTTCTTATTCAGTGCGGTAATACTTATGGCCGCGTTGTTATTTACAGAGCGAGTTATAAAGTTCAGCACTACAATCAGTGTAATAATCAACTTTGTTGGAGGTATCATATTTATTTACATGATATTGAAGGAGAAAAGAGTATGATTCAAACAGATAAATTAGTAAAAATTTATGGCGAAAAAAAGGTAGTTGAAGATGTCAGTATAAAATTGCCTGAAGGAAAATTAATTGCTTTTATAGGAAGCAACGGAGCTGGCAAAAGTACACTTATATCAATTATGAGCCGTACTCTGGCAAAAACCTCGGGCAATGTTTTGATAGATGAAAAGGAAATAAGCAAATGGGATAACAATAAACTTTCTCAAAGATTGTCAATCCTGAAGCAGTCCAATCACCTCAATATACGTTTAACAGTCAGAGAATTGGTCAGCTTCGGAAGATTTCCCTATTCACAGGACAGGCTGACAAAAGAGGATATAAAGCATGTCGATGCTGCTTTATCATATTTAGATCTGCAGGATCTTGAAAACTCATATTTAGATGAACTTAGCGGCGGACAAAGACAAATGGCATATATAGCAATGGTTATAGCTCAGGATACAGAGTATATATTCCTTGATGAACCGCTTAACAATCTTGATATGAAACATTCAGTCAAGATTATGAAAATCTTAAAAAAATTAGTTGATGAAATGAATAAGACCATTATGGTCGTAATTCATGATATAAATTTTGTTTCTTGCTATGCCGATTACGTCGTGGCAATGAAGAAAGGAAGGGTGATAAGAGAAGGTAAAACAGAAGAAATTATCAATAAAGATGTTTTGAGAGAAGTGTACGGTATGGACATAGATGTTGAATCGATAGACGGTAAAAACATATGTCTGTATTACAAATAATTATTAATAAAATTTTAGGAGCAAGGGTAAAAAAATTTAAAATAAAAGTATGCCCTGACTCTATGCACAAATATATAAAATTTTTGTGCAAAATATAACATGGAGGAAAATATAAAAAATGAAAAAAATATTATCATTAGTATTAGTATTATTATTGTCAGTTGCATTCATGGCAGGATGCAGTCAAGAGAAACCGGATCAAGATAATTCAGGAGAAGATAAGCCTGAGCAGGGACAAGCTACTCCGAAATCAGATGATGAAGATAAAAAAGAAGAGCCTAAAGAAATTAATATAGAGCATGCAAAAGGCTCAATAAAATTAGAAACAGCGGCAAAAAAAGCAGTAGTATTTGATATGGGAAGCCTTGATACAGTTGATGCAATTGCTCCTGAAATTGAGCTTGCAGTCCCTACAAGCAATATACCTAAAGCATTGTCTAAATATGAGAAAGCTACAAATGCAGGATCACTTTTTGAACCTGATATGGAAGCAATATTTAACTTTGAGCCTGATGTAATAATCATAGGTGCGAGACAGGCTGATTATTATGACGAATTCAGCAAAATTGCCCCGACAATATATGTAGAAATAAATGCAGATACATATATGGACGATTTTAAGCTTAGCACTTTAAATGTAGCGAAAGCACTTGGAAAAGAAGCTGAGGCTGAAAATTTTTTAGATGAAATAGATAAAGAAATAGAAGCTATCAAAGCATTATCAAAATCAGCAGGGAAAAATTCTTTAATAATTATGACTAATGACGGAAACATAAGCGCATACGGAAAAGGCTCAAGATTTGGCCTTATCCATGATGTATTGGAAATTCCGGCGGCAGATGAAACAATCAAAGTATCTAATCACGGGCAAGAAGCGAGCTTTGAATATATAGCTCAAGTAAATCCTGAGCTGTTATTTGTGGTGGACAGAACAATGGTAGCCGGAGGCTCGGCAAATGCAAGCGATACTTTAAACAATGATTTAGTTAAGAGTATTAATGCCTATAAAAATGATAAAATTGTTTATTTAGACGCAGAGGCATGGTATTTGGCAAACGGCGGAATCAACATGATGAACATAATGCTTGGCGAAGTAAAATCTGCATTAGAATAAGATTGATGATAAAAAAGAGGGTTTTCCCTCTTTTTTTTATCGAAAATATCCACTTTTTAGATTATTTATGATATAATATGCATAGCATATTGCTCAACGCAGTTGAGACTATGATATAATATCCGCAGACTTAAGATTTATTTGAGTTTACATATTAAAAAAACTATTGGGGGAAATAATGAATTTAGAAAAAGCTAAGGAAATATTAAAAGAATACTTTGGATATGACTCCTTTCGTGCGGGACAGGATAAAATTATTGAAAATATCCTATCCGGTAAAGATGCTGTAGGAATAATGCCGACGGGTGCAGGAAAATCTATATGCTTTCAGGTTCCTGCATTACTTCTTGAGGGAATAACTGTAGTTATATCGCCTCTTATTTCACTTATGAAAGATCAAGTCAATTCTCTTACACAGGCAGGAGTCAAAGCTGCATATCTAAACAGCTCACTTACCGAAAGACAATATTTTACCGTACTTGATAATATTAAAAATGATTTATATAAAATTATTTATGTCGCTCCCGAAAGACTGCTGACAGAAGGCTTTTTAGAAGTCTTAAGCGGCTTGAAAATATCAATGCTTACAATTGATGAGGCTCATTGCATATCACAATGGGGACAAGATTTCAGACCAAGCTATATGCAGATAGTAAACTTTATCGACAGGCTTTCTCCAAAACCTATAATTTCAGCTTTTACTGCAACAGCTACGGAGCTTGTAAAAGATGATATAATAAATATTCTGAATTTAAAAAATCCATATGTTATAGTTACAGGCTTTGACAGAAGTAATTTATACTTCGAGGTGCAAAAGCCTGCCGATAAATATAAATCGCTTGAAATATTTTTAAAAGACAGAAAAGAAGATACAGGAATAATATATTGTTCAACAAGAGATAATGTTGAAAATATATGTAAATTTTTGAATGAAAAAGGATATGAAGCAACAAGATATCATGCAGGATTATCTGATGCCGAGCGCAAGAAAAACCAAGAGGATTTTATATACGATATAAAGAAGATAATAGTTGCAACCAATGCTTTTGGTATGGGCATAGATAAGTCTGACGTTAGATTCATAGTGCATTTTAACATGCCTCGTGATATTGAAAGCTACTATCAAGAGGCAGGCAGAGCAGGACGAGATGGAACTGATGCTCATTGTCTTCTTTTCTATAGCGGACAAGATGTAAGAACAAACCTTTATCTGATTGAAAATTCAAGAGATAAAATCTATGAAAGTCCGGACGTTGAAAGAGAATTAAAATCAAGAGAAAGAGAAAGACTTAAAATTATGGCTAATTATTGTCATACAAGCTCTTGCTTGAGACAATATATCTTGAACTATTTCGGAGAGGATGCACAGGATGGATGCGGCAATTGCAGTAATTGCAAAACAGAATTCGAGGAGATAGACATAACCGTAGCCGCTCAAAAGATTTTATCATGTGTTATAAAGACAAAAGAGCGTTTTGGTATAAAAATGATTATAGACGTATTGCGGGGAAGCAAGAATAAAAGATTGACAGATCTTGGCTTAAATAAGCTTTCAACTTACAGCATCATGTCAGAATCAGATTCATTTGCAAGAGATATAGTTAATTTTCTTATATTAAAAGAATATTTGTACACTACAAATGATGAATATCCTGTTCTGAAACTAGGTAATCGTGCAGGCAGGTTTTTAAAAGAAAAACAAACTCTGAGTATGAAAATAACAAAATCTGACAAGTATGCTATTGAAACACCAAACTCTGACGATAAACCCGGCAAGTCTAAAAGCAAAAAGACTATTGGAACACACAGCGTTAATCCACAAATACTGTCTGAGTTGAAGGCACTGAGATTCAGACTTGCGAAAGAACAAGAGGTACCGGCATTTATCATATTTTCCGACAGCAGCTTAATAGATATGTGTATGAAAATGCCGCAGAATGAGAAGGAGTTTCTCGAGGTATCCGGAGTAGGAAAACAAAAACTGGAGTTATATGGAGCAAAATTTTTAGAAATTTTATCAGGAAAAAGAGAATCTTATAATGAAATCAAACAAAACGCGGATGAGCATCAAGTAATAGATATCAGTGCTATCGGCACAGTTGAAGAATCTTTGACTATAAGTGCTGTAGCAGATCAAATAAATGCTGTAATTATGCAAAGAGGCAAAAAAATAAGTGCTGTTAAACTAAATAAATACCTTGTTGAAAAAGGCTATCTTGAAGCGGTAGAGGATGAAAAAGGCAAAAGAAAAATTCCGACATCAAGGGGCAAAGACTTAGGTATAACAATAACAGAGAAAACAGGATTCGGCGGATATACATACTATACAAATCTGTTCAGTCAGGAAGCGCAAAGATTTATTGTCGAAAATATGAAGGATATAATTTAAAATTTTAAAATACAGTTAATAAACTGCTTGACCATCAGAAGATTTTGTTATACAATAATTTTTCCTTTATTTTCATAATGGCTATAATAAGTATAAATGGAAGTAAAGAATAATTATATTTTCGGAGGTGTACGGATGGATTCATATTGGTCTACTTATGTGCAGGAATCAAAGGAATTATATAGTTCCAGAGCATTAAGGTTTCATAACGGCAATAAGGAGCTATGGTTAAAGGCATTGCAAATTAAGGACGGAATGAAAGTGCTTGAAGTAGGTTGCGGCGGCGGTATTTTTTGTCATAAAATTAAGGAATATTTACCTAAAACCGATATTACCGGACTTGATTTTGACACAGGTCATATCGAATACGCTAAAGTCAAGTCTGCAGAATTGAACTTAAACTGTAACTTTGTCAACGGTGATGCTACTGATTTGCCTTTTGAAGATGATATTTTCGACATATGCTTTTCTCATACAGTTATAAATTTTTGTGAGCCTAAGCCATTTATAAAAGAGCAATACAGAGTGCTTAAGCCCAATGGTAAAATAATTATATTATGTATAATCAACAGTTCGAATAAACCCGAATGGTGGATTCCCACAGATGACTGTGAGGAAAAGGCGCTTTTTGACAGACTCTGGGCTGAAGCACAGAAAAATGAACTCAGCGATATTAAAAAATATGAAAATAATGAGCTGTGGTATTTTGAATATCTTCAGGAGCAGGGCTTTAAAGATATATCGGCTGATGTATTTGCGGTTTTAAGCTACTCGCCGTCTTTTTCCGATGTGAGCGATGAAATGGCAATAGATCAGATAAATGAAGGCAGATTATCCGAGCTATGCAGTGCTCAGAAGGCCTTCCGATTGGCTCCGAATTGTATGTCATCAGATGAATTTAATTCCATGCTCGAAATGATAAACAAAAGATACGATAATATGATAGATAAATACAAAAATGGAGATAAATCATGGGATTATCGCGCAAGCACGATTTTAGCAATTAGCGGTATGAAATAATCTTTTTCTCATTAATAAAAAGCATATACTTTTTTATATACTGTCCGATATAATATTTGTAGGATTATTTAAATGCATGTAAAAAAGGAGGTGCTGATTTGAGAATTGACAATACTGCTAAGTATATAAGCAAATTGAACAGCCAAAGTTTGACATCAGATTCAAAGCAATATATTGAGAATCAGCTAGATATTTCAAATAACTTTGATATATCGGTCTTTGATTTTGCTGCTATAGATTATAATAAATTAACCAAATCAACACTTGAAACTTTAAAAAAGAGCTATGCAGGAATTAATATCTATATATTAAAATCTAACAGCCCAGCAGATGTCAAAAAGCTTGCACTCGGCTTAGGAAACGGTAAGCATCTTGTTATTTCACAAGATTTTATTGATAAAATGGGAAGCTCTGAGGAGTCTTATAACAAAGGCAAGGCAATACTGGAAGAAACGCTTAATCAATTATCAAACAGCAATTTTGAATTTAACTCAACAGGTGCGGTTGTCAGTGAAGATTCAATAAAATTTTGGACAGTATGTCAGAAAAATACTTCTCAGGACTATGTGCAAAATAGCTTTCTAGATCCGATAAAAATGCTTCAGCAGCAGGGAGAGGAATTAAAAAATAAGTTTAAATCTATGAAAAGAAATTCAAGCTTTAATGCTCCTATTGAAGTTTACTCAAAACTTTCCAGAGCAAAAAGCAAACCTGAGGTAATGAATGTTGTTTCAACTGCCAGGGCAAATATCAGTAAATTAAAGACCATGCTTCGCGACTGTGAAGATAACGAAAAAATGAAAATTAAAGCGATGATAAAACAGCTTGAAAAAGCTATTACAAGATCATACAGAAAAATTAGAGATTTATCTAATGAAGAAAGTCTGTCACAGGAGAAAAGGTCGGCTGAAATTAAGGAAAAGAAAAGGCTTGCGGCACATAAAAATGATGAGCTGAACAGACGAAGGGCTATAAGACGTATAAGAGAAAGAGCGCAGATAGATGAAGCAAATCCGCTGTATTATTATCCTCAGATATTTTTGAACAAAGATGAGGACAGAAAAAACGAATATATACCGACAATTGATATGTCAGGCATATCTGATGCTTCAATTATGCCGGTAACGGATATATCCGCAAGCGGGGCATCTGCATTGCAGGGCATTGAGATTACAGTTATGCCGACTATTGAAATTTCGATATGATATTAATATACTTTAATAAAAAGACAGGTTTATAAATAACCCTGTCTTTTTTTATAATATTTAAAAAATTAACTTTAAAATTTCTCTGAAAATTATGAATGACTTTAATTAAGAGTTTTATGATAATCAGCGGAAGATATAATCCCCCACTGATTATTCGCGTGGAAATTTTAAGAATAAATATGGCTCAACATTTAAGACAGTTGCAATGTTAAATAAAAGATCTAATGATATTCCCCTGTTCATGTTCGGAGCTTCAATAGCTCCCATGTGCTGACGACTAATCCCGACCAATTCTGCTACTTGCTCCTGTGACAATTTCTTTTTTTTGCGATAATAAGCTATAGCGTATCCTATTTCTGTAAATTTTCCTGAATTATCAAATTTTAAGGCTTTAACATCTTTCATTATGTCACCTCCTATATATATTTTATCCAATATACAAATATATAAAAATCAATTTTAACACGACAATTGACGTATTAAAAGCGACATGATATAATTAAAATACGAAGATTTATGTAGATTTATGTCGGCAGAAATCGAAATTTGTATTAAAGCCGCTTAAATATTTATCAAATAGACAAGAAGGAAAGGGATTAAAAATGAAAAAATTTAATGATTTCAGTATTTCCAAGAAAATACTGACAGGATTTTTGGCACTGACTCTTGTTGTGCTGCTAGTTGGAATAATAGGTATTATAAGTCTTTTAATGCTTCTTGACAAGGATACCTATATGTATGAAAAGCAAACTGCACCTATAGCTTACTTAATTGATCTCGAAAAAAGTCTGTATAAAATGCGTATAGATGCACGCGGAGCAATTATTTATGCGGGAGATGCAGAAAAAGTAAAGCAATATGAGGCAAGCTATAATCAAAGTAAAGAACTTTTTCTCAGAGAAGGTCCGTTATATCGTGAGACAATTACAACAGAAGAGGCTCGCATGCTGTTCGATGAATCACAAAAGCTTTTTCAAGAAAAATTGACTTCTGTTTTTGAGAAAACCTTTGAATTAGCCAAAACAAACGGAAAAGAGGCAAATGCAGTTCTTTCGGGAGCAACGCAGGAGGCTGAGAGGATATTGGAGATTTATGAACAGCTGGTCGTACATCGTATGGAGGCTGTGGGTGAAACAAACAAAGCAAATACCTCCACCGCTTTAATAACTATTGTTTTATTGAGCATATTTGTAGTTGTAGCAGCAGCTATAGCAATTCTTCTCGGAATTAAAATATCGAAAATGATCAGTAAACCGATTGAAAAGATTGTTGAAGCCGCAGATCATATTGCACTTGGATATATCAATGTGGATCTAGATTCTATTACATCAAAGGATGAAACAGGATTGCTTGCAGAATCCTTTAAAAGAATGCTTGAAGGTATAAGAAAGCAAGTTGAAGCTGCTGATATTATCAGTAAAGGTGATTTTACAATCAATGTACCTCTGCGTTCTGATGAAGATGTTCTTGGTCTTGCGCTGCAAAGAATTGAAAGAGAGCTTAATGAAACAATGAAAAGCATCAACATTGCTGCCGAACAGGTTAATATGGGAGCAGATCAGGTTTCCAGTGCGGCTCAAACTCTTGCATCAGGCTCGACAGAACAGGCGGCATCTGTTGAGGAGTTAAATGCTTCTATTGTTGAAGTATCAAGACGTGCTAATGAAAATTCAAATAATGTTAAAATTGCATCAGAATATATAGAGCAATCCGGCGAGGGAGTAAATACAGGAAATGAACATATGTCTGAACTTGCTGCTGCAATGTCAGATATAGCGTCATCATCCAATGAGATTGCAAAAATTACAAAGCTAATTGAAGATATCGCTTTTCAGACTAATATTCTTGCTTTAAATGCTGCCGTTGAAGCCGCACGCGCAGGATCTGCAGGAAAAGGCTTTGCAGTTGTTGCGGACGAGGTTCGTAATCTGGCAGCAAAATCAGCTGAAGCTGTAAAACAAACCAATGAACTGATTCAGCAGTCTGCTGAGGCTGTATCAAAAGGAACAAAGATAACTGCACAAACAGCTCAGGTATTGCAGGAAGTAGGCGAAAACTCATATAAAGTAGCAGAAAGTTTCTTGAAAATTGAGCAAGCATCAGCAGAACAGGTAAGCTCAATAGATCAAATAAATATAGGATTGTCGCAGGTATCGGGTGTTGTACAGGCCAATGCGGCAACAGCGGAAGAAAGCTCAGCTGCCAGCGAAGAACTTGCGGCACAGGCACGCTCATTGCAAGAAGAGGTCGGAAAATTCAAATTAAAAATTTAGTTAACTGCAAAGCATCCTGTAAATTCATTGAATTTACAGGATGCTTTTTATTTATCTTCACTTTTAAATGCAGCATAGCAATGTATATTTTTACCATAAAAAAACTATCCGCTATAACATTGATTTTTGGTATAATTATATCATTAAAATATTTTTGTGAGATATTCATTCATACATTTAAAGGAGACAAGTTATGTACCAATTTATATTACTAGACTTAGATAATACGATACTGGATTTTGATACTGCCGAAAAAAACAGCATGATAAAAATCGTTGAATCTCTTGATATTGAATATAAATCTGAAATTTTAGACCAATACAGGAAGATAAATTCATCATTATGGAAATTGCTTGAAGAAGAGAAAATAACTAAGGATATTGTATTAAATACAAGGTTCAGTGAACTTTTTAAGCTTTATGAGCTCAATGCAGATGGCGAAAAGATTGAAAATCTATTCAGAGCATATCTTGCTGAAAGCTCAGATTTGATTCCAAATGCAAAAGACATCTTAACAGAGCTGAAAAAAAGAGGGAAAAAAATATATGCGGCATCTAACGGAGTTTATTCGACACAGATACAAAGGCTTAAAAACGCAGGAATTTCGGAGCTTTTTGACGATATGTTCATTTCGGAAAAGGTAGGATACAATAAACCATCCATACATTTTTTTGAGTATTGCTTAAATAATATAAAAGACCTTGAAAGAGATAAAGTCTTGATGGTAGGGGACAGTCTAAGTTCCGATATTCAAGGCGCAATAAACGCAAACATAGACTCTTGTTATTGTAATTTCAATAATAATCGAGATATTTCAAATGCTACATATACAATTTATGACATATCGGAGCTATTGAATATTGTTAAGTAGCTGACTGCAAATAGATGATATCAAATTCGCCGGAGCCTTTTAATTTCAATTCAACATCGCATATATTCAGCAATGATTTTCTGTGAGTTATAACAACAAAAATGCAAGAGTGATTTTTCAGGTACTTATCTATAGCTTTAATTACAGCCTGTTCAGTATTTTCATCTAATGATGAAGTTGGCTCATCACAAATCAGAACAGAAGGTTTTCTGTAAATTGCTCTTGCCAATGCTATGCGCTGTTTTTCACCGCCGGATAGCTTGTCTATGGTAAAATCACTTCTTTCAAAAATGTTGTTAAGATAGCATTTACTGATAGTTTCTTCAAGCCAGGAATCAAGTTCACTGCTAAAGGATATATTTGATGCCAAATTATCGGAAAATAAAAATATGTCTTGAGGCAAATAAGAGCATTTACACAAATAGCTTTTTAGGTCAATTTTTTCAAGAGATATACCATTTGCAGTGATAAGACCTTTTTTGGGAGGCATTAATCCGAGGATAAGTTTTGCCAATGTACTTTTCCCGATTCCGCTTTCCCCTGTAATTGCTATTCGCATTCCGGGCTTTAAAATCAAAGATAAATCTCTTAATATCTCATGAGTTTCATTATAAAAGAAACTTATATTCTGTATTTCTAAACATTCAATCTTTTCAATGATTTTCTTATTATCACTTTCTTCAACAGTATTTAATTCCAATAATCTCGGTAAAACAGCCTTTGCTTGCTGTCTCAGTTTGTTAAGATCCGATAAACTGTAAACCGGATCAATAATCCAATGGGTATAAGAATAAAATGCTATGACTATTCCAAGCGTAATCTGATTGTTAATTACATAATAAGCTCCGACACTAAGTACAATCACGGGGATTATTGCATAAAAGAGATTTAACAGACCATTTCCAAGTGAAACATATCTTTGCACAGCAATTTTTGTTGTCAAATATTGTTGAAGAACAGATGAGAATCTTTTTTTAAAATAGGCTTCTTTGCCGTCAATTTTAATAGTAGAAAATCCGTCAATTGTTTCCTGAGCATAAGTCATTACATTTGAATATGTACTTCTCTCTGACTGTATATGAGGTCTTATATGTTTATTTATATAAAAATATAAGAACAGATAAATTAAAAATATTGTAATTACTATAACAGTCAAAGCCGCATTCATGCGAAACAGTATAATATAAATAGAAATTACACGAATAAAAATTATTATAAACTGGGGGATTGCAGAAACAGCATAACTTGCATACAAATCGCTGTCATTCAGAATTTTATTCAAGGTATCACCTTTGTCTTTGTCTTCAAATGATTTTAGAGACAGCTTTAATACTGATGAAAGGGTATTTTCCCGCATTAGATTAGCTCCCTTTGCAAGAAGCTTTGAAAAAGAATATTCTTTGAGAAAATATATTATAAAATCTAATAAGGATACGATTACTAATATTATTGACAGAGCTATAACAGAATCAAATGATGAGTCATTGCCGGTATAATTAATTTTATCAAATAAACGTCCGATTAATAAAGGCTGTATTAAAGAAAGAATTATTGAAATAACTTGAAATATAAAAGAAATAATTCGTAATTTCAAAATTGGTCTTAATACTGATTGGAACGGAAACATCATCTTATCCTCCTTTTCGGACATTGCTTAAACGATATTATTGTAAAATCTTCATGCTTGCATCTCGAAGTCTGCAATATTCCATCATGTCAGCTTCATCAAAATACGTTTCAAATACTCCGGTGACCTCTACTTCCGTGCCGTGTTCAGGATATTCATCGGGATATACATGACTTCCGTCATCCCATACAAACTCGATACCTTGAGCACAGCAAGCAGCCGCATCGGCAATTACTACATAATGATAATTCAGTTGTGTAAGATCGTAAAAAGTGGCATAATAAGTACCGCTTATTTTAAATGTCTTGCCTACATAATCCTTAGGATTCATCATGAGCTGATAAACTGTAGCATAAACCATATCGCTTCCCATAGCTGTTAAATCATAATCAACCGTATCTGATGATTCTTCTCCATCTGTAATCGGGTCAGATTTTTCGGAATCTGAATCCTTTTCATCCAAAGAATCTGTATTTGAATCGGGACTCTCATTTTGAGTATCTTTTTCGGAGTCTGAATTTTGAATATCATCCTGATTAACATTGTCTTTTTCCTGTGTATCTTTGCTGCCTGAATTTTCATCTGAATTATTTGAATTTTCCTTATCGGAGTTATTTTTTGCGCTATTAACCTGTTCTTCTAAAACTTTATCAATATTTGCCTGCGTATTCGGAAATTTATTGCTATTGTTTTTATCGGAGCAAGCACTCAGAGAAAACAGCAAGAATACTGCTACTGCCAATTTACATATATTTTTAAAAATCATTTCACTACCTCCTTAACAGCTTTCCCGAGATATAGCTTAGGAAAAATACTATAATATTTGCCGCAACAATGGTTGAGCCTACAGGTGTTGAAAACAATATAGATGACAGCATTCCGAACACAGCGCATAACACAGAAATTATTGCCGAAAGAATAACGACTCCTTTAAAATTCTGAATTACCCTCATAGATGACAGAGCAGGGAATATAATCAAAGCAGATATAAGCAGTGAGCCTACAAGATTCATTGCCAGTACAATAATAACCGCAGTCACTACAGCAATCAGAAGATTATATCTGTCTGCCTTTACACCCGTTGCCTTTGCAAAGTTTTCATCAAAAGTTACTGCAAATATTCTGTTATAATACAAACAAAATAAAATCATTACAGCAATAGACATTATCACAGATAGTATAACTTCATTTTTTGTCAGTGTCAATATTGATGTAGATCCGAAAAGAGTAGTACACACATCTCCCGAAAGATTTGAGGAACTCGAAAATATGTTTAAAATCAAATATCCTACACCGAGAGAGCCCACTGACAGCATAGCTATTGCCGCATCGCCCTTTATTTTTGTATTCTGACCTGTTTTAAGGAGCAAAATAGCAGTTACTATTGTAACAGGCATAACAAATATCATATTGTTGCTTAATTTAAGAACAGATGCAATAGCTATTGCTCCGAATGCAATATGAGATAATCCATCACCTATAAAGGAAAATCGTTTAAGCACAAGTGTAACACCAAATAAGGAGGAACACAGAGCAATAAGCACTCCTACTATGAGCGCATATTGCACAAAGGGATATTCAAGATAAAATTGAAGCTTAGCTATCATATCACTCATCAAATCCACCTCCTGCGTTGTAGAACATCTTTGCTGCATCACTATTCAAATAATCTTCTCTTTTTCCGAAGAAACTCTGATGCTTTCTCATATGCAAAACATGACTTGCATATTTTATGCTTGTCCGGATATCGTGTGATACCATAATAACTGTTATCCCGTCCTCGTTTAATTTTTTTACTATATTGTAGAAATCAGCAGCAGCTCTGGGATCGAGGCCTGTGACAGGTTCATCCAGCAAAATCAGCTTAGTTGTCGCACAAAGTGCTCTTGCAAGCAATACCCGCTGCTGCTGACCTCCTGATAAATTTCTATAGCATTTCTTTCTTAGTTCCCATATATCCATTTTCTTCATGTTTTCCTCTGCCAGCAGCTTCTCTTTTTTACTGTAAAAAGGTCGATTATTACACTTAGACAAAGTACCTGACAGAACAACTTCCCATACGGATGCGGGAAAATCTTTTTGAACTTCTGTTTGCTGCGGAAGATATCCTATTTCAAATGGCTTCCAATCTTCACCTGTTATGATTTTACCTTTTATCGGCTCCATTAAGTGCAGCAAAGTCTTGACCAATGTGCTTTTTCCCGCACCGTTTTCTCCGACGATGCAAAGATAGTCGCCTTGATTGACCTCAAATTGAACATTTTCTATTACTATTTTTCCGTCATAGCCTAAAGCTAAATCATTACATGTAAAAAGCGTTTTGCAAACACAAGTCATATTGACTTCCTCCTAATTTAATGCTTTTTTCAATATTTCAAGATTGTTTTTCATTACAGAAAGATAAGAATATCCATCCTTTAATTTTTTATTAGTGACAGACTGCAAAGAATCCATAACTAAAATTTCCTGATTCTTTGAAGCAGTATTTTCAATGATTGTATTAGCGAGCTTATTATCGGAATTTTCAATTACCAATACTGATGAAAGCTTTAACTCCTCAGTTTTTCCGGAAAGGAATGCAATTGTCTCAAAACTTGCCTCTGTCTCTGCGCTGCATCCTGCAAATGCGGCATGATAGCTTAATCCATAATCATCTACCATATATCGGAACGGGAATCTGTCAGCAAATAAAATTGTTTTTCTTTTTGCTGAATTTACTGCTGCCTGATATTCCATATCCAACTCAGAAAGTTTTTTCACATAATCGTTATAATTCTTTGCATAAATCTCTGAATTTTTACTGTCAATTTCTTCAAGCACGTTTTTTATACTATTAATAATCACTTGTGCATTTTTAAGAGACAACCATACATGCTCGTCGTCTTCATGAAAATGAGACTCATCTTCGTCATGTTCGTGGT
>DGYI01000066.1:64724-73273 GCA_002396645.1 Firmicutes bacterium UBA5010
CATGCTCATGGTCTTCATCTTCATCATGCTCGTGATGTTCGTGTTCCATACCTTCGATTATTTCCTCTTTTTTAACAGCATCACCCAGAACCTCAAGAAGACTTATAACTTTCATTTCTTTATTTACAGTCTCTTTTAAGACATCATCAACCCATTTATCTGATTCTCCGCCTACATAAATAAATAAGTCACAATTGGAAATTGTAGCTATATCCTTGGCACTTGGCTGATAGCTGTGCAGGTCTATACCATCATCCATTAAAAGTGTTATTTCATAATCATCTGTATTTTCACCTATAATTTCTCTCACCCAATCATATTGCGGGAAAATTGTGCACACAACGCTGATTTTTTCTGTACCGGCTATTGCCGCCGAATCCTTGCTATTGCTGCAAGCAGAAATAACAAAGATACTCATTGCTAAAACGATACAAATAATTAATATTCTATTTTTTTTCATAATAACCTCCATAATATAAAATTTATACATAAATAACACTAACATCAGTATTGGTCAGTGTATGATAAAAACAAATATTAAGGAGTTAATTCCATAATTCTACTTTCAATGAAATAAGAGTTTTCTTGACACTAAAAGATGTTCCCGCTATTATATAAAGCTGCGTGAACAAACAAAGAATTACCATGATAAATGGCATAATAACTATGAATTTGAAATTTAAAATATTCTTTATTACAGCTTCTAATTGTATACATGTAGAGCATTCCTCTCCTGTGCAGGAATGATGAATGTTCTCTATAATGAAATTATAAGAAAATAATGAAACCATTAAGAAGATAATTAAAACTGTAATTGTTAAGATTCTATTTTTTATTGGCATTACTCATACCTATTCCTTAATCTTATTATAAAGTTTTGCAGTTGCCGCAAAGGCCTGTTAAAACAGAGCCCTTACATTCAAGAAAAAAATTATGCTCTTTGGCAATATGATGTGATATTTCATCCATAAAATCACATTCTAAATGAATAATCATGCCGCATTTTTCACATTGCATATGCAGATGATTATGACATTCTGATTGCGGCTCAATATACTGATATAAACAAGCTTCGCTGTTTGCTGTCTTATATTTCTGCAAAATGCCCTGTTCCGTCATTTTATCAAGATTACGGTAAATTGTGGCGAGGTTTACTTGTCTGTTATTTGCTGTCATATCAGAAAAAACATCTGAAGCTCTGAATCTTTTTTCCTTATTTCTTTGCAAATACTCGACAATGTAAGATCTGCATTTTGTACGATATTCTTTTTGCATTATGCTCCATGTCCTTTCCGATATCTGCAAACCTTAGGCTGCAAGTAATAATTTATATAAAACTTATTTATAAAATGCGAACAATTCGCATTTTTGATTATATATATGTTTAATGCTTTTGTCAAGTGCTTAAATATTGCAAATTAAGTGCAAATTAGACTAAACAGGACACACTTAAATCCTGAGCACAGCTTATCACAACACGAGCTTTTCGTGATGCTGTTTATGGGACTTAAATTATATTTCTAATTTTAAAAACCTCTAAACTAATGTAAATAATCAGTTCAGAGGTTTTTAAATTGATTAATTAAGGCAGAAACAGCAAAAAAAATGTGTGGAGTATTATCTTGAAAAAATAGCATTATGTTTTCTGATTATGGCATCTCGACCTTCAGAGGTTAATTTTATCTCATCATTGTCAAATACAACATGCTTATCATGTTCCAGCAATTTAATAATTTTCTTGATAAATTCAGAACTCCAATTAAGATGTACTCTTATATTTTCAATATCAGTTTCATCAGATTTTTCATTGCTGTATTCATGATTTGATATGTGAAAGAGCACTGTTGCTTTAGCAAATTCTATTTTTTGATATTTTCGTCTGAAAATAGAGCTTATTAATCCTCTGCGCGGAGCAAAAATAAATACTGTCAAAAATACAATTCCTATAACTACTGCTATACTTCCCGCAATGGAAACATCAAAAATAGCTGCAACGTGATAGCCTAAAATTCCGTTTATTGCTCCTATAACTCCGCTCAAAATCAGCATATGTTTGAGATTATCCGTCAAAAGATAGGCCGTCACCGGAGGACCGATCATAAAAGCAACCACAAGTACCGATCCTACTGCTTGAAATGCTCCTACTGTAGTAAGTGATACCAGTGTCATAAGCCCGTAATGCAGCAGAGCCGGAGAAAAACCCATTACTGCTGCCAGCATAGGGTCAAAGGTTGCGACTTTTAATTCTTTGAAAAAAATGACTATTGCCGCAAGGTTTATAAGCAGAAGAATTCCTGTTGTGTATATTGCTTTAGCTCCTATATCCACACCCCATATTATCATTCTGTCAAAAGGAGCAAAAGCAAGTTCTCCCAAAAGCACAGAATCGGTATCCAAATGCACAGAACCTGCATAGCGTGTAATCAGAATAATTGCAATTGAAAATAACAAGGGAAATACCACGCCGATCGCGGCATCTTCCGCTAAAAGGTGTGTCCGTCTGAGCATTTCCGTAAGCCAAACAGTTACAACTCCCATTAGTGCTGCTCCTGCAATAAGCAGAGGAGAAGAAAGATCATGAATGACAAAGAAAGCAAGCACAATACCTAATAGAATAGTATGAGTAATTGAATCAGACATCATGGACATTTTTCTCAGAACAAGAAATACTCCGGGGAGAGCACAGGCCACTGCTACTATCACAGCAATGATTTGAATTTCAATCTGCGGACTCATTAGTCATACCTCCTTGTTTATATAAAATTCTGTTTTTTCTGTGACGATACAATCGGTATAATACTCCTCTGCCGGGTGCAAACAGTATACTTAATGTTACAATGGTGCTTACACATATTACAATAGTAGGACCCGTAGGCAGTTTTGATATCAGAGAACTCGCAGCTGTTCCTGCTACTCCTGATACAGCACCGAAAGAGGCAGAAAGCAGCACCATAACCCAAAGTCTGTTAGTCCATTGTCGTGCAGCTACGGCAGGAGCGATTAACATAGCACTCATAAGAATAACTCCCACTGTCTGTAATCCGATAATTATAGCGAGCACAATCATAAAAGACAGCAGCAGATTTAATTTTTTCGGTGAAAATCCTAGACTTTGGGCGAAATCGCTGTCAAAAGTAAAAAGCTTGAATTCCTTCCAAAACAGAAATACTAGGGTAAGAAGAATTACTCCGCACACACTCATTATGATAATGTCACGTTGCAATAGAGTAGATGCCTGCCCAAAAATAAAACGCTTAAGTCCCGCTTGATTGGAGTTGGGAATTTTTTGAACATAGGTGAGCAGAACCAGACCAAATCCAAAGAATACAGACATTATAAGCGCCAGAGCACTGTCGAATTTCACTCTGGTATGTCTGACTATACTGATTATAAAAAGAGTAGACAATAGCCCTGAAATTAAAGCGCCTAATAAAAGTATCTCTGTATTTTTACTTCCCGTCAGAATGAAAGCCATTACTACTCCGGGCAGTGCAGAGTGTGAAACTCCATCACCCAGCAAACTTTGCTTCCTTAGTACTGCGAAGCTTCCCAGAACTCCGCTAATCAGCCCTAAAAGAGCAGAACCAAGTGCAACGGTTTGAAAAGTGTAGTCATGAAATAAGGCTAAAATACTGCTCATATTACACCGCTCCTTTTAAAAGTTTTACAGAGCTGTGGTAAGTTTTCTTCAGATTTTCTTCGTGGAATACATCCTTAACAGGTCCGCTGGCAACTATACTTAAATTAATTAAGGTAACCCAGTCAAAATAATCGGGCACAGTCTGCAAATCGTGATGAACAACCACCACCGTTTTGCCTTGCTCCTTTAATTCTTTCAGTAAAGTAACGATGGCCCGTTCAGTCTGTGCATCAACACCTTTGAACGGTTCATCCATAAAGTAGACTTCTGCCTCCTGAGCCAAAGCCCTAGCAAGAAATACCCTTTGCTGCTGGCCGCCTGACAGCTGACTTATCTGTCTTGATGCATAATCTTCCATACCTACTTTTTTAAGCATTTGTTTTGCCAATTCAATATCTGTCTGCCGAGGACGACGAATCCAACCTAATTTACCGTAGCATCCCATAAGCACCACATCTTGCACCGTAGCTGGGAAGTCCCAGTCTACGCTGCCGCTTTGAGGAACATAGCCGATACGATTTTTCGTCTTTTGTGCATTACCGCTTTCGTCAGTAAAGCGGATAGCACCGGTGACAGGCTTTAAAAGACCTAACATAGCTTTGATTAGCGTTGTTTTTCCCGCTCCGTTGGGACCTACAACAGCCATTAGCTTTTTCTTCGGAATTTTCAAATCAATATCCCAAAGAACAGGCTTTGCGTCATAGGCTACTGTAAGATCTTCAACCTCCACCACATAGTTTTGCTGCATATCCATTTTGTTCCCTCCTATTATTTTAAAGCATCCACAATTGTATCAATATTCGCTTTCATAGTTAATATATAGGTATCTGCTTTTGACTCGGCATCTCCCAGAGAATCCGAATAAAGCTCACCTCCTATAGAAACATTAAATCCTTTTGCCTTTACAGCAGCTTGCAATGCTTCAATAGTTTTAGGCGGAACGGAAGATTCCACAAAAATAGCTTTAATCTGCCTTTCTGCAATAAAATTGGCAAGCTTGCTTACATCTGCTGTTCCGGCTTCGGCATCTGTGCTTATACCCTGTAACCCGTGCACTTCAAAGCCATATGCCTTGCCAAAGTATTGAAATGCATCGTGAGCTGTGACAAGAACACGCTGTTCTTTGGCAAGCTCTGATACACGGTCTCGGACATATTTATCCGTATTATCTAATTCCTCAAGATAAGAACTTAAATTCTCCTCATAATAAGCTTTGCTGTCAGGATCTGCATCAGACAGCCCTCTTGCAACAATTTGAGCTGCATCTTTCCATAAATCCGCATCAAACCAGATGTGAGGATCATATATTGAACTATCATCTTCTGAAGAAAGAAGCTTAGTTTTATCTAGACCATCCTCGATACAGATTACAGCAGAGCCCTGTCCGGATAAGTTTTCAAAAATTTCTCCCATTTTTCCTTCAAGATGCAGACCGTTGTAAACTACAACATCTGCTTTGTGCATTAATGAAACATCACCCGCACTGGCTTGATATAAATGAGGATCTATACCTGGTCCCATAAGACCATCTACTTTAACGCGATTTCCGCCGATTATTTTGGATAAATCTGCTAACATAGTAGTAGTTGCAACGATGTTTAATTTATCTTCTGAAGAATCTGTTTTCACTGTAGGAGCAGAGCATCCTACGAACAGTAATGTTAAACTTAGAACTGCGGCCATAAGGCCTTTGATTTTTTTATTCATTAAAACCTCCTGAATTTATTAATTTTTATGGTATTGCTGTCTCATCAACATAAATTTGACAGGCAGCTTTATAACTGATTTGGACACGCTTACCTTCAAGATCAAGCGTTAAGGGACCTTCATATGCTCCGGCCTCAATAATTTTTACTGAGCTGCCGATTGTGATTCCTGCCTCCTGCAAATAATCTAACAATTCTTTTTCCTCTTTGACACGACGAATACAGGAAATTTTGCCGATTGGGAGCAAAGTAAGCTCCTGCAAGGCAGTATGATTTATTTGTCCATCGGGATTAGGTATAGCGCTGCCGTGAGGACAGTAAGCAGGGTAATTCAGAAACTTATCGAGACGTGTTGCCAATCTTGCGGGAGTAATATGTTCCAAAAGCTCTGCATCCTCGTGGGCCTCACTCCACGAATAATCCAGATGACGCATCAAAAATACTTCCCAAAGGCGATGACCGCGCACCATAGTAATAGCAATGCTCGTTCCCTCAGCAGTCAGCCGAGACCCTCTGTAGGGCTCATAATGTATAAGTCCCTCGCGTTTTAGCTTTCCCAACATTTCGGTTACAGAGGCGGGTGCGATTTGCAGTGCCTCGGCAATCTGTTTATTATTTACTAACTCCTCCATACCTCCAAGTTTGTACAGAGCTTTTAAGTAATCTTCTTTATTTGGCGTCATATTATATCCTCCCGTGTTTTATTATATATTTTGGACAAATTTCGCAAATTAAATAAATTATGCTTTTATAAAGCAGGTAAATATAGATAATAAAAATAAGGCTTCCCTAAATTAATTTATGAGTATAGCTTAAAATTGTTACATATTTTGATTAAATAAGTTTATTTCTATATTCTGGTAATTTTAAAAGTCAGTTTTATACCGAAAATAATTTAACTATAAAAGCAATAAGAATGATAAGGACTGCTATTATTAAAGTAGGCAGCTTGCGGCGAAATAGTTGTTTTGTATAAGAATCCATAATTTTCTCCTATTGAACCAATTATACCTTTTAACAGGAATATAAATTGTTTATTGGTTTTTTATCTGTTGCTTGACTTTATTTTAGGCATACCTAAAATTTATTATATTATACACCTAAATAAAAAATAATGCAATAGCTTTTATATAAAATTTTACCCCATAAATAAAAAAAACCTCTAAACTGATGTAAAAATAGTCAGTTTAGAGGTTTTTATTGTTAAAAAGAGCGTAAAATCTTATATGTCATTAGGGAAAATACCCATGCTTTCCATATCCTCATATGCCCATTTGCTTATTTCCTGCATCACATGAGAAGCATAATGCAAGCCAAATCTTCTTTGAGTTTCATTTATAAAGCCATCTTCGATTGCTTTTTCAAGTATCCTTTGAGCCTCGTCATCAGGATATGAGGTTAAAAGAGCCTTTTTAAACTTTTCGAGACTTTCTGATTTATAAGGGTCTTTTTGAGGAAGATTAGTAGTTCTTCCTTCGTATTTGCTCTCATATGCTTTGAATATATCCTCATCAGTGAAATCTCTATATTTTTCGTCAAAAACCACAGTATCATAGCTTAGCTTATTAATCTTTGCAGGAGAGGCATTTTTCGGATATCCAAGGGATAATACCAATACAGGGTAAGTTTTATCAGGCAAATTTAACTTTTCCTTTACTAAAGAAGACTCCCCGATTATACTTCCTACATAGCATGAACCTATACCGCTCAAAAATGCGGCAGTCTCAATGCTTTGTGCTGTACACATTATATCCTGCATAGCTATGAGAAAATGGAAAAATGTTTTATATGCGACAAAAGGAGCATTTTTTTGCTTAGTGTAAATATCGTACTTATGCCAATCCATTAGAAATACTAAATTTACAGAAGCTTCTTGAATAAACTTTTGTTCTCCACAAGCTTCATATAAAAGATTTTTGTTTTCTTCATCCTTAACAACAATAATTGAATATGGCTGTAAATTGCCACCCGAAGCAGCTCTGAGACCCACCTCTATAATTTCCTTAAGTATATCTTCAGGGATTTTTTCATCAGAGAAAGCGCGACAAGAATATCTTTCTTTCATCTGATTAAGAGCTTCTCTTGCATTTTCAAAATTTCTATCCATAATTTCCTCCTAATAAGTTTTATATTAATTTGATTAGTTTCAATCGAGTCAAATATATTATACCATAATCTCTAATGTCGGGCTATTTGAAATATGAATAGCCTAAAGCTCTGCTTAGTATATATACTTAATATTTATTAATTGCAAATTGAAGTGCATTATGCTAATATACATAATAAAAATATATTAATAAGCATAGAAGTAAAGATAAAAAATTTTTTATAGAGGTGTTTATATGAGTAGAGTGGAAGATTTTTATGATAATTTATATGACGAATGGTCGAGACTTGACAGGCATAGAATTGAGTTTGAGATTACAAAAATGTATCTGGATAAATATATACCAAATAAAAATTCAGAGATATTTGATATTGGCGGAGGCCCCGGAAGATACTCATTTTATTTAGCGAGCAAGGGGCATAAAGTTACACTTTTAGATTTGTCACAGCATAATATCGATGTAGCAAAGGAAAAATCTAAGCACTTAAACATAGAATTAGAAGATTATATTAAAGGAAATGCTTTAAATCTCAGCAATATAAATAAAACATTTGATGTAATATTACTTATGGGTCCTTTATATCATTTAACTAAAGAAGAAGATCGTAAAAAATCTATTGAAGAAGCTTTAAAATTATTGAAAAACGGCGGAATATTGATTGCAGCATTCATATCCGATTATGCCCCTATCCAAGATGCTTTATCATATTTAAGGTTTGATGGAGAGAAAAATGATGTTAAGGAATTATTAAGCTATTTAAATGATGGGATAAACAATGAAGAAGCTGGTTTTACAACTGCATATTTTACAAGCGCCGAAGAAGCACAAAGCTTAATGAAAAGTTACAATTTAGAGCAATTAGCATTTGTGGGTATTGAAAATATCCTAGGCTGTAAGGAAAGTGAAATTTTAACCCTACCGGAAGAAGATATAAAAAAATGGATAGACTTAGGCTTTAACTTAAGTCAAGATAAATCCTTATACGGAACAAGTCAACATTATTTATACATAGGTAAAAAATAAAAGATAATAAAAATAAAGAAAAGCTTTATATAAAGAACTCTTAACAGAGTGCTCAGACTGATGACAAAGTCG